>JAUWZV010000020.1 GCA_030615105.1 Desulfobacteraceae bacterium
TTGTGAGTATCTTAATACCTTAAACCCAATAACCCTTGATAAGTTTGGTTTCCATGTTAAATATCGGGTAGAGCAACGATAAAAGGGTAAATCTCTATGTCCAATGAACCATTTTATGTCAAATTTTCCAGATGTCTGAACATTGTATTACCATGAGAGGAAAGAGAAAAAAGGACAGGATTGGTCAAGCAAAAAATAGGATAGAGGAAAACAGGGTACTATCTAATAACCCATTTAAGGGATCACTGAAAGACCTCAAGTATTTTGATAAAAGCGGGAAGGCTGTTTCGACAAGTTGTTTAGATGATAATACAAAAGAAGAGAGCGACGAGGATATCTTTCAAACAGCAATGAAGGATGTTATCCCCTTAAGGGATAATAAAAATAAAATTATTAAAAGCCCGATAAAAAAAGAGAAATCACCTGATCAGTTGCCTAATCGCAGTAATAAGGTAAGAGAATATCTCTCATGCCTGGTTGAGGAATCAGCGGCCTGGGATATTTCTTTCAGTGATGAATATATGGAGGGGGCGGTTTCTGGCGTAGGCCCAAAGATCATGAAAAGACTTAAAAGAGGTGAATTTTCCATCCAGGACTATATTGATCTGCATGGCTTAACAAAGAAAGATGCAGAGGCTGTTGTTAATGAATTTATAATCCAGAGTTATCAAAAGGGCATGAGGTGTGTGCTCATTGTTCACGGTAGGGGATTGGGCTCAGTTGACCACCAACCGGCTATAAAGAAGGAGCTTCCGGTTTGGTTTAAAAGGGGAGTTTTGAAGAAAATAGTACTGGCCTTTGTAACTGCACGGCCTTTTGATGGAGGAGCAGGCGCATTATATGTGTTATTGAAGAAGAGATAAAAAAAGTTATAAGTGAGCTAAAGTACTTATCATGTTAATAGTAGGGCTGACAGGTGGTATAGGAAGCGGAAAAAGCACTGTGGCAAGGATGCTTAAAGATGAAGGGGCATATGTAATTGATTTTGATTACCTTGCCCGCCTTGTAGTAGAGCCTGATAAACCTGCTTGGAGGGATATAATTGACTATTTTGGTCCTGAAATCCTATCTCCCGATAGATCACTGAATCGTTCTGCCCTTGCGAAAATTATCTTTTCTGAGGATAAGAGCCGAAAAGTTCTGGAGGGCTTTACCCACCAAAGGATTTTTGAGGAGAGAGACGATTTGGTTAAGGCCATTAAAAAGAAAGACCCAAATGCTGTTGTCATTATAGATTTTCCCCTTTTATTTGAATTGGGCTTGAGTAAAAAGTTTGATAAGGTTATTCTGGTGTTTGTATCCAGAGATGTCCAGCTTGAGAGGGTAATAAAAAGAGACGGTCTCCCAAGGGAAGAGGTAGAAAGAAGATTAAATGCCCAGATCCCTATTGAGGAGAAAAAATTTCTCTCGGATTACATTATAGATACCAATGGTAGTCTCAATGATACCAGGGATCAGGTTAGAAAGGTAACCCATGAATTGAAGGAGTTGGCAAAAAAGAAGGAGGTGGAGTCCATTTGTTTTTAACGAGTGGGAAAGAGACATATAAGGCAGGGGAGATTGTATTTAAGGAAGGCAGTCATGGAGCTGCTGTCTATGTGTTAAGTTCAGGAAAGGTGGAGATTAGCAAGATGATCCAGGGTAGAAAGTTTGTTGTGGAGATACTTGGCCCTGGAGATATATTTGGTGAGATGAGCTATATTGATCATGCCCCCCGGTCGGCTACGGCTATTGCACTTGAGAATACCGTTTTGGAGTTAGTGGATAAGGATTTTTTGGACAGAGAATTTAATCAGATAGCCTCAGATTTCAGGCAGATAATCTGTAACCTTGTTAGGAGGTTGAGAAAAACTACTCAGAATCTTGGATATTCTTCCAAGCGCAAGGAGGAAAGGGCAAGGGCAAGGATTAGAATCTCTTTTAAAACAGCAAGTGATTTTTTTCGGGCTTATATTGGAAATCTCAGTGGTGGGGGATTATTTATTAAAACAACGAAGAGTCTGCAAGTGGGTACCCTTTCGGATTTAGAATTCACTCTACCAGACAGCAATCAAGTAATCCGCACCACAGGTAAGGTGGCATGGGCTAGATCCAAAGATATGAGCACGGAAAAGATGCCCCCAGGGATGGGAATCCAATTTATTGATATGAATCCCGAGGACAAAAGGCTTCTCCAAAACTATATAGCATCGGTTAATTCTTCATAAGTTCCGGCTAGTTCCCTGAGGGCCTTTTTTCTAATTTATCTCGGATCTACCCCTTTTCTCTCCTCGGTGACCCTTTTCTCTAAGCCTTTTTGCTAATTCTCCCCTTAAGCTTTTTAGTTTTTGAAATTGCTCAACGGAAAGTTCCTTGCGAATATCTATGGTCATCCTGATCCGTTCCTCAATCTGCTTAGCATGAAGTTGTCCGAGACTCTCTGCTAATTTATAAGCCTTTTCTCTCTCAACCATAGACTGGCCCATAAGATTTTCCAAATCCAGATAGCCCTTTTCTATATCGCTTTTTATATCAATGATGCGTTTCCTGTGTTCCATCCAGATCTTATTTATCTTGTTTGTTTGATCAGGAGTTAGCTGTAACTTATCTTTAACAGCAGGACTGTACCACCATTTACCACCACCCATAGGGCCTTTAAAGGCTAAAAGATTAGGCAAAAAGAAACTGGTCACCCCTATTATTGCTAAGACTATCATTAATAAAATCTTTTTTTTCATCTATTTCCTCCTCTATTGGTGAAAAAAAGTTCAAAAATTGGCGGAAATCTTCCCCCTCCCACTCAGCAAGAAACAGTATGCTCTGAGGAAGTTCCACCTCACCCCTAACCTCTGTAAACCCCGTTAGAAGGTTTGTATACCATAGGCCAGTTAAATCTGTATCAAAATTATTGATTTCTCCATCCAGCCATAAATAGAGAGATTTTCTCTCTAACGGGGCAAAGATCCGGATCTCTTTTAGTAACTCTGTTTCTTCAATCTTGATATCATTTTTTGGTTGTACATATATCTGTTTAAATAAAAAGGCCGAAACAATTACTATAAATGAAACGATAACAGCAGTTCTCCATCGACCCCACATAACCGGCAAGCGATGGTCGGATATAGTAGAAAGAATTCTCCCCTTTTCTATTACCCAATTTATTTCAGTATCCTCAATCTGTTCCTGAAAGGCTTTGGTAATCGCCTTTATTTTATTAAGTCGTTTTCGGCAATCCTGACATTTCTTCAGATGTAATTGGAGGTTCATATCAACAGTCTCTGGTTCAATAATCATAGAGTAGATCTCTTTATCGCTTAGATGGGCATTATTCATGGCTTCCTCCAATCAGAAAGATGTTTTTGGGCCTTCTCCAAAGCCCTGTAGAGATAGGTCTTTACTGAACTCTGGCTGATACCGCTCAATTCAGAGATCTCTTTAATACTGTATCCGTCTCCGAATCTTAGGGCAAAGACCTCTCTTTCTCTTCCTTTGAGCCCATTTTGAAAGGCCCTCAGGCTGGCCCTCAACTGTTTATCTTTGAAATTTTCTTGGGGTGATTGGTTACTATCTGCAATCATATTGATCTGATTAGTAGAAATATTTCCAGGTTTTAAAAAAAGAAGCCTTCTTAACTTTTCTTTTCGAAGATAGTCCCTCACCTTGTTTATAGTTATCTTGATCAGCCATGTCTCAGCAGAGGCATTAAATCGAAAATCCTTGTAAGACTTGAAGGCCTTGACAAAAACCTCTTGTGTAATATCAAGGGCTTCATCTTTATCCCCAAGCATACTCAAGGCGACCCGAAAAACCTTTTCCTGATAGTTTTCAACCAGCTCACCGAAAGTGCTTTTCTCATCAACCATAAGTTTTTCTTTCTGGCCCGCTTTTAATATATTAGACGATTGATAGGAAAAAAAGTCTACATATTGAAAAATTTTATATAGTATTTTTAACTTGGTAATTCTCTACAGCTTGCTGCAGGGGCATTCATTCTTGGCGCCAGTGGCGGTAAATTCTTAAGGGGAGTATCAAACCAAAAAAAGGGAACATATACATTGCGGCAACAGTGGGTTCCAGAGGACCAAAAAATTGAGAGGCAAAGACAATAATCAAGACATTGTTCATGTTTCCCAAACTGATTGCTGCAGACAGTTGATTCTCAACGCTTCCTACCATAAAAAAGAGGATACCCACCATCAGATAGATCACTGAGAGGATCACGGCAACAAGCAGAGCCACCAAGATAGTTGCTGGTTTTTGACGGAAAAACTCAGCATATCGTGAAAAGACACCCAGATTAATGAGTGAGAAAATGACCAGGGAGACAGGAAATTGTCTTTTCATGATTGCTTTAATCAGGCCAGGACTCAGACGCCTAAGAGTTTCCACTGTTAGAATAGGGACAAATATGACTAAGCTTAGCATGCGGATCATTCCACAAAGAGATATCTCGATGGAGCGTGCCAAAAGTATCTTGACCATAGCAGGCAGTGTAAAGGGCACGAGCATAGAGGTGATTACCACCATAACCAGAACCAAGGAACTATTAGCCTTTACCAGATTGGAAATAAAAGGTGCCACCACTCCTGTTGAAATACCAGAAAGAAGCATGGCTGCAATGGCATAGGATGGATAGGTAACCCTAAAGAGAAAATATATACCTATAGGCAGTGCAATCGTCTTCAAAAAAGACAAAAATATAATGATCCAGATAGATTTCCTGAGTGTATACCAAATGATGTCAATCTTGATAGAGAGAAGACTTAAGAAAAGGAGAAGCATCATCAAATAGAGAGGATACGGCTGGAAAAGAGAACCAAAACGAGGCAGTAGAATGCCTACCAGCATAGAAAGAAAGATAACCAGAAGCAGAATAAGATCATTTAACAGAAACATAGCATCCATCTAATCCAAACAGGGGATAAATTTATTAAATAAAGCCTGTTCAATACTAAAATACGTTATAATTACACATAGTTACAAGGGCATAAAACAAAAGTTACCCCCAAAATACTGGATTTCTGGGGCTTGGTTTCCAAAAACTTCAATGATTTGGAAAAAGTTACCCCCAAAAATGTGAGGTTTTCGAAACATGTTACCCCCTTAAAATTACCATTTGCTGTTCTTTGAAAATAAGATTTATTTAAGGATTTTCTTTATATGTCAAGGTATTCGTGCTCTTTCCTAATATTGAACACTAATATTGAACAGAAGGAGCATGCACATGGTCAATTTTCAAGTTCCCCTACCGGGACTTTCAAGGAATTTCAACAATCTGACAGAGCAGGAAAAGGAGTTCATTTCGTATTTTTCCACAATCGATATTGGCTGTATTTCTCCGGTTGTTAATTGCTATGCTGGCATAGGACCTAAAGGGTACGGCACCTCTTTGATCTTAGCCAGAATGATTAAAGTCAAAGAGCGAATTTTATCAGACCGACAGTTAGCCAAAGCCTTAAAACAGAATGATCTATATCGATTTGTCACTGAAGACATTCAACCATCTCACAACACCTTCAATACGCTAAGGAGAAGGCTTAGCCCTGATGGTTTTATTGAAATCCATAAGCATTTCGTCAGAAAGGCTCACAGTCTGGGATTACTTGATCCTGAAATCAAAGATCTACCAAAAAACAGAAAGAAAGGGATTATTCTGGTTGCCGATTCAACATTTCTGATTACCTCCGGATCAACAAGGGGACAAAAGGATGAACAGGGACAATGGCACTTTAATGATCCCAGCGTCGCTTTTTCAGGCAAAGGTCATCACAAACATAAATATGCGGTAGGTCATAAAGCTCACAGTTTGAGAACGGTTAGCGGTATACCCCTTGTAACCCTTCTCTCACCCGCTAATGAATCAGATCAGGCTTTTATCGTTGGCCTTATTGAAACGCTTACCGCTCGTTATCCGTTCCTTCAATTCTCTTACATTATTCTGGACAAGGGATATGATACAGAGGAAATCCATCATGACATCCACGAGTTCTTTGATATCATCCCTATCATCGTAAGAAAAAAAATGGTTTATCCAAAAGGGTTTACCAAAGATGGCTACCCGTTATGTCCCTGGGGCTTTGCAATGAAACCGAGAGGCATTGACTATGAACGAAAAAGGACACGTTATGCCTGTTTTAAGGTCTGTAACAGATCTGGACAGCCTTTGCTGTTCACGTGTGATTATCTCAAAGAACAATACAAATATGGCTATAGTCGTTATACATACTTCAATGATGGATATCGAAAATATGGACCAGCGGTGACCCATAGCTTAATCTATAAAAAACTGAAACCGTTCAGAACAGGAGTTGAAAGAACTTTCGGCCTTGTTAAAGAAAACAGATATCGTATGGAGATTAGCAATTTTTATAAAGGCCTCGATAATGTCACCATCCATACTGTAGAACATGATATCGTCTTGACTCATGACATCATTTTTGACTACATCAAAATCGGTAAAATCAGCCCAGTAATAAATTTGAATTATTGAACACCCTTTAATAGATAAATTTTTCAATTCATAGCATAAAAAATTAATCAATGAAAATATAACAGGACTGTACTTGCTCAATATACTGTGGACTTATTAAAACCTGAACCACCATATAAATGTAGGGTGGCATTTTATAAGCCTTAGGCTTATTTATATGCCACATTTTTAAGGTCGGGCCTGCCCGCCATCGCTCTCGCTCAGGCGAGGCGGGCGGGTATAAAACCCCTGGCCCAGACCTGATTATCTGGCTATATGCTTGCATACATGGAATATGCGCCTCCCGATCCCGTACCGGTCTCGGGACGGGGAGGGCGGGCCGACCCTACATTTTCCACGCTTTATTGAGCATGTTCAACAGTACTGTAATGTATCTCAATGGCATCGAAATGGCCTTAATCAAAAGTTGAGCACCTGACATATGCATATCAGGGATTCTGTTTGCCATGGCCAAGTAGAGTTAATAAAGTAGTGGATCACTGTTTTCAGGTTGATTTTGTTATTGTATTAGGATAAAAAAAATATTAATAAAAAGTGAGCTAAAGTTATTAATAGCGTTGTTGCAGCTTAATATTTAAACTTTTAGCACTTATGATTATGATGTAATAATATTAATGTATTATTTAATATAATTTAAAGGAGGTTTACCAAATGGAAGTTAAGACATTAGGTGTAGTTGGTGCAGGTCAAATGGGAGCCGGGATTGCCCAGGTAGCGGCTGCTTCAGGGCTTAAAGTGATTATGAATGATATAGCCAAGGAATTTGTGGATAAAGGTTTTGCTGTTATTGAGAATAATCTTTCCAGAATGGTAAAAAAGGAAAAGATATCAGATGAAGAAAAGAACAATATCATTTCCCGGATAAAGGGATCTTTAGATATTTCTGATATGAAGGAGGCTGATTTTGTAGTAGAGGCCGCAATAGAGAATGAGGAGCTAAAGTTAAAGTTATTTACTGACCTTGATAGGATCTGCGCCCCAGATGTGATTCTGTCTTCAAATACCTCCTCAATTTCTATAACAAAGATTGCTGGAGCAACAAAGAGGCCTCAAAAGGTAATAGGCATGCATTTTATGAATCCGGTTCCAGTGATGAAACTGGTAGAGATTGTCAGGGGCCTGGCGACATCTGATGAGACTAATAAGATTACCCATGATTTGGCGCTTAAATTCAATAAGACACCAGTGGAGGCAAATGATTTTCCTGGCTTTATTGTCAACAGGATTCTTATGCCTATGATAAATGAGGCTATTTATTCACTATTTGAAGGGGTAGGCACAGCAAAGGCCGTGGACGATTCCATTACCTTAGGATTGAACCATCCTATGGGTCCTTTGGCCTTGGCCGACCTTATTGGATTAGATACGTGTCTGTCTATAATGGAGGTTCTCAATGAAGGCCTCGGTGATTCTAAATATAGACCATGCCCTCTCCTTAAAAAATATGTAGACGCTGGTTGGTTAGGGAGAAAAACTAATAAAGGATTCTATGATTATAGCAGTTGAAAAGAAGATAGGAAGATAGTTGGAGAGCCTAAAAGATGTTTGAACATGAGGTTAATCCTGAAAATATAAAGAAAGCAGAATTTGTTGTAGCAATACCCTCTTGTAATGAGGCAGACTCCATTGCCTTTCCTGTGCAACAGGCAGACAAAGGGATAAAGACATTCTTTGGAAACATGAAATCAGTTATTATAAACTGTGATAATAACTCTAATGATGGCACAAAGGAGATATTCCTGGGTATAAAAACCGATACACCAAAGATGTACATATCAACAGAACCTGGTGTTAAAGGGAAAGGAAATAATTTTAGAAATCTTTTCCAAAAGGTTATTGATCTTGAGGCTAAAGGAGTGGTGGTAGTTGATGCTGATTTAAAGAGTATAATGCCAGAATGGATAAAGCATTTGGGGGAGCCTCTCTTTCAGGATTTTGGTTATGTCGCCCCCCTTTATGTAAGGCATAAATATGATGGCACTATAACAAACTCTATTGCTTACCCTTTGACACGTTCCCTTTATGGCAGGAGGGTCAGACAGCCGATAGGTGGCGATTTTGGTTTTTGTGGAAAGTTGGCCCAGACCTATTTGCAAAGTGATACCTGGTCAGATGCTGTTGCTAATTTCGGTATTGATATCTGGATGACAACCATTGCCATGAATGAAAATATCCCTATTTGTCAGGCCTTTATGGGAAGGCCCAAGATTCACCGGGCCAAGGATCCAGGCGCAGATCTCGGGCCAATGTTTAGACAGGTGTTGGGGACTGTTTTTGAGATGATGATAAAATTTTATCCTTTCTGGAGGGATGTAAAATGGAGTAAGCCAACTTCAATCTTTGGTTTTGGCCTTGGAGAAGTAGAGATGCCACCTCCCGTTAAGGTCAATAAGGAAACATTATTTCAAAAATTTCAGGAAGGTTTTAATAGCTACGATCATATTTGGGAGAAGATACTCCAGAAGGAAACAGGTCATAAATTAAAAGAAATAAGGGAAATGGATAAAGACCGGTTTGACTTTCCCACGAATCTTTGGATCAATGTCTTGATCGATTTTGCCATTGCTTATAGGGATAAGCTGTGGAGTATAGATGAACTTCTGGACTCGCTTATCCCTATATATTTAGGCAAAACCCTATCTTATGTTAAAAAAACAGAGACGATGTCCATAAGGGAGTCGGAAGAGTTTATTGAAGAAGAATGTATCCAGTTTGAGGCAACCAAGGGCCTTTTGAAACATCGTTGGAACAAGCACGAAAAAAGTGCATAGGTTACTTATTTGATCAATTTTTATCATAGGGAGATTACCTATGGCCAAGATATTAGTTGTTGATGATGAAGAACACATCAGGTTACTTTACTCTGAGGAGTTGAGCGAAGCCGGCTATGAGGTTATTACAGCCGCAGATGGCTTTAAGTTGACAGAAAGGATAGATAAAGAAAAACCCGATCTTATTATATTGGATATCAAGATGGTTGATTATAATGGTCTGGATCTGTTGCAGGAGATAAGGAATAGGTTTTACAACTTGCCAGTAATACTCTGTACTGCCTACGACACCTTCAAAGAAGACATTAAGTCCATTGCTGCAGATTTTTATGTTATTAAGTCTTTTGATTTAACCGAGCTTAAAAATAAGATAGCAAAGGCCTTAGAGGCAAATATACCTTCATCTTGAAATCCTTCCTCAACCCTCTTCCATCAGCATAAGGGAAATACCAAAGAGTGAAAAAAGAAGATTTGCCATCCATGCACCTAAGATAGGGGGCAGGGCTCCAGATAGGGCCAGAGAACGTGATAGGCCAAATGTCAGGAGATAGAGAAAACTAATACCGATACCAATACTAATACTAAAGGGAATTCCGCCTTTTTTCTTTCTCAAGGCAAGAGGAATTCCCACTAAAGTAAGCACAGGACAAATAAA
The DNA here is from genome assembly GCA_030615105.1 of Desulfobacteraceae bacterium. Lineage (GTDB taxonomy): Bacteria > Desulfobacterota > DSM-4660 > Desulfatiglandales > B25-G16 > JAUWNK01. The sequence continues at coordinate 9,896 of JAUWZV010000020.1, forward strand.
GGGAAAGGCTATTTTGATATGAAGGCCTACCTGGCATTTGGTTGAATCATAACCCTCTTCCCTTATTTTTCTCGTGTACTTTTTTAGTTCCCAAAAACTCATTTCTTCTGGTGCCTTCATTGAACTCTCAAAATTTTTAGGAGTTTCAGGAAGTTGTATTGTATGCTCGGTAAACCTTATTGATTTCCTTGATCCTTCAGCTTCAATTTTTTGGATAAGCCCATCATTAAGATACCATTTACCTTTAATCCATGTTGCCTTCCTGGCATCGATTCTTTTAATTAGTTTGAAGTCCTTATCAAAGAAAAAAATTGTTAGACCTTCTATTATATTCTTGCTGCTGTCATAGGCATGGATCTGGTAGATGGTACCCTTGCCCCTGTACCAAAGGCGAGACAACTTGTAGGCCCCTTTAGGACTCTTTTTTTCAACCTGGATATTCCATATATTATTAGCCATGGGGCTTGTAATAGGTACAATGGATTCAGAGAGAAAAAAGGAGCCAATCCCAATAAGAATAGAGATCGCTATTAAGGGGTAAGATAGGTTAAACATGCTTAATCCAGAACCCTTCATGGCCAGTATCTCATTGTGTTTATTCATTATGCCTAATATTAACATAACAGAGATGAGTACTGATAAAGGTATCATCTGTTGAACAACAAAAGGTATCTGATAGAGAAAAAATGAAAAAGCCACATTTATCGGGATATCAGCCTCAAAGAAGTTGTCTATTTTTCCGAAGAAGTCTACTACAAGGTAGATTGTTAAAAAGGTAATCAGGGAGATAAAGAAGAAAGTAAAGAATTCCTTATAAAGATATTTTGTAATTATTTTCATCTTTACTGTATCTTTTTTATATAAGTTCAGCCACCAAGTCACCAATTTCAATTGTCAATTTTCAATTGTTTGTGTCTTGGTGTCTTTGTGGCTGAATTATTATCTTTTTTTAGATCCAGGATCCTGGCGATCTCTTCCGCACTTGCCTTAATGAATTGGTCAAGATCTTTACCTTTAAGTGGTTTGTTGGCCTGTGGTAGTTTTCTGAGATCCTTTGGCTCAATTGTAATAGGAGTGTTTTTCAATTCCTCTCTTGGCTTTACCTCGAATTCAGGTGGAAACCTATTAGCAAGATACATCTCCTGGAAAGAGGAGAATTTAAGGACGTGGGCCGTTGCAGCAAGTACACCTATCTCCTTTTTGGAAACAAGCCCCCCCCTTATAGCCTTAATAAATCCAGCCATAGACTCGCCTCCCTGGGTGCAGGCAATATGACCATTCTTGTTTGCTATTATCATGGCATCCATTATCTCCTGTTCGGTTACCTGAACAATGAATATCCTTTTTTGACTGGCTGCCTGATTATATTCCCTAACTAAATCAATTACCCGAGGCATAGACACGGGATTACCGATCATAGCGGCCTGGGCAACACTCGGTTTTACATTAACTGGTTCAAATTGCCTTATGGAAGAGTCATCCTCTAAATAATAGCGATATACGGGGTTAGCATGATCTGACTGGACACCGATGATTTTGGGTAGTTCATGAATGATATTGGCCTTTAGAAATTTTAAAAAGCCGCTAATAATGGCAGTTATATTGCCAGCATTGCCAATTGGAACAACTACAATTTTATCAACTACAAGGTATTCAAAGTCCTGGGCTATTTCAAAGGCGAATGATTCCTGGCCCAGAATCCTCCAGCTATTCTTGGAATTTAAAAGGGCAACATTATATTCTTCACTCAATTCCTCTACTACCTTCATACAGTCATCAAAGACACCCGGCATCTCTAACACCGTTGCCCCACTTCCAAGAGGTTGCGAGAGTTGCTGCATTGTAACCTTTCCTTTGGGAAGAAGGACTGCCGATTTTATAAGATTGGTTAGATATGCGGAATACAGTGCCCCTGAGGCTGAGGTATCACCAGTTGAGGCGCATATAGTTAGTAGATTCTTTATATTTTTCTTTTTGGCTAAGTGGGTTAGAAAGCTCAGGGCACAGGCCATACCCCTATCTTTAAAAGATAGACTTGGGTTCAGTCCTTCATTTTTAAAATAGAATGGTCCGCCAGCAGCGGATTCGAGATTTTGGTTGGCTATAACTAAGGGGGTATGAGCCTCACCGAGATATATTATAGATTCTAAGGGGATAATAGGGGCGATGAATTCATAATAGAGGAAGATCCCTTTAAGGGGATTGAAATTAAGCATCCTCCTATAGTCAAAGATCTTTCTCCATAAGGCCCCATCTATATCTTGTGTTTCTCCTGTTTCCTTGTGATGAAGCATTAATATCTCACCACAAGATGGGCAGGTATAAAGAAGATGATCAATATCGAATTCACCCCTGCACCTCAGGCACCTGTAAAACATGCTGCCCGATGGTTCAGGTATCAGGTATTTTCTGATATCTTCTGGAAATTCACTTAATTTCATTAAAATCCCCTAATCTGACCAACCGTGGACACCGATAAGATTAACAAAACGACATCCTCCCAAGCCCTTTTGCTCCAGGCCTTTTCCCTTCTTGATAACCTTTATCAATTCCTGGCTGTATCTATCACCGACAGGGATAATTATCCGCCCGTTATCTGCCAGTTGATCTATAAGGGGCTTTGGTAAACTTGGTGAGCCAGCCGTTACCATGATAGCATCAAAAGGGGCGTATTCCTTCCAGCCCAGGGTTCCATCAAAGGCCTTAAACAGGATATTATTATATCCTAACTGGGCTAATAGTTCTCTGGCATTTACCAGGAGTGATTTGATTCTCTCTATAGTATAGACCCTACTTGATAATTCAGCCAGAATCGCTGTCTGATAGCCAGAACCTGTTCCTATCTCAAGGGTTTTCTCTGTCCCCTTAAGCTCTAATGCCTCTGTCATCAGGGCCACAATGTAAGGCTGTGATATGGTCTGTTTTTCACCTATGGGAACTGGATGGTCATTATATGCCTCTCCAGCCAGGGCCTCTTCAATGAAAAGGTGCCTGGGAATTTTGCCCATAACCTGGAGAACCCTTTCATTATTTATGCCCCTGGGAATTAGCTGATTTTTTACCATCCTTTCTCTTGCAAGACTAAAATCATGCGACATGAAACGTTAAGATCCTTATATCTTCTCTTGTGAACATATCTCCCTTTACGGGCTGACTTCCCATGATAACCTTTCTACCAATAAGATCCAAACTTAATTGATCGGGGTTCAATCCAACGATATTACCCATAACCCATGGACCCTGTTCAAGTTCAACAATGACTATAGCATAAGGAGGTGTCATACCCTCGGGTGCAACCCTTATCACTGTAAATGTCCTGATTGTTCCCCTCCCTTCAATTTCCGTTACCTGCATACTACTGCTTCCGCAATTGCTGCACACACCGAGAGGTGGAAAGGTATAGGCGCCGCAGTCATCACATTTAAGGCCAAGAAATTTTCCTTTTTTTAGCCCCTCATGGTATTGGGAAAATGTTAGTGTATATGACATCATGAGCTCCTTAAAATTATATTACATAGGGTACCAAAGTCTCCACCTAATGTATCTACCAGTCCTATTTTAGCCCCTTCTACCTGCCTCTCCCCACACTCTCCTCTCAGTTGCTGGACTATCTCAGTAATCTGGGCAGTACCAGTTGCTCCAATAGGGTGACCTTTGGCCTTAAGGCCACCTGATGGATTGATAACTTTCTTGCCTTTAAAGCCTGTTTCCCCAATGAGTGCAGCATCATAGCCTTTGCCAAAATCATAGAAGCCAAAGCTTTCAATTGCAAGGATCTCAGCAATGGTAAAGCAGTCATGTAATTCGCATACATCAATATCCTCTGGTCCCACGCCTGCTTCTTCGTAGGCATGTTTTATTGATGTTTCGCGGGCCCTCACCCTTGTTAGGTCTTTTTGAAGATAAAGTGCCCCTGCTGATGCCTGTCCCATGCCAGCAACATAGATAGGGTGGGCAACTAAACCCCTAACCTTATTTGCCTCAGCCACCACAACGGCTGAGGCGCCATCAGAAAATGGGCAGCAATCAAAAAGCTGAAGAGGATCAGCCACCATCATGCTGTTTAATACAGTATCAACGGTAATCTCTTTTTGAAAGTGGGCCTTGGGATTCAGGCTACCGTTGTAGTGGTTTTTTACCGCCACCTCAGCCATACACCTTTTAAGCTCATCCAGAGGAATGGTATATTTTTTTGCATACATATGGGCTGCCATGGCAAATACTCCGGGGAAGGTTAAACCAGCCGGGCTTTCATATTTTGACTGTGATCCCATAGCAAATGTTCTTGTAGCCAGCGATGTTCCCATTGCCGCTGCCCGTTCAGTACCACCCACCAGCACTATATCATATACACCGGCACCTACTAAATATGCTGCATGCCGAAAGGCTACAGTTGAAGTAGCGCAGGCTGCCTCAAACCTGGTAGCCGGGGCTGACATAGGAAGGCCGAGCTCCGAGGCTGCAAAAGGTGCCATATGAGCCTGACCCTCCTCGAATGGACCCAGACAATTACCAAAAAAGAGGGCCTGAATATCCTTAGGCTCGACTCCGGAGCCTTCAATTGCCTCTAAGCCAGCTTCTGCAAACATCTCAAGGTTGCTTTTCTCTGAGATACCAAATTTTGTCATACCTACGCCGGCTATAGCAACTTCTCTCATGATCATCTCCTTTTTAAATTTAACTAGCTCTACATTAAGCAATCATGGGCTATTGGGTGATGAGGGCATTTCTGAGGTGACTGGCGGGAGGGCGCCGTCTTTTCGCGACTTATCAGTGGGGGAAACCGCAGGTCCCGACATGTCGGGACAATGCGGAGGGGGTAAAAGTCCCCCGCAGATAAGTAGCTGAAAAGACCAGCCCGGGAGCCTCGGAACTGAAGAAAAGCCCTCATCACCCTCTAAAAACCCACACAGTTCAGAGACACTGTGGCCATTTACGTTCTCCCCGTTATCTGATCGGCAAGCATGTTTCTCTGTATTTGTCCTGGTTCTAAGAATAGATCCAGCACCTTTGCATCTCTGTAAAAGTGCTCTATATGGCCCTCTTTCATATACCCATATCCCCCATGAATTTGGACAGCCTCATAAGTAATCCTATACGCTGTCTTTGAGGCAATCATTTTAGAGATAAGAATAGCTCGATTATCTGGCCTTCCCCTATCAAATGACCATGCTGCCTTATAGGTAATAAGCCGTGCCATTTCTGATTCCATATACATATCTGCCAGTTTGTTTCTTATGGCGCTGAAGTTTACAATCGCTTTACCAAACTGCTCCCTTTTTTTGCTATACTCCAGTGCCCTGTCCAGCCCTCCCTGAGCAATTCCTATTCCCATGGCACCGGTTTCAATCCTCATCTCATTGAAAAAGTCCCTTAATTGTAAATGACCTGTGTCTTCTTGGCCGATTGTATTTTCTTGTGGAACCCTGACATTGGTGAAAGAGACCTGGTCCACTGGAATCAGCCTCATACCCAGTTTTTCTCCCATGCTCGATACCTCTATACCACCCATCTGTCTTTCAAGCAAGATAACAGACTGCGCATGGGGGTTATCCAAGCTGGTTTGACAGACAACGACCATAAAATGAGCCTGGTTCCCAAGTGTAACAAAAGACTTCCTTCCATTAATGATGTATTCATTGTTGTTTCTTTGTGCAGTTGTTGATAAGGGTGCGAGGCAATAACCTTCCTCTAAAAAGGCACTGGTAGCCATACCTTTCCCCTGAGCTATAAAAGGCAGGATCTTTCTCTTTTGATTCTCATTTCCATTTCTTAAGATCATCTCCGAGCCAAAATCTGAAAGGGCCAATGCCATCCCAATGCCAGAATCTTGCCGGCAAAAGGCCTCTGTTATCAGGACGTTCTCGAAAACGCCGCATCCCTGACTACCATACTCTTCAGGAAAGTGTACTCCAATGAACCCAAGCCCGCAGGCCTTTTTCCAGATAGGTAATGGAAATTGCTGATTACGGTCATATTCCAGTGCAGCATCCGGATCGAATTCACCAGTGGCAAATTCTCTGGCTGCCCTTTGGATATCTATTTGCTCTGTAGTAAGATGAAAATCCATCAAATGCAATTTCTCAAAATATTGCTTGCCCTGTTATATAGGGTTCCATTTGGGAAATTTAACAGGGTGAAGATTTCAAGTTGCTAGTTCTTTTAGGCATGGGTATCTTTTTTTGCTTATGCCCCTGGCCCAGACCTGGCTAGTACTGCACCAGTAGTTAGAATTCGCCTGAGAAATAATACAGCGATTATATAATATACCAGATAGTTCGCGCCAGGGCAGGCCTTAAATATAGCTTAAGCTTTGGTGTCGTTTTAAAATAGTTTATCAAGCCGGAGTGTATAATAACATTGTCAAGTTGCTATAAACCATTTTGAAACGACATGGCAAGGGGACATGTTTGAAGGGCATAACAAAAAAAGATACCCATGCCCCTCCTTAAAATTTTGAGTGGATACCATTAAATTCCCAGTTTTCTACCTATAATCCTCTTCATAATCTCATTGGTGCCTGCATATATAGGGTGTGCCCTTACATCCCTAAAAAGCCTGCCAACTTGATAGTCTTCTAAGTACCCATAATCTCTGTATATTTCCATACACTGGGATATTATCCTATTGGCCATATCAGAGGTCCACCATTTGGCCATTGACACCTTCTTTATGATATCCTTGCCCATGATGTGATCATGGATAAGACTATTTAAAAAAGTGCGTCCTATCTCAATATCAGTAGCCATCTCCACCATACCGGTAGTATCAATCTGTATCTCCGGTTGATTTAGGCCTTTCCTTTTTTTGTAATAATCAATTGTCATCTGGACTGCAGCCTCTGCTGCCGCCTGAGACATTATAGAGCTTACAAGTCTCTCTTGCTGTAGTTTTTCCATCATATAATAAAAGCCTTTTCCCTCCTCTCCCAGGAGGTTGGATACCGGGACCTTGCAATCTCTGAATATCAGTTCACCTGTATCCTGACTATGCCAACCTGTTTTTTCCAGATTTCTACCCCTGGAAAATCCAGGTGAGCCATCCTCCACACAGATAAGGCTTATATTTTTATAGGGTGAGCTTTCATCTGTCTCTGTTTTGCAGGCGACAACAATCAAGTTAGATAGTATGGCATTAGAGATAAATACCTTCTCTCCATTGATTATGTAGCTATCTCCATCTTTTACTGCAGTGGTTCTGATTGAAGATAGATCTGAGCCGGCATCCGGTTCTGTCATAGCTACAGCTAAGATTATATCGCCTGAAACACAGTTAGGAAGCCACTTTTTTTTCTGCTCTTTATTTCCGAAGCTATGTATATATGGGACCACTATATCACTGTGAAGTCCAGCCATAAGGCCATAAACTCCGGCATGGGCCATCTCTTCAGTGATGATAAAAGAATATTCGAGACCAAGCTCTGCACCCCCATATTCTTTCTCTACCCAGGGACATAGATATCCATGCATACCCATTTTCTTCCAGGCATCTTTGGGGATAATCCCCTCTTTTTCCCACTGGTCATAAAAAGGGATTATCTCTTGGGAAAGAAAACTTTTAAATGCTTCTCTGAAAAGGAGATGTTCTTTTCTGTAGAGGGTTTCATACATGGTTGTTTACAGGAGGGAGTCAGGAAAGCCATCTTTTTCGTCTCTTGTAGTGCTTAACCTCCTTGTAGCTTTTCCTTTTACCGACTTGACTGAGGCCCAGGTAAAACTCCTTGATATCCTCGTTTTCTTTGAGTTTAGCAGAGGGGCCATCCAGTACTATTCTGCCATTTTCCATGACATATGCATGATCAGAGATTGAAAGGGCAGCAAAGGCATTCTGTTCAACTAATAATATGGATGTATTGTTCTCTTTATTTATGAGTTCACTAATTCTGAAAATCTCTTTTACCATGGAGGGGCTTAACCCGAGCGATGGCTCGTCAAGGAGCATCAATTTAGGACTGGCCATTAAACCTCTTCCCATGACCAGCATTTGCCTCTCCCCTCCTGAAAGGTAGCCGCTTACTCTATGCCGCATATCTGTCAGTATGGGGAAGTATTGATATACATTTTCCATGTCCTTTTTGATCTCAATCGTGTCACTTCTTGAATATGCCCCTACCTTTATATTTTCTTCCACGGTAAGTTGTTCAAAAAGGGGCCGGCCTTCCATAACCTGAACAATACCTGATCTTACTATCTTTTCAGGGCTATTTTGATCGATTCTTTTGCCCTCAAACTCAATGTTGCCATCCGTTACCTCGCCTAATTCTGTCTTTAAAAGACCGGATATGGCCTTTAGGGCAGTCGTTTTACCGGCCCCATTGGCCCCTAAAAGGGCCACGATTTTTCCCTCCATGACATCAAGAGAGACCCCTTTAAGGACCAATATAAGGGTGATAGAATCCGTTGATGCAGTTAAGAACACAGGTCTTTCCAGCACCATTGGGCCCTATTATGGCGAGTATTTCTCCCTCTCTTACCTCCAGATTAACAGTGTCAAGGGCATGTAACCCACCAAATTTGAGAGAGAGATCTTCTATACCTATTACAACTTTATTATTATTTTGATTCATTAAACAACCACTTAAAGGGCATGGCCTTTTTTGTCAAGTTTATTTCTCAAGCCGATAGCCTTTGGGTGCAGGGTGCCCGTCTACATAAACGTTATTATTTTCATCTAAAGAAAAGCGTCCCTTAGAGATCATCTCCACTGTTAAAGGAAAGATCTTCCAGTCACCTATCTTTTTAAGGCGTTTCTGGTGAAGGTCCACCACTTTCTCAAAGGCTTTTCTGTCTTTAAGTAAATCTGGTAAAGGAAAAGGCAATTCAACCTTTAGGGGATTTGAGACCATCAACAGGGGGCCAGTATCTACCCCTGCATCTGTCCAGATGGTTGAGGCACGTAAAGAAGTTTCTCCATTGGCTATTGCATCAGCAACTGCATGATCACCAACGTATTTTCTTCTGCCATCAGGCGTGAGAATGGAGAGATCACCTGGATGCACATTTACACATCTATTTAGTGTCAGGTAACTCATATATCCTGCCAGGGCAATGATATCTATATCAAATGCCCTGATTAAACGAGAGGCTATAGAGTCGAATTCTTCTCTGGCTGCCATTCCTTCAGGGTTTAAAGCAGACCTCTTCAATCCTTTCATCCTGTAGAATTTTCTTATATCGTAACTGAAGTAGGGTATTCCTGTATCAAGGGCAATCTTTTCCCCTGCTGAGACACCGTCAGAACGGTCACTGAAGATGAAGATAATTTTAAAGGGGGACCCACCTGGCTCCCGCTCCAGTTCCTTTTCTCTTTCAAGAAGCCGGATAACATTTGTTCCCGAGCCTGACATAAAGGCAGCCACCCTCATAACCCTGCCTCTTACTTGAGGATCAAAGATTGGTGTCAGTGTCATTATTTACCTTTTTAAAAGTCGCTCTACAGGTTTAATCTTAAAGGGGCTGCCTTCTTCTAACGCCTTAAGCACTGTTCCCCCACCTGTGAAATAATAGCAATCGGGATTGTCCAAACCCTTCAAGTATACACCTGGGCATAGGTTTTTCAATTCCTGGAGGGTATCACCTCCTCCGTATAGTTTTAGTGCACTGCTGTTTCCATCTACTGCCTTGTAAAGGGACTTTGAACCATCAGGGAAATGAGGGGCAAGACCCATAACCGCATTAACAAGGATGGTTTTGGCAGAGTTAATTATATCCAGGATAGGCTTTTCATGAAATGAATCTGGATCGACATCGAGGATGTATTTGTATCTGTCACCTTTCCGGAAATTTTTAACAGCTATAGTTTTTGTTTTTCCCTCTTTCCTCTCCCCAAGATCTTCGGATTCCACAAGCAGTGGGAGCTCTACTATCTTGCTCTTTTCTTTATCTAAGCGGACAAGCTCCGAGACAAGATCAATATCCTCCTCAGGAACGCCGGCTATATCCACGCCATATTTAGCACAAAGAAAGGTGTTATACATAATACCACCTAAAATCAAATGATCTACCCTCTGATATAATTCTTTCAATGGACCTATCTTTGTATCATATTTAGCCCCGGCCACTATTGCTAATAACGGTCTGGCAGGGTTAAGAACCTTTTCAAGGTTTTTGATCTCCTCTTCTAGTAAAAAACCAGCATAAGAAGGGAGAAATTTCGTGATATCAAAAGTAGAGACATGAGGTTGCCATGATCCAAAGGCATCATTTACAAAGATACCTGCCAGGTTGGCCAACTGCCTGGCAAATCTGGTGCGTGCTGGTCCATCTGTCTCTTCACCCTGAAACCACCTGACATTAGGAAGATAAATAGCCCCTATCTTATACTCCCTTAATCTTTGAATAGATTTCTGGATAGAACTATCAATAGTGCTTATCCCAATTTCAGGGTGGATAGTAAAAGCTGGGATCTCGATCTTTATCCGTAATCTTTTTTCTAAATAAGCAACCACGGGATCGATTGATCTATCCGGCAGGCAGTTTATCTTTCCCGTTTTTTTATCCCTCGGCCTTCCAATATGGGTCATCAAGATTGGTCTTCCACCCCTTGATATAATATTAAATAGGGTGCCCAGGCTTGCTTCTATCCTGGAAGAATCCTTTATTTCCCCTTTTTTTACCACATTATGGTCAACTCTGATGAGCACAACTTTATCTTTTATGTCTGTTTCATGTACGAGTCTGAGCTGTGGAGTTGCCTTTATTTCAGGCATTTTTTCCTCCCTTTTTCTGTTAATATACTTAAATTTACCATCTTCTTTTAACAATAATCAAGATCGATATTTACCCTAATACACAGAGACAAAGAAGAAAAAAGGGGGTCAGAATGCAAGGTAGCAAGCTGGATGTAGGAATCTTAATTATTTTATATATAATAATGAACTGGAAGAATTATCTTCCAATCTTGATAACCTCGTAAAAAGATGGATTCGGTGAACCTGCCCGCCGTCTGGCAGGCGGGTCTGTCATTTCGACCCCTTCGCTTCTGTCATTCCGAGCGAAGTGAGGAATCTTAGTGTTTAAGCTCAGGGCAGGCTCCGGGAGAAATCTTGTGTTTTCAGCATGTTACATTGGTAAGATTTCTCGCTTTGCTCGAAATGACATGTTGTTGAGACTTTTTACGAACTCATCAATCTTGGTGAAGTAAGAAAAGTCAATATAATTGAATGCGGAGACCATAATATAATCTTACGCCCTGTAATGTGATAACTCATACAGTCTCTGGCCGAATTGGGAAAGTCTTTCAAGGGCATGGGAATTATCCTCTTCTGAACTTATCTGAACTTTCAGGATATCTTTATTAATAAAGTTTATGGCGTTTTTAAAATTGAGTTCGGAGAGGGCACCGATATGATCAATAACTCCCAATTTATGAAATCGTTTGCCAAGGTAATTCATATTCTTTAAAAGATCTTCTCTTTTACCACCTTTATTTTTTTGTTGGCTTATAGATTTGACAGAAATCCAGTATGATTCAAGGAAGGTTTTGGCCAGGGCGGCCCAGATGGGTAGTTTATTAAAACCGAGTTTGGTTATTTTATATCCCCCGTTCCCCTCAGATCGGGATAAAAAGTTGGAATCCAGAAAATATCCTGTTAAAGAGATGATTTTTTCCTGTGAACCCTCATCATCAACAAAAACAAACTCATTCTTAAAAAGATTTTTTAAAAAGGTATAGTCAGAAATTATTGATTCCAGCTCCCTCACTTCTTCAGCACCGGTTAAGAGTGATATGGCTACAAAGGAGTGGGGAATGAAAAAATGGATGATACTGTTTTTATAATATTCAAGCTCTATTTTTTTATCTTCATCTACATAGTAAAATGTTTCCTCTTCTCCTTTTGCATCTTCCAGAAAATCGACAACCTTTTGGCTGATCAACAGTGATAATGTTTCCTTTACGGCTTTTGATGAATCAATAAGGGTGGCGGCCATAGGAATGTCATACCTCTTTATAAATCTTAAAAGAATGTCTACTGTTTCGGCCAGTTCTGAAAGATAGAATCCCCTCCGGTGATTGGCTAAAATGGCCGTTGCAATCAGCGAAAGAGGTGTTATGAGAGAGACGGCATTTATTGACTGAACTAAATGAAAGGCAATGTTGCGGGGAGCATCTTTTACTGATGGATCTATTTTAGACAGGTATTCATTCAATGAAAAAGGCTGATTGAATCGTATATAAATCTTTCCATATCTTCTTTTTAGAAACCGCCTTGCTCTTATGATCTGCCTGAAATCTTCTTTTTCCTTAAGACCGCCCCCGATCTCCTTTATATAGGATTTTTCCTCTATAATTTGATCATAAGTTATGGAAGCAGGGACAAATATCAGATCGTTACAAAATCTTTCATAATAGGCCTGAAGCAGGATGGATAGAAAGCCAGTCTTGGGAAGCATCAATTTACCATTTCGACTTCGACCACCTTCAATAAAAAATTCAATAGAGTGTCCCTCTTCAAGGAGTGATTTTATGTATCTTGTAAATACCTCTGAGTAAAGTTTTTCCCCCTTGAAAGTACGGCGGATGAAAAAGGCACCGCATTTTCTAAAAATTTGTCCCATTGGCCAAAATGCCAAATTTTTTCCGGCAGTAATCCTGGGGGTATGCATATGATAATTGTAAAGCACATAATTAAGGATCAGGTAATCAATGTGGCTTTTATGGGAAGGGACATAAATAAGTGGTCCCCTTCGAGCCCATTCCCTCACTTTTGCCAGGCCGGTCATATCCACATCCACCCCTTCAAAAATCTTTTTCCAGAACCAAGTTAAGGCCCAAATAAAAGCCTGGACATAAGTCATGTTATAATCTGCAGCGATCTCTTCAAAATATTCCCCAGCCTTTTTTTTGAGTTGTTTAAGCCTTTTTTCATTACCAGAGGCCAAGATTTTAATTTCATCGGTGATCCTTTCGTCCATAAGGACCAATTCCTTGATCTGCTGTCTGGATTTCATGATCGGACCCAGAATCACCCTTTTCTGTTTGTCAATGCTCTCAATAAGCATCTGCTTGATTTCTGCGGCCATATCATGAGGGGATCTTTTAGATGGCTGATTTTTTAAATAGGCCTTCAGATCAAGAGGCCGACCGAAGTCGATAAAGGCCCAGCGATTGTGCCTGAAGAAAAGGACAATCTTTCTTATGACGCCCGGATGGTCTTTGAACCCAAAAAATATGTCGGTTAGGCTTGAATAATCCCTTTCAGGTGTCTTTTTATAGAGGACGAGTTGTGGAACTATAAAAATGGGACGGTCCATATCCTTCTGTGTCTCAATGAGAAATTGCAGATGGTCCTTTTCTGCATGAATAAATTGTCTGATAAAACCCTTTGGATCAACAAGAAAGATAAGAGAAGTAGTACCCTGTTGAATGGCCTTTTTATAAAATCCTGAATGATACGGGTTTGGAAGACGACCATACCTGAACAGAGAGGAAAGTTGGGATATAATGACCTTTACGAGGCGGGTAAAAGGTAATAACATTGAAATATTCAGGTCAAAGGCTATCTTGGGGTAAGGCAGACGTTTGGAGCGGAAATTATAATGGTAAAGAAGGTAATCTAATTGTCCCCTATACTTGATTGCATAGACCACTGTGCCTTCCCTGTGCATCCGCTTCAGGTCTTCTTTCATGTCTTCGCTAAGGCTTACTCTTTTAAAAAGCCTGTAGAGAAACCAGTTTAAAAAGAATCCAGGTTTATGATCAAGTATGTAAGGATAAAAAGTCTTTCCCTGAAACTTATCCATGCTTTTTTAATAACTCCAAATTAATATTAAAAAAAGATAGACACATCAATCCATTTAAATCAAGTTTTTTGTTTATGGGTTGCTCTATTGGCCATTTTTCCAATGGACAAATCTAGACCTTTGAAAAATGCCCACTCTGTCATTGCGAACGAAGTGAAGCCCCGCTATGCGGGACCACGTCGCTTCCCGCCAAGTTTCACTCGCGGCTTCGGCTCACCCCCGCAATGACTTGAAAGATAATTTTCAAAGGTCTCAAATCAACCAGCTAACGGGCTTATTTGAAGATCAGGAGTTATGAATATCAATAGAGGAAAGATAATCGAGTTCTTGGGCCTCAGAAAGAATGTGGTCATACTCCTTGCCATGGTCATCCTGGTGGGTATGGGCGAGAAGATGGCGGAGAGGTTTCTCCCTGTCTATCTAATCGCCCTGGGTGGAGGGATCATGTCAGTTGGTCTCCTGAATGGGCTGGACAATCTCCTGAGTGCCCTATACTCCTTTCCTGGTGGATACCTGAGCGATAGACTGGGTTACAAACGTGCCCTTGTCTTCTTCAACCTGCTGGCCATGTTGGGTTATCTGATCGTAATCTTGCTGCCATGCTGGCAGGCAGTCATAATGGGTTCAATATTCTTTTTGTCCTGGACTGCCATATCGCTTCCTGCTTCCATGAGCCTTATCTCCAGGGTATTACCAACTGGAAAAAGGACCATGGGTGTCTCTATGCATTCCCTGGTCAGGCGTGTACCCATGGCCCCATTGTAGGTGGGGCATTCATTCAGTTGTATGGTATAAGAAGCGGTATCAGGCTGGCTTTTATTGTGGCCCTTATCATGGGACTCATATCACTGCTGATGCAACAGATGCTTATTAAGGAAGATGAAAAGAAAAAAGACGTGAGCCTTCAGGCAGAGAAGAATCCATTCCGAATGCTTACAATAATGAGCCCCTCCCTTCGAAATCTTCTTATCTCTGACATTATGATAAGATTTTGCGAGCAGATTCCATACGCCTTTGTGGTTATCTGGTGCCTCCATCATGCAGGGGTGTCACCAGTTCAGTTTGGAATACTTACCACGGTGGAGATGGTAACGGCCATGCTTATCTATATTCCTGTGGCCTATCTGGCTGACAGAGGCTCAAAAAGACCATATGTTGTTGTAACCTTTCTCTTCTTTTCTTTCTTTCCTCTGGCCATCCTTTTCAGCCGCTCTTTCAGTTTGCTGGTCATAGCCTTTATTCTCAGAGGTCTTAAGGAATTCGGGGAACCATCACGCAAGGCACTTATCATGGACCTTGCCCCTGAAGAGAAAAAAGCAGGTATGTTTGGAGCATACTATCTTGTACGTGATATCATAGTCTCAGTGGCCGCCTTTGGCGGTGCGTATCTCTGGAGCCTCTCACCGGCAACAAATCTTATCACTGCTTTCGGTTTCGGCATTCTGGGAACTACTTTCTTCTTTATTTACGGTAAGGATCTGAGTTAAAATCTTTATAAGGTAAACAATGAACAGTAAGAAAAAAAAGACAAGGATAACCCCATCGAGTATAGTGGGCATGGCTATTGGTTTTTGGCTTATTGGAGCAGGTCTTTACTACGCTCTCATGTATAGTGCGCAGGGGGGATATTATGTTGTTGTTCTTGGGTTATTTTTGAATGCATTGATCTATTGGAGCTACAAGAGGTGACCCCACAACTTTACTAAGGTTGAGATTTCCAGCTTCCGGTTAGGCTTCATGCCTGCCTTGGCAGGATACTCTGGTTCCATATCCATTGACCTTCATTTCTTTCTAACCAATACTCATACATTGTAGAGATTGTCGAAAAAGTCCAATTATTGCTTTTTATTGAAATTCACATATAGTAAAATCAACCACTTACAAGCCCCAAAACGATGGTTTTAGGGTTTTCCGACAGTCTAATGAGTAATCTATAATAAAACTATACATACTGTGGATTATTCTTAATGGCAAGAAACCTTTAATTCTTTAGCAGGGAAATAAACCATAATATGTTGTGGGTCTATCAGCTGGGTACATTTACTTTTTTCCCCTCAATTATCCTCTTCTTGAGCAACAAATTCTCAAAACTCTATCAACAATCGGCAGAGGACCCCGGGCGTAAGCCCGGGGGTGAATGCCTTAATGAGCGCGACCTTGATGTCTTTTCTTACGTTCCAAGGCTCCCGGCCTGGTCTTTTCAACGACTTATCTGCAAGGGAGTTTTGCCCCCTCCGCATTCCCCCGACAAGTCGGGGGCTGCGGTTTCCCCCGCTGATAAGTCGTGAAAAGGA
>JAUWZV010000124.1 GCA_030615105.1 Desulfobacteraceae bacterium
ACCAATCCATAAGGCACAGCTTCTGACATATCTCAAATTATCAGGCCTTAATTTGGGATTGCTTCTAAATTTTAATGTGCCAGTAATGCGGGATGGCATAGTCCGAGTTGTAAACGAATTAAAGGAGTAGCCCCGCAGGGCTGGTTCTTTTTGCTTTTCGCCCTCTCAGCGGAAAGCAAAAAATAACTAAACCTCAGCGCTCTTTGCGTCTCTGCGGTGAAAAACTTGACAAGAACAATTATTCATATTGATATGGATGCCTTTTTTGCAGCGATCGAGGTGCTGGATGAACCTTCCCTAAAAGGAAAACCTGTTATTGTTGGCGGTTCAAGCAGACGGGGTGTGGTCTCTACAGCTAATTATGAAGCCAGAAGATTTGGCGTTCATTCTGCCATGCCAATATTTAAGGCAAAGGAAAAATGCCCTCAGGGTATTTTTCTTCCGGTAAAAATGGAAAGGTACAAAGAGGTCTCTAAAAGAATTATGGATATATTGAGTGATTTTACACCTCTTGTTGAACAGGTGTCTATTGATGAGGCCTATCTTGATATTGCTGGAACGGAGAGCCTTTTAGGCAGCCCGGAGGAGATAGCCAGGAGTATCAAGGAGAGGATTGGTAAAGAGACGGGCCTAAGCTGTTCCATAGGTATTGCCCCTAACAAGTTTCTGGCCAAGATTGCATCTGATATGCACAAGCCAGATGGTTTGACCATAATTTTGGCCGATGAGGTAGATACATTTTTATCCAGACTGCCTGTAGAAAAAATTCCCGGTGTTGGGGAAAGGACAGTGGAAGGATTAATGCGTTATGGGATCAAAACGATTAGGGATTTAAAGAGATTCAGCAAAGAGCAGCTTTTAAAAGACTTTGGAAAGTTTGGCCTCAGGCTTTTTGAGCTTGCAAGAGGCGAGGATAACTCTCCCGTAGCGCCTTATAGAGAGGTAAAATCCGTTAGTTCAGAGGAAACCTTACCCTCAGACACAGACGATCTTCATATTTTAAAGAAACTAATAATCTCCCATGCTGATAAGGTTGCCCGGAGATTGAGAAGAGAGGGGCTCAAAGGAAGAACTATAACAGTCAAGATAAAGTTTAGTGATTTCTCTGCTATTACTAAAAGCTGTTCGATTGCTGAGGCTACAGATAGCTCAAAGGCCATATCTGATTTTGCAAGCGAGCTCCTTATTAATTACCCTCTAAAAAGAAAGGCAAGGCTCGTAGGGGTTGCTGTTTCCAATCTGGAAGTGAGGAAAAAAGAGTCTCAGGCCTGCCTGACAATGCAGGGCACGAGCGGGCAGGCCTCTCTATTGGCAGATGAGCAGGATAAGGAACGAAAATTGGATAAAGCAGTAGATGAGATAAGAGATAAATTTGGAGGAAAGAAGATAAAGAGGGGGAATGGATAATAGTTTTTTCCTTGTATTATTCATTTTTTTTATTATCAGCATGAAATTTTAGAATGAATATAAAGTTATTCGCTACCCTATTCCTGTCTGTTTTTTCTGTTACCCTGGGGGTCGGATTAATAGTTCCCTTGCTTCCAGTTTACGCCCATGAACTGGGTGCAACAGGCTTATATATCGGGTTTATGTTCGGGGCATTTTCACTTTCAAGATCTGCCTTCCTTCCCTACTTTGGCAAAATTTCAGACAGGAAAGGAAGAAAGCCTTTCATTACTGCTGGGCTTTTGGCCTATTTCCTCATCTCCATTGCTTATATATTTTCTAAAAATTTGAATATATTTATCCTGATCCGCTTTTTTCAGGGGATTTCCTCGGCCATGATCTTGCCGGTAGCCCTGGCCTATATTGGAGATATTACCTCTAAGGGAAGAGAGGGCTTTATTATGGGTCTATTCAATGTTTCTATTTATGGAGAGTTAAGTGTAGGTCCGGTTATTGGTGGTATAGTAAAGGACTCCTTTGGGATCCAGATCTCTTTCCTGAGCATGGGGTTAGTGAGTTTCGCAGGCTTTCTGCTCTGCCTAATTCTACTCCCACCAAAAAACAAAGAAGATATTCATTCAAGGATTAGCCCCCCACTTAATTATAGAGTACTGATTAGAGACAAATACATTGGAGGACTATTCATCTTTCGCCTTGCATTCACTATCTGTATAGGGATTGTATGGTCCTTTTTGCCTCTCCTTGCAGACTCAGCCTTTAATCTTTCGAGCTCTATAATTGGAGTTCTGGTCATGCTTGGGGTACTCACAACAGGCCTATTACAGACCCCGATGGGCTTTCTGGCAGATAGGTTTAACAAAAGAATACTTATTGCAATAGGGGGTTTTCTTGCAGGAGTAGCAATATTTTCTTTTGTCAAAGTTCATACTCTCTGGGGTCTATTTTTGGCTAATATCCTTTTTGGAATTGGCGGTGGGATTGCCATACCTTCTATTATGGCAATGACTGTGATTATGGGGCGCCAGACCCATTCCATGGGCTCTATCATGGGTCTACTTACTTTGGGACATAGTTTGGGAATGCTTTTGGGGCCAATTCTGGCAGGAATAATGATGGATGCATTTCAACTGGGCACGGGTTTTATTATAGGAACGGTTGTGATATTTCTTGGAGTTATAATTACCCTCTTATTAACAGCTAATTTCCAGACACTTGTTAAGGATTCAATATAACTCTTAAATTTAGGATGCTGTCAGTCGATCGTTGTCTATTGTTTCCGATTCTCCGGAATTCCGGAATTCGGAAACCGGAACTCTAAAGCCGTTGTTAAAAAAGTAACAAGGAAATTGGGAATAAATAAAAAGCCAAATGATTTAAATCCACGGACTACTAACAACCAGTAACGGACACTACCGGATTCAGGAGGCTATCAATTTTAATTGTTCCGGGGTTAAGTACCATCTGAGGTGGCCTGAGTGAGTAGGAAGATCTTCCACATCAATCCTGCAACAACCACCCATTTCAAACTCGACTATTGCCTTTGAACCTTCAGTCAATAAAAAGGATGCTATCTCGGCAACTGATGGTAAGTGCCCGGCTATAAGGATCTTTTTATTACCAGAATATTCAGTCAGGGCCTTGATGGTTTCATCTGGAGGAGCCATGGCCTTGACCTTTTCTGTCTCTATAATCTTTTCAGATGGAAATCCTATTTCCTCAGCTACAATGGAAGCCGTCTGCTTAGATCTTTTCTTTGGACTTGAAAGGATCACATCAAAATTAACTCCCATCTTTTTGAGTGCCTTTCCACTTGTATGAATCCTTGCTTCTCCAGCAGGAGATAGAGCCTGATCAAGATCCTGCTCCTTGGGGAGGGCGGGACCATGTTGCATTAGATATATTTCCATATAATCACCCCCTAAAATAAGTTTATTTTTTAACTGAAAATAACCTCTTCACTCAACTACTATCCATTTTGACTCATTTGTTTCAAGCCTAAATGTCAAATTAAATGCAAATACCTAAGTGCCAAAATTATTCCCTCGAGCTGTCGTAAGCAGGTTACGGTAACGATGCCCGTTTCGTTGCTCGCCTGCCCGCCATCGGCTTCGCCTTCAGGCGAGGCGGGCGGGGTTACGTTTTTCGTCTTTTTATGCGCCTAAGGCGCATTAACGTTACCGTAACCCTCGCCGATACGGGCTTCGTTACCCTCACCGTCGCCGATTCATGATGTTTTTGTCATTTGACATTTAAGCTTGGTAATCTGTAATTTATATTAAGCTTGATTTAAATGATTAGCTATTTTCATCCTTCTTTCTGGATTGGAAGACTAATGCAGTTTTGTTATAGATATTTTTACTTATCATATATTTTTTGGGATGAAATGACAACTAGGGAGCATAAATTCTCATTGACTTATCACTTAAAAAAAATAGATTATTCACTCTATAAATACTAAAAAAATAATGACAATAAAAGGAAATATAATATGCCAGCCAGACTGGAAATAAGATTAAAGCCTGAGTTGATTGATGCAGAGGGAATGAGTATCAGCCGCAAGGCATTTGCCTACTTTGGGCTAAATGTAACTGACACTAGGGTAATCAGGGTATTAACCATTGATGCCGATACTAAAGGTGATCAGTTAGAAATGATTAGGACCGAGATATTCACCAATCCCGTTACCGAGGAATCCTCTTTTTTTCCCCTGGCAGATAATTTCGACTGGATAATATGGGTAGGTCTCAGGCCAGGGGTTAGGGATCCTGCAGGTAGCACAGCAGTTGAGGCTATAGAAGATTTCTTAGGTATAAAATTTAAACAAAATGAATCAGTTTACACATCCAAAATATACCAGATAAGGGGGGATCTCAAAGAAAAGGATGTAGAAACTATTGCCAGGGAGATACTGGCCAATGACATCATCCAGCAATGGCGAATATATAAAATGGGTGAATGGGATGATAAAGAAGGAATTGGCATGAATATCCCTAAGGTTGCCCTCAATAGGCAACCGCAAGTAGGCACATTCTCAATAAAGAGTGATAATGAATTAAAAAGTTTGTCAATACAGAGAAGCCTTGCACTGCATGAAAGTGATATACCAGTTATACGCAAATATTTCCTAAACAAGGGTGTGCTTTTAAAAAGAAAGGCCCTTGGCCTTGATCTTCCCACAGATGTTGAGCTTGAGTATATATCACAGGCAAGGAGCGATCATTGTAATCATAATACATTCAGGGGTCTTTTTAGATACCATGATATAGCTACTGATCATAAAGAGATCGTTGATAATCCCTTTAAGACATGTATTGAAAGTCCCACCTTAAAGATAAAGGAGAAAAAAGACTGGGTTATCTCTGTGCTCTGGGATAATGCAGGCGTAGGCAGGTTTGATGAAAATTACTATTATGTTATTACCGGAGAGACACACAACAGTCCCTCAAATATGGAGGCATATGGAGGGGCTATTACAGGCATAGTGGGAATTTACCGGGACCCTCTGGGAACAGGAAAAGGCTCAAAGTTAATCCTGGGCACATATGGCTTCTGTGTAGGTCCCAGGGACTATGACGGAGAACTAAAACCCCACCTTCATCCCAGGCGCCTTTTAGATGGTGTGATTGAAGGGGTAAGGGATGGTGGAAACAAGAGCGGTATCCCTACCCCATTCGGACAAGCCCTCTTTGACCCGTCCTATATGGGAAAATGCCTTGTGTTTGTAACTGCCCTGGGCCTAATGCCTGCCATAGTAAATGGTAAATCATCTCACCTAAAGAAAACTAATCCAGGTGATTTGATAATTATGTGTGGTGGCAGGGTAGGAAAGGATGGCATCCATGGAGTTACCGCTGCCTCTGAGACGTATAGCGAAACTACCCCTGCAGGTCACGTACAGATAGGAGATCCCTACACCCAGAAAAAGATGCATGACTTTTTACTCGAGGCCAGGGATGATGGGATTATAGAATTTATTACGGACAACGGTGGTGGCGGGCTCTCTTCATCAGTGGGAGAGTCAGCCAGATGGTCTAACGGCTGTCATGTAAATTTAGAAAAGGTACCCCTTAAATATGAGGGATTAGATCCATGGGAGATCTGGGTTAGCGAATCCCAGGAGAGGATGACTGTGGCGGTAAGGCCTGACAATATTAATAGGTTTCTAAAGCTATCTGCCAAACATGCTGTAGAAAGCACGGTTATTGGTCAGTACAATAATAGTGGATACCTTCATCTTACATTTAATGAAAAGACATGTGCCTATATACAAATGGATCTTCTTAAATCATCTTTCCCACAATGGGCGTTTGACGCTGAATGGCTCTCTCCTATATCCAGGGGGTTAAAAGAGCCTGTCTGGGTTGAACCAGAAGACCAGGGCTCTCTTCTTAAATCAATTTTGAGGAGGCCAAATATATGCGCCAAAAACTGGATTCAAAGGCAGTATGACCATGAGGTTCAAGGTGGGAGTGTTATTAAACCACTGGTGGGCAAAGAGCAAGATATGGTAAGCGATGCAGCAGTTATACGACCGATTTTAGGCTCCATTAGAGGGATTGCTATTACCCAGGCGATAAATCCATTCTACTCCTTGATTGACACCTATCACATGACAGCAGTCACCATTGATGAGGCAGTGAGGCGCCTTATTGCTGTTGGTGGTGATCCGGTCTGTATTGGGGGTGTGGATAATTTCTGCTGGCCAACTATTATCCATGATCCTGCTAATAACCCTGATGGAAAATATAAGGCGGCTCAGCTTGTAAGGGCATGTTGGGCATTGAGGGATTACACCCTTGCCTTTGAGATACCGCTACTTTCAGGTAAAGACAGCATGTATACCGATGGTGAGGTGAAGGGACCTTCTGGAAAAAGCCAAAAGATATCAGGGCTGCCAACCCTTCAGTTTACTGCTACAACAGTAGTTAAGGATATAGGGAAATGTATGACCATGGAACTAAAGGCAGCTGGTGACCTTGTATATATACTTGGAAAGACAGGGGATGAGCTTGGGGCAGGTGAGTATTATCAAATGATGGACTGGATAGGGCTCAATGTCCCGCATGTTGAAGCAGAAAAGGTAATTCCTCTTTATCACGCCCTTTATCAGGCTATCCAGGATGGGTTGGTAGCCTCCTGCCATGCTGTTGGCAGAGGCGGATTGGGTGTCCATCTCACACTCTCTGCAATAGGAGGAAACTTGGGGTTAGATATAGATCTAAGGTATGTACCAGTGGAGGAGAGGCTTACTAACACGAGATTACTCTATTCTGAGTCGGCAGGTAGATTTATAGTCACTATTGATCCAGAAAAGAAAGAGGCCTTTGAGGGTATAATGGATGGACTGGACTATGCCTGTATAGGAAGAGTGACTGATGTTGATATCCTTCAAGTGTCAGGTATAGATGGTAAAATCATCATAAAGGAAAAGATAGGCGATTTAAAGGATGCCTGGAAGGGTCCCTTTGGAGATTTAGTATGAAGACAGTCAAGGCCCTTGTTCTTACTGGATACGGTCTAAACTGCGATTATGAAACAGACTTCTCCTTGAAAGTTGCTGGTGCTGATCCAGAGAGGGTACACATAAATGAGTTGATAGCAGGTCCAAAGAATGGTGTTAGGGTAAGCCTGCAAAATTACCATATCCTGGTATTTGGAGGGGGTTTCAGTTGGGCAGATGATCATGGGGCAGGAGTGATTATGGCTGCAAGGTTGAGATACAATATAGGTGAGGAGATTGAGGAGTTCATCAAGGAGGGGAAACTCATTATTGGTATCTGTAATGGCTTCCAGGCCCTTGTAAATTTAGGGCTTCTACCGGGATTTGATGGGGATTATCGGTCAAGAAAGGTTGCCCTGATCTATAACGACTCAGGAAATTTTGTGGATATCTGGGTCAAACTCAAGGTAAAAGAGGATACCAGATGTATCTTTACAAAGGGGATTTCCACCCTTGAACTCCCTGTAAGGCATGGTGAAGGTAAATT
>JAUWZV010000086.1 GCA_030615105.1 Desulfobacteraceae bacterium
ATTTAACAGGATCTGACACCGGCGCTACGCTTCGGGGTTATTCATGGAAATAACTTTATATCTTAAAAAACAATTTTCCAATTTAGCCCCATATGTTGTAGCTAAAGTTTCACCATGTCCCAATATACATTAAGTTACTTAGGAGGGTGAAGGTATCTCTTTAAATAGCTTGCTGTGTAAGATCTTCTACTTTTAAGGATCTCAACAGGTGAGCCAGTTGCTATCACATAACCACCTTTCTCACCCCCATCTGGACCAAGATCAATAATATAATCAGACTCTTTTATGATCTCCATGTTATGTTCAATTACTGCGACCGTGTTTCCCCTGTCTACAAGGGCCTGCAATACCTTGATCAGGGTTGAGATATCAGTCGTGTGCAATCCTGTAGTGGGCTCATCCAGGATGTAAAGGGTATGGCTATTTGAGGGCCTTGCCAGTTCTTTGGCAATCTTGATCCTCTGGGCCTCGCCGCCAGAAAGTGTAGGGCTTGGCTGCCCCAGGGTGAGATAACCCAGGCCTATTTCACATACCAACTGTAGTGCTTTCCTAATTTTTGGAACAGCCGAAAAGAACCTTACTGCCTCTTCAAAGGTAAGGTTTAAGACCTCTGCTATGTTTTTCCCCTTGTAGGTGATATCAAGCGTCTCCCGGTTGAACCTATTACCTTCACACACCTCACAGTTAATGAATACATCTGGCAGAAAACTCATCTCAGCCTTAATTGAGCCATGGCCTTTACAGGTCTCGCACCTCCCCCCAGGCACATTAAATGAAAATCTGCCAGGCCTATATCCCCTTGCCCTTGATGGAGGAGTCATTGAAAAGAGGGTTCGTATTTCAGATAAAGATCCAATATAAGAGATAGGTACAGAGCGGGAAGTTAGGCCAATAGGGCTGTGGTCTACCTCAAGCACCTTCTGCACTGACTCCCACCCCTCAATAGCCTTACACAAACCAGCCTCCCCCTCTTTCTCTAACAACCGGTTGCGTAATCCCTTATAAAGAACATCTTTTAGCAGGGTGGATTTGCCAGAGCCAGAAACCCCTGTTATGCAGATCAGTGTGCCCAGGGGAAAGGCGACATCTATCTCTTTTAGGTTATGCTCAGCAGCACCCCAGAGATTGATCCTGGGGAAGGCCTTATATGGCCTTAGCCTTGAGGTAATCCTGCGAGGATGCCGGACAAGGAATAGTCCTGTTACAGATTCCGGTGTCTTTTTCAGGTCTTCTATACTTCCGCATGCCACCATTTGGCCGCCATTGCTGCCAGCTCCAGGCCCAAGGTCTATAATGTAGTCAGCCTCTCTGATGGTTTCTTCATCATGTTCTACGACCAGAATAGAGTTTCCCGCTTCCTTTAGCTTCTTTAGGGCATTAAGGAGCATCCTGTTGTCCCTTGGGTGCAGCCCGATTGTTGGCTCATCCAGTATATAGCATACCCCGGTGAGGTTGGATCCGAGCTGTGCTGCAAGGCGTATCCTCTGTGCCTCGCCGCCAGAAAGTGTTTCTCCGCTTCGACTCAGAGTTAAATAGGATACACCAAGCAGATTCATAAAAGAAAGCCGCATGAGTATTTCATCTATAATAGGTCTACCTATCAGGCCCTCTTGGCTGGTAAAAGAAAATCCTCTGAGAGTCTCCTGAAGTTTATCAGCAGGATGCTGAACCAGATCCCAGATAGAATGTCCCTTAACCTTTACAGTCAGGGCCTCATGTCTCAACCTGCTTCCTCCACATTTGTAACAGATGGGATTACTGCCCCCATTCAGATCACCTAAATAGCCCAATCCTTCGCAAATGGGGCAGGCACCATGACTGCTGTTAAAAGAAAAAAGCCTTGGGTCAAGCTCTTTTGCACTAATGCCGCAGGATGGACAAACCTTCTTTAGGGAAAAGGTCTCTTCCTGACCATGCTCATCCATGATTATAAAAGTCCCACTACCTTCAGAAAGGGCGTGGCTCACCATTTTTTCAAGATCCTGGCTCGGAATCTTGCCAATCACCAGCTCAATGGTATGCTCCTTGTATCTGCTCAGGGACATAATTTCCTTTAGTTGTATTACCTCGCCATCGATCCTTAACTCCCTATAACCCTTGCGCATTGCCAGGGAGAGCAAATCCTTATGAAAGCCTTTGCGCCCAATGACAAGTGGCACCAGAATAGTTGCCTTTTTTCCACTGTAATTATCTCTAATCTTTTTTAAAATTGCCTCCTTAGATTGGGCTGAGAGCCCATGGCCACAAACTGGACACCGCTGTGAGCTAAGCTTGCTATAGAGAAGCCTTAGGAAATGATAGATCTCTGTAAGGGTTGCTACAGTAGAACGCCTACTGGCATGACTTATGCGCTGCTGGATAGCTACTGTAGGAGGAAGACCTGAAACCACATCTACCTCGGGCCTTTCAAGGATTTTCATATACTGTCGTGCGTATGGGGCAAGGCTTTCCAGGTATCTGCGCTGACCTTCAGCAAAAAGGATATCAAAGGCAAGGGTAGATTTCCCTGAACCAGATACACCTGTTAACACCACAAGTTGCTGGCGTGGAATAGAAAGGCTAAGGTTTTTGAGGTTGTGCTCCCTGGCACCTGTTATGGAAATGGCACCTGGTAAGCTTGCTACGGATTTAGAAGCAATTTTTTTAAGCAGTTTACCCAGTTTAAGTTTTTTTGAACCATTTAGATACTTTCCCAGGAATCTTCCAGTGTGGGAATCTGGATGTCTAACTACATCTTCTGGCGTTCCTGCAATAACAACCTGGCCTCCTGCATCACCTCCTTCAGGACCCAGATCGATTACCCAGTCTGCATTCTTCACTACATCCATATTGTGCTCTATAACAAGCACAGTATTGCCCTGGTTTACAAGACTCTGGAGTATGTAAATGAGCTTTTCTATATCAGCAAAATGAAGGCCTGTTGTGGGTTCATCAAGGATAAAAAACATGTGACTATTATCAGAGGATTTCAGATAACGAGAAAGCTTAAGTCTCTGGGCCTCTCCACCTGAAAGAGTATTTATTGGCTGACCAAGCTGGATGTAACCAAGCCCCACATCAGCTAAGGATTTTAAGGGAACTTTTACCTTAGGTTGTTCCCCAAAAAATGTTAGGGCCTGATCAACTGTCATGGTAAGGATCTCATATACATTTTTATCCTTATATGTAATTTCCAAGACCTCTTTCTTAAATCGCTTTCCCTGGCATTCCGGGCATGAATAAAAGACATCTGAGAGAAACTGCATCTCTACCTTTTCACTACCTTGCCCCTTGCAGGTTTCGCACCTACCACCGGCAACGTTGAAAGAGAAATAACCGGGCCCAAAGCCTTTTGAAATAGCCCCATAGGAGCTTGCTAAAAGGCGCCTGATGGGATCCATGGCCTTTACATAGGTAAGAGGATTGGCCCTTGGGGTCCTGCCAATAGGTTTCTGGTCAATCATCACCACATCGGCAATCTCCTCTAATCCGGTTATTCCCTTGTGGCGGCCAGGTATGCCCTGAGGGTCGGATTTGGCCTTCTTGATTGCCTTATAGAGGATATCCTCGGCAAGGGTAGACTTTCCTGAGCCAGAAACACCGGTAAGGCATATAAAAAGCATCAATGGAATCCGGACATCTATATTTTTCAGGTTGTGCTCAGTAGCGCCTTCAACAGTCAGCCATCTATCTTTTAAGGGTTCCCGTTGCGTATCAGGAATAGGGATACACCTTTGCCCCTTAAGATACTGGCCTGTAATTGAACCATTTACAGTGGATGTGGGGCCGAAGTACATAATCTCTCCGCCATGATTTCCGGCCCCCGGCCCCAGATCAAGCATAAAGTCACTCTCCCCTATAATCTCAGGATCATGTTCAACTACAATAACGGTATTCTGGATATCTCTGAGTCTCTTCATGATCCTGATGAGCCTGTTGTTATCTCTTGGATGTAGACCAATGCTGGGTTCATCTAAGATATAGAGGGAATTGACCAGTGAAGAACCAAGGGCTGATGTGAGGGCTACCCTCTGAAGCTCACCACTTGAAAGTGTTCTGGACTGACGATCCAGAGCTATATATCCAAGACCAACATCCAGGAGGTATGTAACCCTGCTCCTGATTTCATCCAGTATCAGGGCACTTGCATCATCTCCTGAAGGCACATCAAGGGATTCAAAAAAGTCCCTGGCTTGATCAATAGTCAGAGTATATACCTGGCCTATGTTTTGACCCCCAATATAGTAGAGCAGGGTATCTTCCTTAAACCTTGTTCCATTACAATCCGGGCAGATCTTATAGGTTCGATAGCGGGAAAGAAATACCCTTACATGCACCTTGTATTTTTTGGTCTCAAGCCACCTGAAAAAACCTCTAACCCCATAAAATTCTTCTCTCCCCTCGATAATGGCCTCTTTCTGGGAGCCTTGTAGATCTTCAAAAGGTATGTTAGTAGGAATATTGTTGTCTCGGCAGAAGTCTAACAGATCGTCAAATTCCATGTGGTGCTTAGCCCGGCTACCCCATGGTTTTATAGCACCCTCCTCAAGGGAAAGGGATCTGTCCGGGATGACAAGGTCAGGGTCAATATCTATGATCCTGCCAAAACCTCTGCATGTCTCACATGCCCCTAAAGGGCTGTTAAAGGAGAAGAGGTTTGGAATCGGCCTTTTATAGGATATTTTGCACTCTGCACACTCGAGCTGATTACTGAAGGAAAGGTGCCTGTCTCCTTTTATCCATAAATCAAGGTGGCCTCCTCCAAAACTGAAGGCTTGCTCCAGTGAGTCAAAAATCCGCTTTCTATCGGAATGCCTTAAAAGTAAGCGATCTACCACAATGTGAAGTTTTCCGTTTACTTGTCTCCATTCTTCAACTGTCCTGATCTGACCATCAAAGAAAAAGCGGTCGAGTCCTATTCTTCCCAATTCCTTCTTCACCTGGTCATGGTAATCAGATTTTAGATAAAACGGGAAGGTAATCACAACCTCAGTTCCTTGTGGAAGATCTTCCAGGTCTTTCCACACATGCTCTGTGGTTTCTGGAACTACTGGTTTCCCGCATTTCTTGCAATGGAGCTGCCCAAGGCGGGTGTATAGCAGTTTTACATAGTCTGTGATTTCAGTCATGGTGCCCACAGTTGATCGGGAGGTTCGCACAGAGCCTTTGTTGTCAATTGCAATGGCTGGAGGGATACCCTCGATACTGTCAAGGGCAGGCCTGTCCATCCTTTCCATAAACTGCCTGGCATAGGGTGAAAAGGTCTCAACATAGCGGCGTTGGCCCTCGGCATAAAGGGTATCAAATGCAAGGGAAGACTTTCCTGAACCACTCACACCGGTGATCACAGTGATATTATTCAGTGGGATATCCAGATCAAGGTCCTTCAAATTATTCTGGCGAGCGCCTTTAATCCGGATAGCATCATTTGGCATACTTCCACCTTATGTTTATAGTCAAAGTCACTGGTCATCAGTCACTGGTTAAATGTGGAACTTACTTACTATTGTTGTCTTGTATTAATTACAAATGACTAGCGAAGCTTTGCCTTCCCGACTCGTACCCCTACTTGTCGGAGGCGAACTTACAAGATGTGAAGGGCATAATCCCTAAAGGGTAAAGGGTGTAAAGGGGGACATCCGCGCAGAGATTTCCTAGTTAATGAACTACACCGCCGCAGAGCAGCGGGGTATCAATCGGAATATCCATAATCGCCCCAAGGGGCGGGGAATTAATAAGCCTCAGGCTTATGAAACCCTTGTCCGCCTCCGGCGGATTCAATTGTACACCTCTATTTCAGTCTTTTATCACTTTAGTCCTGTATTTGCAACATATGGAGTCTTTAATTGAAACAACAAGTCGTCAAGCAATTTCTGCAAGGATGCCCCCTTTTCTTGATATTTTCCTATTATTGACAATTGTCTCAGATGGGTATATGATTATTTTTATCTTAGAAATTACTGCACAAGGAGGTAGCAAATGGCTGAGGTTAATATCTTAAAAACTGATTCCCGAGGAAGGATTACCCTCCCTTCCCCTTTCCGAAACGAACCACTTTTCGAATACATGGTTGAAGGGGACCAGATTATTCTTTATCCAGTGCGAACGGTTCGAAAATATCCTGATATGTCCGATATTCCAGCAGAGGAACTCGCCCCTGAATGGATTAGACGCGAAGAGGAAGTGAACAAGGACACACGCCGTGGTATATCTGCCTATACGCCCACCCAAGCCATTAAGCGGATCAAGAAATAAACGATAATGCCAGTTAAAGTTCCTCCATTCAAACTCTTCTTTGAGATCATCTTTCTGGAAAGCTATGCCAGCCTTGGTACAAGTGAAAAAAAGTCCATTGATAAGGCAATCAAAATCTTAGCTGATAACCCCAGACACCCCTCGCTCAATATTCATAAGGCTAAAAATGTCAGGGGAAAATACTCCACAGGAGGGAGCAACGTCTTTATCGCCTACGCATCGAAAAAACTGAGATTCACATTTGAATACGGGCCGGGGGCTGGAATGATTGCTCTCCGGAATTGTGGATATCACGACAAGAGCGAAAGAAAGATGTAACCTGGGTCAATACACAATCTTGGTCTTACTGTTATCCATTACGATGCCATCTCGCGTATTGGAGTATCCACAGAGCTGATCTCCATAGTTATTAAATATAGCCTACAACATCCCACACTTCTGTAATATGGATATGCGCGGCGCACAGAGGAGTGAAAATTCACGATTCAAAGCATGCCCTCTATCCATAAGCTGCTTTAGAACATGAGTCCATCTCTAAGAATGAACTACCTCGCAGCAAGCTACGGGGAATGAACCCCTGTCCGCCTGGTGGGCTTATCCGGCGGATTCAATCCCTGACCTATAGATTTTTATTTAGAATATAGGATGTCCCTCTTCATTACTCAACATAACATTATCATCCGCTTAAACCGCCTTGCCTGTCCGCCGTCTTTTTGGGGGGCCTAGACCCAGGAGAAGATCGCGAAGGTGGTGGGGTTAGATCGAAGTGCAGTTTCAAGAATTGTGCAAAATACCAAAATTAGTGAAATGCACAATTTACTCTCCCAGGGCCGGGACATGGATTACATTGACCTCCTGAAGGATTCCGGGCGGGAAATCACCCATATCATTGATTGTCCCATGTCTCTCCGAGTCGTAGGCTCTACGAGCCGGAGGCCACGCAACGCTTTCAGGCAAACATCGTAGCCAAGATGCAAAAAAAAGAACCCTGGGGATCGTTCGACGTTCCCTGATTATAGGAAGAAAAAAATGAATAAACAGAGCAGCCTCGGCAAGAGAGCCCGTGAACTACCATGGGATGGGCGATGCGATTGTACCCTTACGTAAGCAAGGACAAATCATTAAGAAAAATATTTGAAGAGATCACAGCCAATTTGTCTTAAGTCAAGGCCCCCATCATATGACGTTCGCAATAATCCAGTTAATCAACAATCACTATGCAGAAAAAGTTCTCTGTAGTCCAATATTTTTTGTCTTTTACAGAATTGCCAAGTGCATTGGTTTATTAGAATTAGTATTAAGGGCGATTGACAATAGATCCAGGGCCTGTCCGCCTCTGGCGGGCTGGCCTGGATTTTTTGGTGAGGAGGGATTGTGTCAAGAAAAAAGAATTGAGCCGCAAATTCAGACCAGCTTCCAATTTTAAGTTGTTTTAGAACCAATGACCCCTTTTACAAAAACAAGCTAAGTTGAGTTATTTACTTTTTTACGGACGTCCCGGAATTCATTTCAACACTTAGGCAGAATCGTCAGCGTAAGTCAAATGTGCAAGTCAGAGGGTTGATACGGGAAGTGATCCTGCCTTTGGCTTGTAAGATCTTGGTTTTTCAGGGAAGGAGTATAGGGAAATTGCAGCTGTATGTCAATTATGATCAATGATGATCAATCGCATCTGTAATAGTCAAATATCTATAAATCCAAGAAAATGAGAGTGGTGGGTTTATGGAATGATTTACCTTGGTTCTGTAATATTTTTCAGGTGGGAGAAGTATAGATTTGTTTTGGTATTGATAAGTTTTTTGACCTTTCATTTTTGCACAATTATAGCAGTATGTTATACTTTTTGCTCATTAGCTCATATACAATATATGGACAATCTGACCAAAAAGGCAGAGCCTTTTTTGTCTCTGCCTTTGATGTGCAGTGCTAATGTTTGATTAATTATTCTTAAACTTCTTCCTGAATCCTGTAAGACTTAATTATGCTAACGTCTAGAAGTTGCAGGCTCGAAAACTGCTTGTCCTCAAAATCCAAGCTCATCCGTTCGCCCAAACATTAGACTGGTGTCCGGTCATCTCTGATAGAGAAGTCCTTAACTTTCCAAACATCCTTTTGAGTCGCCGGCATTATTGGCTGAAAGCTTGCACCTATTTAACCTTCAACAAGACGTCGATCGAGTTCGAACCAGGAATTGTGATCTTAACCCTGACCTTGGCAAGAGAATCCTTCACCTTCTTCACTTCAAGAACCTCAGGCGCAACCTTGGCCGGTTTCACCTTCCAGTCGCGAGATCCAACGTAGGACCCGGAGACCTCATAGCCCTTCCCAGAATAGGGCATCAGGAAGGTGACCCCTCTAAGGGTCCGCTTGTAGGGTGCCCTATTGTCGATCACAGCAGAGGCCTCGGGGGAAATCCCATCGTTGCCCTTGAGGTACTTAACCTCGAAGCTGTGGGGAACCAGGAGGTCGTAAGAGACCTTGTCCTTATCCACAGTGACCAGCATGTACGAGAAAATGCTCAGGGCACCTGCCGGGAAATGCAGATCGTAATGGTAACCCTTAGCACGGCCGCCATACTCGACCTCAGGATCACTCTTTACCTCTTTGTAGTCCGGTCCCTCACCTGTGTTAATGGAATAGCCGCCGGTTGTGGGACCGTACAAAGGAGCACCGCCACCACCGATGGTGAAGAATTTGGTATTGCCCTCCGACTGTGCGTAGAAGATATGCTCGTGCCCAGCAAAATAGGCGCTGATCTTCTTGTCAAGAAGGAGCTTCAGCAGCTCGTCCCTGTTCTCCTTAGTGGTGAAGCTCTTGGGATGCTCGCCGAAGTTGGGAGTAAGGGCAGAGAACACTGGCACGTGGCCAAATACGAAGGTATGCCCCACATCCTTGCCTAAAACCTTCTTTGTCCAGTCAACCATTGCCAGTTTGTGTTCGCCATCATTGACATTGTAAAAACCGTATTTCTGTCCTTTCTCAAGCCAACTCCTTGGGAAGTTCGTATCTATAATAACGAAGTGGGAGTTGCCGAAGGTAAAGTCATAGTAAAGCTTCTTTCCGAAAAGCTCCCTGTAGACTGCCGCTATCTCCTCCGTCGGGCAATCGTGGTTGCCGGCAACGAAGAGCATATCCACATTCTCTGCGTACTTGTCGTACCTCTTAGTAAAAGCGGAGAACTCCTCCCTGGCCTGCTTCGGAGTTCCAAAGTACCCCCAAATGAGGTCGCCGGTATTCACAGCGAAGTCTGGACGGATAAAACTGATCTCCTTCAAGATGATATTGAGTACATCAGGTAAAGTTCGGGTTGGAGAAGTCGGGCGATTGTCGCCGAAAACTATAAAGTTGAATCTCTGCCTGGCCTTGCCATTCTCACTGGCCCACTTCTGCGCTTCGTCAGTCTGGACGATGCCTGCGAAGGCAGAGCCTACCAGAAACACCGTAACCAGCATGATCATCAAAAAAATCTTGAAATATTTTTTCATGCTATCACCTCCTGAAGGTTTGGGTTATGAAAAATAATTATCCAAAATTGTGGAGATCGTTATGATTTAGGATGCAAAAATCGGCTATCTGACTCTTTTGTAATGGCTTGAGATGAGAGATTGAAAAGGAAAAACCTGTATAGAGAAATGGAATGCTAATAGGTAACAGGCACTGTGGCTATCGCCTCAGCGTTTGAAATGTGAGAAGGAATAGTAACAAGCAATAATCTGTTAAGGTCCATGGCTTTCCACATGGATCTCACGATGGATTCGTTTTATTGTGTCTTAAAATACAAGAGCCTCCCAGGAGGTATAAAACATCCTCGGAGGCTCCATATCGGCATTTTTAGGGGACTCCTTCTCACGGATATCTCCTGAAGGTTGGGATTATATTGTTGGGTTACTTAATGACCATTTAAATTGAATGACCTTCAGATTAACTAATATTTAATATTGGTTTATTGTCAAGTGAAATCGGATTTCAGACTTGCTCCAGAATCGACGATTTTGGCCTGACTAAAGGGAAGATAATTCTACAAGATATAGTGGGTTCTGTAAACAACGCAGGATTCAAGTGTGTTAGCTTAATGAAAATGTCCCCTCTAACTGCTGTGTTAAAATGTCCCCATTATGAGAAAGGACATTATAGCAATGAGTCAGAAAGAGAGGCAGAGGTACCATCTGTTAAAGATGGTAATAGGTGGTAAGATTAC
>JAUWZV010000076.1 GCA_030615105.1 Desulfobacteraceae bacterium
TTCTATACTGGTGTCACAATGCTTGAATGGGAAAGAGTTTTTAAAAACTGTTTGAAAGGAGGTTCAACGGGGTGAAAAGAGAGGTAGGAGATTATATTGAGGATATTATTGGTGCCATGGATAAGGCTATGAATTTTGTTAAAAACATATCTTATGAAGAATTTATCTAGGACGATAAAACCGCCTTTGCTGTAGTAAGAGCACTTGAGATTATTGGTGAGGCGGTCAAAAATATTCCTGATGATATTAGAAAAAACTACCCTGAAATACCCTGGAAGGATATGGCGGGTATGAGAGACAAAGTTATTCACGAATATTTTGGAGTTAAGTTGAGTATCGTGTGGAGAGCTGTTAAAGAGGAAATATCTCCCTTAAAACCTATTTTTGAAAAAATCTTAAGGGACCTGGAAGGATGAATGTGTCTGCGTTAGGATAAAATAAAAAGGCCACTTCATATAACAGAGCGTATCTTGCTTCGGTGCTATGCACCTTCGCCCAAATCCAGCTTCGTTGTGCTTTAGATACACACGAAACATTATCGGAAATGACCGTAAATAAATCATAAAAGATAAGATGTAAAATGCTCTGATTGTTTATGGATGAGGGGTTATTGCAACAATAGTAATCTTGTTTTGGTTAGGACCATAATACCAAAAAATTCTGTATGCTGCAGGAGTAGATTGTTCAGCATAGGCTTCAAATATTTTTTCCCCATTGGGCCCTTTTAAGGTAGTAAACTCATGCGCTTCAAGGCTCTTATGCCTTGGATTTGATGATAGAAAGCGTATGGCCTTTTTTACTGCCTTGTATCTTTTTCCAAGTCCCTTGTCGCTTTTGAGTCTATTTAATTGATTTTTTGCTTCGTCTGTGAGTAATATTTCAAACAACTGGAAATCCTAAAGTTCATCAAGGTTAAGTTTTGTTAGTTTGCCTTCTGATGCGTCCTTTAAGCCTTTTTGAACACTTTCAAATGCCTCCTTATTTTGAAAGAGCCAAAGCTCTGAAGCTGGAATTTCTACAATTGGCTGTAAAAGTATTTCACCTCGGTTATTCTTATATAACCGGATTCTCCTATATCCCTTGAAGATTTCACCAAGCGTAAGCCGATTTCGATCATCAATTGTTTTTGTGCCTATCTCTTGGAAGTCATCGTTAATTTTAATATTATTTTGCATATTGACCACCTCCTTGCTATATTACATTAATATAATTCCCACATTGGGTCAATGGGAATTTTTGTGTTGTTAAAATAAGGATGGTTGCTGTAACTTCTGATAACACGACACAAACGGCCAGCGCTTAAATTGCTCCGAAAGTTCGTTTGTGCCGATAATGTTATCTGAAATGCGTGACTTTGATAATTATCAGAGTAGAACAAAATGATGCAGCGGATTTATATCGATACGTCTGTCATTGGTGGATGCGAGGATGAAAAATTCTCTAAATGGTCTATTCAACTATTCAAGGAGTTTCGGCAAGGCTTAAGAATTGCTGTTGTATCCGACCTTACTCGACGAGAGCTTGAAGGAGCTCCAGAAAGTGTGAAGAGGGTATTGTCATCCCTTCCTGATACTAATGTGGAGAATGTTTCCCTTACAGAAGAGGCAGAAACCTTGGCTCAGAATTATATTAATGATGAAGTCGTAACTGCTAAACATATAGCAGATGCCCAGCACATAGCGATTGCGTCCGTGGAACGAGTAGACGTACTGGTTAGCTGGAACTTCCAGCAGATCGTGAATCTTGATCGCATCCGTGCTTTTAATTCCGTAAACTTAAAATCGGGTTATCCTATATTAGAGATTAGGAGCCCTCGGGAGGTTATCCATGAAGAAGGAATTTGATGCTGTGAAATTTCAGCGGAAGGTTCGCGAAGAGTTAAGCGCAAAATATTCCTCCAATCGGGAAGTTTTTCTTCGTGAACTTAAGGAAAAATATGGCAATTTGCAAAAACGAAAGGCTGGCACGCACATCAGATAACAAAGCTTATCTGGCTTCGGTGCTTCGCACCTTTTCCCAAATGTAGCCTTACGACTGGACTTCAGATACGCTCGGGACGTTATATGAAATGTGCCTATAATTAACAGGATGGAAAATGCTATGAGTAAAAGACTAAGGGAACATGTAGACGAAGACCATAAAGTAATGAGTGCTTATTACGATTTATGCGAGAAATATAATGGTAGAAACGCAAAATCCATAAAAAGACAGCTGACGCAGTTAATTGATAAGGATCCCGATTTTTTAGATTCGTATCTGTTGCTTTACGAGATATTGCAAGATGAGGGAAATTTACCGGGGGCAGAAAAAATATTAAACGATGCTTACGAGAGAGCGATGAAACTGATAACAGATAAAAAGGGTAAGTGGCCTGATGTATTAGAATGGGGATGGTTAGAAAATAGACATATCATAAGAACCATTTTGAACAAAGCTATCTCATTATGGGAAAGTAGGGAGATCGATGATGCCTTGAATTTATTCAGAAAGTTGCTGAAAACAAATCCTGGAGATAACGTGGGTGCACGAGATTATATATTGGCAATTAAAATGAATATGAGTTTTGAAGAATTTGAAAATCGCTTTAATAAAGGTGGTTATTACGATACGGAATTATCAGATTGGTTTGATGAAAATTACAAGAAATTTCCTGATGAATTTGGCTGGTGGGAAAAGGCTATTGAGAAGTACATGTAAAGGCACTCTTCATATATCATAGCATATACGCTGCGGCTTTGTCTTGCTCTTCCCGCCAGAGGACAAGCGGGACATTACTCCCTTTGGTCGCAACGTCGTATATCCGCCAGGCGTTATCTGCCATCATACAGGTGGATATAACATCATTTGGAGGATAGCTATGGATTTAAACATAGTTCCGAGAGACACAAAATTAGAGGCTATTCGTATCCGATTCTCGATTTTGCGCAAGATAGGTATTGCAGGTCGTGCCAATGTGGCTATTGAATTGAATGATGGGCTTCGTGCGATTATAGAATCTGGAGTTCGACAGCGACATCCTGACTACGATGATAACATGGTGTGTTTGGCTGCTATTCGACTAGCAATAGGAGAACAATTGTTCCGCAAGGCTTATCCTGACATTAAGGTAAAAGTTTAATGAGTCAAAAGGATTTCTTAGCAAGACTCATGGCAAAATTGGAAGATTCTGGGATTCCCTATATGATTTCAGGGTCATTAGGTAGTAGTTTCCATGGGGAACCACGAGCCACTAATGACATCGATCTGATAATCGCTCCTACCGCGGCGCAACTGAACACCTTTATTCAATCTCTAAGTGAAGGTTATTACGTCAGTCCGGAAGCTGCCCAAGAAGCATTTCGAAATCGGTCTATTTTCAATGTGATTGACTATCAAACCGGCTGGAAAGCGGATCTCATTATTCGTAAAGACCGTGCGTTTAGCCTTGAAGAATTCAGAAGACGGATATGTGCGAATATATTGGGAGTTCAGGTTTCTGTTGTTTCTCCAGAGGATGCTATCCTGAGCAAGTTAGAATGGTCAAAAGAAAGTGAGTCAGGGCTTCAATTTCGCGATGCACTGGGGGTTGCAGTAGTTCAATGGGAAAGTCTTGACAAAGAGTATTTGCGGAACTGGGCCAGAGAATTGAATATAGAAGATCTTCTCGAGACTCTTTTAAGTAATGCTGAGAAACTACAACTCCCTGAGTAAAACGAAGGAATTGTAACGGCAGATAACACATTATATACGTTAAGCTCCGGTTCTTCGCTTGGCCTTCCCGCCAGAGGACAAGCGGGACATTACTCACTTCGGTTGCAACGTCGCATATTCTGGGAACGTTATACGCCACGCCAAAGAGGTAGCTAAAGATGATAAGAAAAACGAGAGACATTGTGAGGATGGTAAATACTTTAAATAACCTGAGGCAAATAGAAATTATGACACCTGCGGAATTATTATAGGAGGGGAAGATATGAGCAAGATAAAGGAAAAAGATATCGAGGAAATAAGAAGAGTAGTGGAAAAGGAGTTCCCAAACGATCCGGCTTTACAGCAAGTTCATACTGCGAGGAAAATCATCGCTAAAGAAGCAGAATCCGAAGGATTGAGTTTTTTTGGATATGTCAAATTATTAGGAAAGTAAGTTAAGGATGTCCAATAAATGCAAGTGCTTATCCAGCTACGGTGATATGCACATCTGCCCAAATTCCCCTCAGCAGGCGGATCAACTAACCATTAACCTGATCCGCCCCGGGCGGATCATCATACAAGGAGGAGGACATGGATTTTGAAACTATTATTGTAGAAAGGAAAAATCACATCGGAATCATAACCCTAAACAGGCCTAAAGAGCTTAATACCTTTACCACCACTCTGGCAGGAGAACTAAACCAGGCCTTGGTTGATATGGATCAGGATAAAGAAATCAGGGTGGTAATACTTAAGGGAAATGGCCGAGTCTTTTGTGCAGGGATAGATGTCTCTGTCCTACCAATGAAAAGTATCCTTGAATACAGACAATGGATACGAGAGATGGAGAAGGCATTCCTGACTATTACACACATGGTAAAACCCGTTATTGCTGCTGTTCATGGAGTGGCTGCTGCAAATGGGGCTGGTCTGGTAACTGCGGCAGACCTTGCCATTGTTGCTGAGGGAACCAAGATAGGTACAACAGCCATTAATGTGGGGCTTTTCTGTATGGGGCCGGCTGTTCCTCTTTCTCGATCCCTGGGCAGGAAACTTTGCCTGGAAATGCTTCTGACCGGTGATTTCATTGATGCAGAAAGGGCTGAGAGGATCGGACTTGTAAACAAGGTTGTCCCTGCTGATAAATTGATGGATGAGGCAATTAGTCTTGCAACCAAACTTGCTTCCAAAAGCCCAATAGCTCTGCAAATGGGAAAACAGGCCTTCTATACCATGTCTGACATGGAATACGAAAAGGCCATGGAATACTCAGATGAAATGTTTGCCGAGCTATGCACTACCGAGGATGCCTTAGAAGGAGTGAATGCCTTTAAGGAAAAAAGGGAGCCGGTCTGGAAGCTCAAGTAATTACTTTGTCAACTCCCTGGCCACCAAATCCATATCTGTTAGAGTACCTTCAAAGACCTTGTTCAGGGTCAGGGAGTTTAATTTTTCTGTCAAGTCATCAGGGGCCTCTTGGCCTGCCTTAAGTATCTTCAAAGTATTTATGTAAACCTTCTCAACAGCTTCCCTTGCAAAAAGCCGGGCGACTGCCAACATGAACTCACCTGAATTGGTCTTTTCCCGGTTTTCTGAGCCTGCCTTTATGCATGCTGCCTTAGCCACCTCGACCCATGTCATCATATCTGCTAAAAGAAACATAAAGTACTGGGATTTTGTAACCTTAAGCTTTCGTGCAACCAAAAGGAGTTCATTCAACAGCCATATAGCCCTTGCAACCATAGGGCCACCGCTTTGTTCCGGAAGGCTTGAAAGCTCATTTGACATACTACTATAAAAGCCTCCCTTTGTGCGTATTGTCTCTCTCAATCTAAAGATAGAAATGATGCTCTGTTGAATCTCACTTGTTCCCTCAAAGATAGTGGCTATCTTTGCGTCTCTCTTGATCTTTTCTACCTCGTATTCCCTAATATAACCATAGCCTCCAAGGGCCTGAATACCATCATTGGCCGTAGCATCCCCAACCTCGGTGGCAAAATATTTAGCAATAGAACCCTCAACCTGCAAATCTTCTTCCCCTGAATCAATCCTCTCCGCCACCTCCTCAGTATAAGCCCTTGCTGCTTCAATCCTGACTGCATTGGGAACTAAAAGCTTATGAGTATAACCCTGTTTCTCTGCCAATGTAGTTCCAAATTGCACCCTTTCTTTTGCGTAAGGTATAACCTTTTCCAATGAGGACATACCGGCTGCAAGGCCGAAGGTTGCAACCATAAGCCTTGTATACCCAAAAACCCTATTGGCCTGTTTCAATCCAACGCCCTCAACACCACCCACAAGATTCTCTGCCGGAACATACACATCTTCCAGTGTTATAGGCGCA
Organism: Desulfobacteraceae bacterium; assembly: GCA_030615105.1. GTDB lineage: Bacteria > Desulfobacterota > DSM-4660 > Desulfatiglandales > B25-G16 > JAUWNK01. Next base: position 6,014 of record JAUWZV010000076.1, read on the forward strand.
GTGTCCGAGGCCCTGATACCATGCTTATCCTCATGTTTCCCGGGTATAAGACCCTTTGTTCCTTTCTCAACTATGAAAAAAGATGGCCCCTCAGGGGTATCAGCAAGTATGGTATATAGATCTGCCACCCCGCCATTGGTAATAAACTGTTTCTGTCCATTTATCTTGTAGCCCTTGATTTGACCTTTCTCGTCAAGCACCCTTTCCGCCTTTGTCTTTAGTGCCTGGACATTTGAACCTGCCTCAGGTTCGGTTACACCATATCCGAGAATTAGTCCCTCATCTGCAATTCGCCTGATGTATTTTTCTTTCTGTTCCTCTGTTCCCCCTACCCTGATAGGATCCATACCCAGACAGATTGCCAGAAACGAAGTAGCTATGGCCATATCTATCTTAGCCATTTCCTCTGATATCCGTGCGATCTGTAGAGCACTTGCCCCCAAACCGCCATATTCTGCCGGGATAAAGATCAGATGAAGACCAATATCAGGTCCAAGCATAAAGCGTATAAGTTCCTCGGGGAAATCACCCTTCTCATCCATCTCCAACCTTGTCTCAAGAGATAATTTCTCTCTCTCAATCTTCTTAAGGGTATCCAGAACAATGGAAAACATTTCATTATCCATCATTATACCTCTGTAGATAAATCCTAAATCCGAATATCGAAATCCGAAACAAATTCAAATGACCAAAATAAAAAATCCAAAACAATATGATTTAGAAGAAGTGCACTTTCATTTGTAAAAGTGAACTCCAAACTTATGAAAAACAGGATCAATATTGCGTAGGAGTGAATAAAGTTTTGAACATTTAATAATTTGAATTTCGGATTTGCCCGCCCCGTTAAGTAATTGTTTGTTCTTAGCTCCTAATAGTTAAATTAACGAAAAACAAGCAAATTGTTTATCATAGACACTTAACGGGGTAAAAATTTCTAATTTCGATATTCGTATTTGTTTCAATATTTATTTAAGCAATCAATAGGAATTTTGGTAATGTCCCCGCTTTATTGAAAAATCCTATTAAATGCCTTTAACATGGGGGTTTTCATGAAGAATTTTCATCGCCTTAAAAGATCCAGTATGACTGACTTTTTACATCTTTTTTTCAGTAGATACCCACGGGCTTACGCCCGTGGCACTCCAAAGGCATTAATTAATTTAATTTAAGGCATTCACCCCCAGGCTCACGCCCGGGGTCCTCTGCAAATTTTTGATAGAATGGGGACACAAAGGGAATTTTGACTACCTGCATTATTCTGTGGGGACTACATATTTATAATCTATAAAGCTCCTCGTTTAATACCCTGATCCAATTCTCTTTTAATACATTAAGGGTTCTTTCCCTATCTTTAGATGCTACACCAATAATAAGTATAGCAGTACCACCTGTTCCCAGACGGGAGAGGCATGGATAGATGTAGTCCACATTAATCCCCTCTTTTTTTAAGGGTTTCAGAATAGAATTGAGACCCCCCGGATGATTGGGTGTTTCACAGGCAATCACCTCTTCTATCTTCATCTTATAACCCCTTGCCTTTAACACATTTATAGCCCTGTCTGGATCATTGGCTACAAACCTGAGACTCCCTTCCTTGCCCCTTGTAGTAACATAAAAGGCAATGATGTTAATTCCATTGGAACCCAATAGATCACTGACAATTGAGAGTTGTCCGGGCTCATTTTTCAAGGCTAATTCAATCTCTCTGGCAAGCATCTTTACTCTCCTTTTAAAACGTATTTTGCACCCATTTCCAATCCTTTCCTGTTGATCTCAACCTGTTTTTTACTCTTTGTCTTAATGACCTCAGTTAAGCCATTCATTAAGGAATCAATGCTGGTAATCTTTGCCTTAGATGCAAAGGCACCCAGCATAATCATGTTCATTGCCCTCTCACTTCCTATGTTTTTAGCTAAGGTGTTGGCTGGTATCTTGAAGACCTCAATGTCTTCTCTCTCTGGATTGATATCAATCAAATCTGAATTTAAAAATATGGTTCCTTTGGTTTTAATCTGACCCTCAAACCTGATCAAAGAAGGATTATTCAGGGCAATAACGTAATCCGGGGAAGATGCTACTGGTGAGGCAATATCTTCATCTGAGATGGATACCGTGCAATTTGCCGTACCTCCTCTTACCTCTGCACCATAGGCAGGTAAATAGGTTACTTGCATTCCCTCACGCATGGCAGATACAGCCAGTATATAACCCATCATCAAAACACCTTGCCCACCGAAACCTGAAAAAACCGTTTTTATAAGCATAATACCAAACTTTCGGAATTTCGATCCCGCCAAGGCGGGAAAATTACAATATTTTTATTGACACCCGATTTATACAGGCTATTTGGGTTATCCGTTATCCGTTATTAGTTACTCGAATAACAAATAACTATTAACAAATAACAATTATGCCCATCATTCCACTATTCCAAATGGGGCGAAGCCCCTAATTTCCCAACCTTATCCTTAATGACCTTTAAAGGGAAATAGTTTGTCATTGTGGAGCCAATCCACTCATTTGCCTGGACCGGGGACAGCTTCAAATTCGTAGGGCATGGTGAAAGAACCTCTACTAAAGAAAATCCCAACCCCGCCATCTGCACCCTAAAGGCCTTTTTGATCGCCTTTTTTGTGCGAATGATATTCTTTGGGGTATCAACAGCCGTCCTTTCAATGTATACAGTTCCATCGGTAAGAGCTAACATCTCGCTCAAATCAATCGGTGCTCCATCCCTTTTCTCGTTCCTTCCACCAGGTGTTGTAGTGGAGATCTGCCCAATTATTGTTGTAGGGGCCATCTGACCTCCTGTCATACCGTATACACCATTATTAACAAATATGACTGTAATATTCTCCCCCCTGTTAGCAGCATGAATCGTCTCCGCTGTTCCTATAGCCGCAATATCACCATCACCTTGATAAGTGAAAACGATCCTATCTGGTAATGCCCTCTTTAGGCCTGTGGCCACAGCAGCCCCTCTTCCATGGGGAGACTCTCCAATATCAATATCAAAGTAATCATAGGCGAGCACTGCACAACCTGCTGGAGGAACACCAATTACTTTTTCCTCTATATTCAACTCATCAATAATTTCAGCAACAAGTCTGTGAATGATACTATGCCCACAACCAGGGCAGTAATGAAATACTGCATCTTTCAAGCTCTTTGGTTTTCCAAAAACCTTTTTCATCTATCCCTCTGTCTCAAGTCCTTCCTTGAAATATATGTTATTGATAACCTTGGCAATTTCATCAGGCGTAGATATTATACCGCCAGGCCTGCCATAAAAATGGATTCTTCTCCTGCCTTCCAATGATAATTTAACATCCTCTAACATCTGACCAGTACTCATCTCAAAGACGAGGAAATCAGTTACAACCCTACTCATCTCCAACAAAAATCTTTTTGGAAATGGCCAGAGTGTCTTAGGGCTCATAAGACCTACCTTGAGGCCCATCTCTCTTACCCTCTTTATTGCACCCTTTGTTATCCTGCTGGCTGTTCCATATGCAATAACTACCAGGCGGGCATCATCAGTTAAGAACAGTTCCACCTGGGATATTTCTTTCTCTATCATCTCGTATTTTCTAAATAGCTTCCAGTTGTGTTCCTCCATGGCAGATGTATCGAGAATAAGAGATTTGATAATCCTGCTTGGTCTATCTTTTGCACCATCAAGAACCCATGGTTTTGGTGGGAGAGATTTGGGGTCAATTGGATCTGGAAATTCAACTGGCTCCATCATCTGGCTCATCATCCCGTCTCCTAAAATTATAACAGGAATCCGGTATCTGTCAGCATATTCAAAGGCCATTCTCGTAAAATCAGCCATTTCCTGACCAGATCCTGGAGCTAAAACAATGGTCCGATAATCCCCATGACCACCACCTCTTGTGGCCTGTAAATAATCTCCCTGGGCCGCGGCAATATTCCCCAATCCAGGCCCCCCCCTCATTGTATTAATGATAACTGCGGGAAGCTCCATAGCGGATAAGAAGGAAATCCCTTCCTGTTTCAGGCTTATCCCGGGACTGGATGAAGAGGTCATGGCCCTTTTACCTGCCATTGAAACACCTATCACCATATTAATGGCAGCCAATTCGCTCTCTGCCTGAATGAAAACACCATCGGGTAGAGAGGCCAGCGCATTTGCCATATATTCGGTTAGTTCATTTTGTGGGGTTATAGGGTAACCAAAATAAAACCGGCAGCCAGCCCTGACCGCTGCCTCAGCAAAAACATGACTACCCCGCAATAACATTTTTTCACTCACGATATACCTCAATAGCTATATCAGGACATACTATTGCACACAATGCACAACCTTTGCACTTATGCTCTTTAATCCCTATATCATCTTCAATATAAATGGCAGGATGATAACCCTTTTGATTCAGCCTGTCAGAAATAGAAATCAGGTTTAACGGACACACTGATTTACACAGATAGCAACCCTTGCACAATTCTGCGTCTAACTTTATTAGACCCCTCTTTGATTTAGTAGCCATAAGGTGAATCCCCTAAGTCCATTTCATCTGGACTCCTTATACTAGATTGGACTTTTATTCTTCCTTAAAATAGATAAACTTTTTTACTAATAGTTTACTTTAAGACTGTCAATTAATTTCCCCTAATTCCCCTAATTAATTTCCACTAATTTCAAACTTCTAAACAGAATGATTAAAACATTGACTTGACCTAAAAGGACATTTAGCTTACTATACTTATAACTTAGTTCGGTTCCCTCACAATTGGAGTATTGGCCCGCCCTGGCGCGACTTGCATGGAATACGATATTATCGCTGTAATATCTCATGAGTTGAGTATATGCAATTAGCTCATTACAAGTCAGGTCTGGGCCAGGGAGTGATGGAGGACTGGAGCAATGGGTTCAGAGGAATTTTTGATAACTAAAATTGATTTTTCCAGCTTTTATACCTACTATTCCACTACTCCAATGCTCCATCACTCCAAGTGGATAGCATATATCGGAGGATCTTAAAACCCTATAAAATCAATAAGTTGCAGAAATCTCGATACATATAATTAGTAGGGCACTTGGGTTTAGTAAACCCTGTTAGATTTCACACGGGGAATTATAGCCAGTGTTAATCCCGTTAAATAGGTCCTTTAAATGTGACATCCTTTATTAGTAAACATATTTAACGGGGCAAGTGGGGCATTCTAACAGGGTAAAGGAAAAATAAAATGATACATCGACTTAAAGGACCCTTTGAAAAGGCCTCAATGCCTTTCGTAGATTTTTTGATCAGACACCGCTTCTCAGCTTCCCAATTAACCCTGACCGCCTTTCTCGGCACAATCCTGGCATCTATTCTAATATATTACGAAAACTGGATAATAGGCTCCTGTCTCTTTATGATTTTCTCGCTATTTGATGCCCTTGATGGATCATTGGCCAGAAGGAACGATAGTGCTAAACCCATCGGTGCCTTCTTTGACTCGGTAATGGATAGATTCTCTGACAGTGCAATACTGTTCGCTATCATCTTTTATGCCTTCAATGTTGGAAACAGGGAAATTTTTCTCCTTGGCCTCTTGGCCCTTATAGCCTCCTTGATTACAAGCTATATCAAAGCAAAAGCAGAAAAATTTCTGGAATTCGGCTCTATAGGGCTTTTGCAAAGACCAGAAAGAGTCCTCATCATATTTCTAATGCTGTTGTTTCATAAATACCTTCTTTTAGGTTTGTGGATACTTGTTATCGGAGGCTATATTACCATTTGCCAGAGGCTGTACTCTGCCTACCAAGAATTCAATCGCCAATCTCTTTCCTAACCCTTAAATTTAGCTCCCAATGTTCCCTGGATAATTTTCAGTGAATTACCCCGTCCACAGGGCGGGGCGTCCCATTTTCCCCCTCCCCTACCCCCTCCCACCGAGCTGAGTCTGAGACACACTTGACACCGTAGGTAGGAAAATATGGACTTTAATTTCGTTTATTTTACAACATTTAATTTTGAATATCGAACAAGGAACTTCGAATTATGAAGTATTTTCAAGCTAATACAATTCGACATTCATCATTCTTTGTTCTACATTCGATATTTGATTTAGATCCTTGAATTAGTTGCTCCTTTCGCTACCAC
>JAUWZV010000162.1 GCA_030615105.1 Desulfobacteraceae bacterium
TATCTCTAACTGCCGTAAAGTAGTTTTTGCTATAGTTACTTTAGCAATAATAATTTTCTCAATATACGGCAATTCTTTCGACTGTTCATGGCATTTTGATGACGAACATACAATTCAAGACAACCACAATATACATTTAAAGGATCTTTCCTGGGATAATATCAAAAGAGCCTTTTATTCTGATCAAAATAATCCAAACGCTATTTACAGGCCTGTAGCATGTCTAAGTTTTGCCTTGAATTATTATTTCGGAGAGCTCGATGTCTTGGGGTATCACATCGTAAATATTCTCATTCACTTTCTTACATCCATTTTCCTATTCCTCTTCATCTATCATACACTTAATCTCCCGCTGTTAAGGGGGATATATTCGCACCATTCCTATTTTATCGCCCTGCTTTCAACCATTCTGTGGGCAATAAATCCGATTCAAACTCAGGCAGTAACTTACATCGTCCAAAGGATGGCCAGCATGGCAGGAATGTTTTATATCATGTCGATGTATTTTTATCTTAAGGGAAAAATATCCGAGCAGAATTTACTAAAAGTAGCCTTCTATCTTCTGTGTTTCATTGCTGGACTTCTTTCCTTTGGCTCAAAAGAAAATGCCGCCATGCTCCCAATTAGCATATTCCTTTTTGACCTTTTTCTAATCCAAGGGCTTACAAAGGAAAATATCAAAAGGAATTCTCTCATCTTTCTCATCCTGATCCTCATCCCTGTGGCCCTGGCACTGGTCCTCAAAGGCCCATCCATATTTTCTGCCAAAATACTTTCAGGGTATGACCACAGGGAATTTACCCTCTTTCAGAGGATCTTAACTGAACCCAGGATCGTATTATTCTACATTACCCTCTTATTATATCCCATGCCAGATAGATTGTGTATAATACATAACATCCCGATATCACATAGCCTTATTAATCCAGCTTCAACAATAATAGCCATTTTCATTATCTTTATTGTCCTTGGCCTGGCCATAATAAAATCAAAGAAATGGCCCCTCGCTTCATACTGCATTATCTTCTATTTCCTAAGCCATATAATAGAATCCTCTATTTTCCCTTTAGAGCTCGTCTTTGAACATCGAAATTATATTCCTTCCATGTTATTTTTTGTTCCAGTAGCGATTTTAGTCTTAAAGGCGATACAATTCTTTTCCTATAAACGTAGTATGCAGGTAATCTTCTCAATTTTTATCATCCTGGTTCTGATCGCTCAAGGTCACAGCACATTTATGCGGAACTTTATCTGGAAGACAGAGGAGAGTCTCTGGTTAGATGCTGTTGACAAGAGCCCTAATCAGCCCAGAGCACATCACAATTTAGGCAGGTATTATGGTGATACTGGTCAAAAAGAAAAGGCAATTGCGGAATACAAAGTAGCTCTCAAACTAAAAAGAGGCTCTCATGCTGAAACCCACCATCTAACCCATTACAACTTGGCCTTGATATATATTAGCAATAATGAAGAAGATAAGGCGATAAAACACCTTGAGAAAGCCATAGAAATAGCCCCCTATTATGCAGATGCTTACAACAATCTGGCTTTGATAATAGCAAAGAGAGGAAGGTATGATGACGCCCATAATCTTCTAATAAGGTCCCTAACTTACAATAGCAATAGCGCTCAGGCCCACAACAATCTTGGTTTTATACTACTTAAAAGAGATAGGATTGACGAAGCTATTGCTGAATTTAAAAAAGCACTTGATTTAAAACATAGCGATCTAACAGCCCTACATAATCTGGGAATTGCCTATAAATATAAAGGAGACTTAAAAAAGTCAGAAAAGTGTTTTAAATCTGTATTAGCAAGAGACACGAGGGCATTATTCACTCGCCTTCATTTAGCAGAAACCCTCCATCTTATGGGAAAAGAGGAACTCGCAAAACGTATTGTATCCAGAACCCTTGATTTATTGCCACCGGAAGTGGTCTACTCAAAAACTAAGGTATTTTTTCAAAAGGATGCCTTTGATGAACTGCCTGACAGCAGCATAATCTTACCACTCCTCAAAGGTGCCTATCTCGAAAGATCTACTTCTCTAAAAAAAATGGGAAAGGATTTAGGGAAAGGAGGGGAGAAGGATTAAGGAATTTAAAGGATAAAATGGCAGACCCTATAAAAAAGCCTGCCATTTTATCAATTATTCAATTTTTCCGCCTGGGCCAGTTATTGAGTAGGTTACGGCACCGGTGCTGTGTCTTGCTGTCATATCATATGTATTAGCGGTAGCTGTATTAATTGCCACCGTAACCTTATCGGAGGTAATCGCACCATAACTAGTCACAAGCTGAGTCTCTGAACTACAATATGTTGACTCATCAACATAGTAGGCCTCCTGGGCCGTGATAAAGTTTTTTAGGTCACTCTGGGCGGCTGAATTGTAGGCCCTTTTTCTATAGGCACTAAACTGGGGAATGGCTATTGCCGCCAGGATTCCGATGATGGCAATAACGATCATCAACTCAATAAGTGTGAAACCTTTTTGATTCTTCATCTTATTTAATTTCATTAACATTTTTATTCTCCTTTAATTTTTCTAAATATTGATCATGATCAATAATTAAAATAGCCTATTAATCACTCACCCCCTTTCATTCAATCTTAGCAATATACATTACGTAACAATTTAAATATACACAAATATCATGCCATAACGTAGAACTTTCCAGCTTGATTATATAATTCCTCTTGTTTTCATACCAAGTTGCTTTCAAATGGCTACTATTTATAGAGGTCATTGCGAACGAATGTGAAGCAATCTCAACAGGATAGATTGCCACGTCGCTTCACTCCTCGCAATGACAGGATTGCAACTTGGTATCAGGCACATAGGCCCTTTTTTTTATTGCCGTCTGAAAATATCCCTTTCTTTATACCCATCTTTTGCTCTTTTTTGACATTTTTTGTCAGATTTCTGACAAATATTGTCAACTATTCGATTTTTTCCTTCCCCTTTTCCCGCTCATTAACCAACAGGAGGAATTTATTGATAATGTCACTGGCCTCCTTATATGCCTTTACGGCCTGCCATCTATAGTTGAGGTAACGATGGGCCAACCGGTTTCTTTGAATTGATAGCTCTGCAAAAACCTTCCTATCCTTATCAGAAAAAGAGAAGAGTTCGCCTGCCTTCATCAAAATATCCTGGTAACTATCTCCTTTGATCCCTTCTTCAACAAGGATCGTCCCACTTACCTCAATTAGGGCAGTCAATATATTTTCTACTGTGCGATCCATTAATTTTTGAAGCTTGCTATCCTGCTGATAATCTTTCCAAGTTCTATCCTTATAATCATGATCAAATTCCGCCATCTCCCTGGTAATGAAGTCAGCGGATTCGGGTATTCTTCCTCGGGCATATCTGAAATTAGCCATTCAAATCCCTTTTCAATCGTTTTTCGGATATTGCCAATTGCCACTCGATCCCAAAAAGACTGAAATCTTCCATTTGATACAAGGATTCCAGATAAAAATCTATATAACTATCAAAACCCCTGATGAAAACCGGTATACCCAAAACTATTGCATTATATTGGAGCATTGGCTTTCTGAAGTCTCGATCCAGAATCAACAGATTGACATCTTTCCCAAGAATACCTGAAATAGAGAAGGAAATCTCTGTAACCCTCTTAAATATCGCATCCTCATTTTTCTGATCTGGCAAAAAAAGGATAGCAACATCTACATCAGAGTCATCCCTGGGATATCCTCCTGCCTGGGAGCCATACAAAAAGGCCATATCAATCTGGTAAGAATCGGCCTTGGCTAAAAAATAATCCTTCAATAGGCTTATTATTTCATTTTTTTTGTGACTCATAGACATGCTCGATACAGTATGGAAAATCCTAAATCCTAATTTCTAAATTCTAGACAATTTCAAAATCCAAAAATCTGGACTGACCCCCATGAGTTGCACAGATCAGAGTGATGTAATTAGAGTACTCTGACAGGGGTTTTGGGTTAATGTTATAATAGCTTCAAACTCACAAGGAGGTCGATATCCCAGGGAAGAGTGCAACCGTTTCCGGTTATACACATCTTCAATAAAATAGGGAATTCTTTTTTGGACATCTGCCATAGTTCGATATTCCCAAAGGTGGACCTCCTCGGACTTCAGGGTTTTTATAAAACTCTCAGCATAGGCATTGTCATAGGGGTTACCCTTCCGGCTCATGCTGATCTGAAAACCATAGAACTTAAGCTCTTTGACATACTCACAAGAGGCATATTGAACACCGCGATCCGAATGGTGAATGCAACCCTGTTTTGGCTGTCTTTCCTCCATGGCCATGCGTAAAGCATGCAGTGTAAGGTTTGTATCTATATGCTTTGACAGTGCGTAGCCAACGGCTTTTCGTGAATAGGCATCCAAAATAACTGCCAGATAGACAAAGCATGTCAGGATATGGATGTAGGTAATATCGGCCACCCAGACCTGGTTTATGGCGCTTATAGCCAGATCCTTAACAAGGTTGGGATAGATCTTAAAGCCATGATTGCTGTTGGTTGTGGCAATCCATCTCTTCTTCCTGGGATGGCACAACCAGCCCTTCTCCCGCATGATTCGATAGACCTTCTTATGATTTACTATCCATCCTTCACGGTGGAGCTGTTTTGTAACTCTTCGGTACCCATAACGGGAAAACTCCAGGCATATATCGCCTATACACGTCTCCAAGGCCTCATCGAAGGGCTTCTCCTTCTCTTTATAGAAAAAGCTTC
>JAUWZV010000074.1 GCA_030615105.1 Desulfobacteraceae bacterium
AAAAAGGCGGCAAAGGGAACGACAAATGATCCTAAAACCATAATCCTGAATTTTATCTGAAAAATGATATATGCGGCGATTATAGTCCAGGAAAAAAACGAGAGAGCTGCCTTAAAGTTCAAGGCAGGCACGGCACCGAGCTGGTAATAACAAAGGGCAAGGTAGATAGAATTGAGTGCAAAACCGAAAAGCACAATCCTGTGTGACCAGTAGCCTACTTTTTTATTTTTCTTTATGATAAAGAGCAAGTAACCGGCTGAAGCTATGAGATATACAATGAGAGTCAACTTAAAAAAAACGATATCCATTTTACACCTTTTTAAAGACCTGTTTAACAGCATCCTCTATGGGGAATTCTTCTCCCAGGATAGATTTTAGAGTATTCCTAACCCCTCGCCTGTTTCCTTTCTTGATCAGTTCCAGAAGATTGGAGTCAACCAATTTTTGAAAGATGATCTTATTTTTTGAGGACGGTTCCCCCTGGGAAAAGAGCTTTATCCTGATCAGGCCCAATAGCTCTATAAAGGAACCATATTCTTGCCCAAACATACTATCCATTTCTTTTCTGATTTTTTTTGCAAGGGCCGGGCTTTTGCCTGCTGTAGATATGGCTATTTGAAGATCTCCCCTTTTTACTATTGAGGGCATAATAAAATTGCAGTCCTTAGGTTGATCAACAGCATTAACTAAAACTCCCCGTTCTTTTGCCTGGGAGGCAATCTGAGTGTTGACTTCAGGATCATCCGTAGCTGCAATAACCATAAAGACATCATCCATATACATATCTAAAGATCCATAAGATATCTGGTGAATCTTGTGTTCAGCAACCAGTTGTTTTAGATGAGGGCTAAGATGAGGGGAGCTTATATATATCTTGCAACCATAGTGAAGAAGGTTTTTTATTTTTCGTTCAGCTACCTCACCACCACCAACAACTATTACTTTTCGATTATCCAGATCGAGAAATATAGGGTAATAGGGCATATATACAATTTTGATAAAATGAAACCCGATTAAAGCAAAAGCAATTAATTATAGGGTTGCTTTAACTTTTTCCTTTAAGAAAGCTCAAATGACAAAATCCAAATGTCAAATCAAATCCAACTATGGAGGAATGGAGTGCCTGCCCCGTTAAATAGTGCTTTTTATTTAAATATGCCATTATTATGCTCCTCAGATTATCTTAAAATATAGGTGTTTAAAAGGTCTTATTTAACGGGGTAAAAGTACTGGAGTAGTGGGTAGTAAAAAATGAATATTGATATTTGTCAATTGAATATTGGTGTTGGAAATTCACAATTGTCAGCAGTCAATCAATTGAGCCAATCAATCCAATACTACATCACTCTAATATTCCAATTGGGGCGAAGCCCCTAAGTTCTTCTCAGACATATTTATCTGCCATTTCGTTTATAAATCTTTCAATTCCATCGGGCCCTTTCACAGGCAACTCAGATGCCAATCTATTGATTTTGTCATAGGTGGTTTGATCCTGATAAAGATCATCTGTTGACGAATAGAGCCCGCCTCGTCTGCCAATTCTGTAAATAATTCGTTCAGATTCGGGTAGATCTTGATATTTTTTAATAACATATAACATATTAGCTTTTTCTTCGGGTAACTTTCCTTTTATCTCCTCTAAAAGATTCATAATGTGGTCACTTGTGATGGTACTGGTTATGTTATTATCTAAATTTTCGATAAATAGCTTTATCTCCTCAACCACCTGATCATCTGTAAGCATCTTAAATTCCCCATTCACGAGCTTTTGGTAGAGAGGGGCACGGGTAATAACCCTCAGGCTCCTCAGTCTTATATAATGAGGGTTAATTTGGTTAAGAACCCTGGCTGTTTCTACGGCATGTTCTTTCCACATTGCCTCACCCCCAAGCCCTGGCATAATATATTCAGATAATGACATGCCAGCCTCTATCACCTTTCTTCCGGCATCTATATGCCGTTCCGCTGTAACACCTTTTTTTATGAATTTTAAAACTGAATCAGAGCCGCTCTCCAGACCAATATGAACCCTATCAAGACCTGCCTCTTTTATATCTTTCATCTCAGGTAGCGATTTCCGGCTAACAGTTCTTGATCTTGAATAGGTGGTTACTCTCTTTAAGTCGGGAAATTTTTCCCTCAGAAACTTTAAGATATCAACAAAATCCTTGGTCTTCATGACAAAATTGTCAGCATCTTGCAGAAAACATTCTCCGGTCCCGTAATGAAGCCATAAGGCCACGCTCTGGTAGCTGTAACTGTAAATGTGATTACTAATAATATGGTTTATAACCGAATTTGTTATCTGGCCACTTTCCCCCATCTTCCATGAAAGGGCCTTTATATCATCCATAATATCCCTGGCTGTCTGAATATCTTTTTTAACCTCTTCTACTCCTCGAAGAGAGAACTTTTGTCCTTTATATACCGGACAAAAAAGACACTGGTTCCAGGGGCAGTTGCGAGTTATCCTTAAAAGAAGACTTCGTGCTTCATTAGGCGGCCTAATAGGGCCTTGCTCAAAGCTTAATTTTGATTCATTTATCATATTTTCTCCTTAATCCCCGAAGGCTTGCCCGCCATACTTCTGGAGGGCCTATCCCCTATCTTCAGGCTGGTGGACTCCTAAGCACTGAAAAAGGGCAGCAGGCACTGCGTATTTGGGAATAAATTATTAAAAAAATAAATTTATATCAAATATTATAATCACATATTGTAACTTTTCAAATTTTTATCTAACCTCCTCACATGGAGAGAAAAATCAGTAACAAATATAAAAATAGGTAATATTGACATAATCTCTTATAAAATATAGGTTTAATATACTGATTCTCTTTTAAGGAGGGGGAGATGAAATTTAAATCAGCACTATTTATTTATTTCATTCTTTTCTCATTGTTTATCTTTTCCTTAATTCCGGTTCCCCGGGCAGAGGCCCAGGCTCAAATCAGGGCCTTGAAAGAGAGGGCAGACACAGTTAGCAAAAGAAAGAATAGATTTGTGGCCATGGTCCTTAACCAATACGGAATCAATTACTGTATTGATAGGCATGGAATAGTAACCCGGATTAATTTTACTGGTGACTGGTTAAAGGTAATGAGAATAGATGTGGTTCCAATGGTCAAAAAGAGCCTCAAGGTAGATGAGGTTGTGGGCCACGAGATATTCATATATACAGATAGAGAGACAGTGCATCTGCTGTCCTATCTTAAAGTCAGATAGATGTCTATAGTCTATATCCTTAAAAAATCTTTTCTATCTTTTAAGGAAGATGGATGCCTTAATCTCTCGGCTGCTATCGCCTTTTATGCTATTCTTTCACTTATCCCCTTTATCTATCTTCTTGTCTCCCTGGTTGGTCTTTTTGTTGGCTCTGAGGGCCAGATATTACCAAAAGTAAGCTCATATATCAGCCAGTTTATTCCCTTTATCAGTAAACACGTTTTAAATGAGGTAGGTCGGATAAATCTGGGTAGCGGGATTTTTGCCTGGTTTGCTGTAGTTTTTATGTTATGGGCAAGCACCCTTATTTTTGACTCTATTGAGTTTTCCCTGAAAAGGGTATTCAAGGCGGAACATTTAAGACCTTTCTGGATTTCTAAGATTATGTCCTTGCTATTTGTGCCCGTAGTAGGGCTTGTTTTCATTTTTCTTCAGGTTTTTAATTTAGCGATAGATGCCTTTATCAAGCTGAACAATTATTTCGGTATCACATTAGTGCCACTTTTTTTAAATAGTATAGGACTCAAATATATCTTTCCCTTAGTATTGTCCTTCCTTTTTTTAAGTGCACTTTACGCTATAGTGACTCCAGGTAGGATTTTCTTGAGGGAAGCCATGGTGGGAGGTTTCATTTGTGCCATTATGTTGGAGGTGGCCAAACATGTTTTTGGTTGGATGATTAAACATAACCCTAATTTTGGTCTTGTGTATGGCTCATTGAATACAATAATTCTGATGATTCTATGGATCTTTTATGCATCAGCCATATTTCTTTTCTGTGCAGAAATTATTTATGCTTACCGAAAACAACAGACAAGTGCCTAAAGTTGTAAATGCCTAAAGTGCCTAAAGTTATAAGTGCCTAAAGTTTGGTGGAATGGATTTCATTGTCTTCACTTTTGGAAATTTTAATCTTGTTTGATTTATCTGCCATTAGTTATTTGGTTGCGCTGCTCGTTTCGTCTACCGTCAACGGTTCTACGAATCCTTTTACGAGCAGCACAACCCTGGCCCAGACCCGCCTGCCAGATGGCGGGCAGGCCTGACTAAGAGTGCCTGATTTCTCCAACTTTCGCCTATGAAGTATTAAAGCGCCAACAGACTTTTTCGATCAAGTCACTCCAGGGCGGGCTGCAACCGTTTAACTCAACCAACCATTAAAGGGTCATTACCAACAAATATAAGATTATGGGTTTACAAATTTATTTATCATCCATCTTTTAACTTTAAGTACTTTAGGCACTCAAAATGCATTTTATAGCCGACTTTCATATTCATTCCCATTATTCCATTGCTACCAGTAGTAGTCTTACTCCGGAAAATCTGGAACTCTGGGCACATCGTAAAGGAATCCACGTTATTGGAACAGGTGATGTATTTCATCCAGGCTGGTATGAGGAGCTGAAAGAGAAGCTCATATCAGCAGAGGATGGCCTCTTTAGACTCAAAGATGAATATCGCATAGAAAGAGATAAACTCCTACCTTCAGTTGAGCAACCAGTCAGGTTTATTCTTTCTGGGGAGATAAGCAGCATCTATAAAAAAAGGGGTAGGGTTAGAAAGGTGCATAACCTTATTCTATCCTCCTCATTTGACGCAGTAAAGAAGATACAGGGTAGGTTAGAAACATTGGGGAATATCAGGTCTGATGGAAGGCCCATACTTGGAATCACATCAAAGGATTTATTAGAGATAGCCCTGGAGGCAGGCGGTGATACTGTTCTTATTCCTGCCCATATATGGACACCATGGTTTTCTGTGCTTGGTGCAAAGAGCGGTTATGATACCATGGAAGAATGTTTTGATGATCTTGCAGAACAAATCTTTGCAGTGGAGACTGGTCTCTCATCTGATCCACCAATGAACTGGCTCTGTTCATTTTTGGATAGATATACATTGATTTCCAACTCGGACGCCCACTCGCCGGAAAGATTGGGGAGGGAGGCAAATCTCTTTGATTCAGACCTTTCTTATCCAGGTATAATTGCCGCAATGAGAGGAGACAGCTTACATAAATTCTTAGGTACAATAGAGTTCTTTCCCCAAGAAGGGAAGTATCATTTAGACGGACACAGGAAGTGCGGCATTTGCTGGACACCTCAAGAGACAGCCAAATATAGGGGAATATGTCCCGTATGTGGTAAAAAGGTAACGGTTGGGGTATTGAATAGGGTTATGCAGCTTGCTGATAGAGTGGACCCGGAGTTAAGGGCAAATAAACATCTATTTTATTCTCTTACTCCCTTAAAGAATCTTATCGCGGAGATCAAAGGTGTTGGCCCAAACAGCAAAGAGGTAAATAAACATTACGAATATCTTTTAGAAAAGGGAGGTGCAGAATTCTCTATCCTCCTTGATCTTTCCTATGACCAGATTAGGGAGATTGGGGATGAAATATTGGCAGAAGGTATTAGAAGGCTTAGGGACAGGGAGGTTTATATTGAGGAGGGATATGATGGCAAGTTTGGTCGGATAAAGGTATTTTCACCTGGTGAGATTCAATCTCTCTCATCCCAGATATCCTTTTTTGATCAGTCATATAAAAGGCCAGATAAAAGGGGTGAAGCCTATCTGCTCAATATCTCCAGGTCTTCACCCCCTCACCCTGCCATCTCCCACACGGGGGAGAGGGTTAGGGTGGGGGGGGATAGAAAAGGGCGATTTAATGAAACTACCTATGCTATCACCATGAATCCCATACAAGAGGAGGCGGTAAATCATTATAAAGGCCCATGCCTGATTCTGGCAGGGCCAGGTACTGGAAAGACATTAACATTAACAATGAGGATTACAAGGCTTGTCAAATATTGGGCAGTAGATCCTGCTGCTGTTCTGGCTATTACCTTTACCAATAAGGCAGCTCTTGAGATGAAAAAGAGGATAAAAATTGCCTTTGATGATGAAGGAAAAACAAAAGAGATTACCATCACCACATTTCACTCCTTTGGAATGTCCTTGCTAAGAGAATATGCACATAAGTTTGGGAGATCCTTAGATTTTGCTATCTTTGGCGATGATGAAAAGGCCTATATTCTTAAATCATTTCTGGGCATAAAAAACAGGGATCTCCATAGGGTTTCAGAGGATATAAGTTTAGTAAAAAACAGGATGCAAATCCCTTCAGATATTAATGATTATGAGCTGGCAAATCTGTATACTGCCTATGAAGACAAGTTAAAGATGGAAAATGCCTTTGATATTGATGATCTTGTTGTTTATCCAGTTAGACTCCTTAAAGATAGTAGTGACATAGGGGAATTGATAAGAAGAAGATACCCATGGATATGTATAGACGAATATCAGGATATAAACCTTGCCCAATATAATCTGATCAGGCTTCTTGCACCTGGGAAGGACTCTAATATCTTTGCCATTGGCGATCCTGATCAGGCTATCTATGGCTTCAGGGGAGCTGATACCAGCTTTATCCAGCGGTTTAAAGATGACTATCCAACCGGGTCAATCTACGAGCTTAAAAAATCCTATCGGTGTTCAAAGACGATCCTTGAGGCATCTGCTCAGGTTGTTAAGCCGCTGGGGAGAAATGATCCATTAGAGGGAATAAAGGAAGGTGTATCAATCCATATCCAGGAGTGTCCAACTGCCAAAAGCGAGGCGGAATTTGTAGCCAGGACTATAGAAAAACTGATGGGAGGGGTTAGATTTTTCTCCTTTGATAGCGAAATTACAGATGGTAGTGAGGAAGTTGGGGTAACCTCATTCGCTGACTTTGGCGTTTTGTTCAGGCTTTCAAGAATGGCCCCAGATATTATTAAGGCAATGAATGACCATGGTATTCCCTTTCAACTTGTTGGGGAAGAGCCTTTCCTTAAACATGAGCCTGTTAGCACAATTATAGATATCCTCCGCCTTGTTGCAATGCCCTCAAACAGGTTATTGATTCAAAGAGTAAAAGAAAAACAGATAAAAGGATTATCTGAAGCCGCCCTTTTGGAAATCAAAGGGAATAAAGATATACACTCAATAGAGGAATATATCAGGGAAATAATTAAGATATATCTTCCTGACATCACGGTTTCTCATAAAGATGATATTGAGAGACTCATTTCCCTATCTAAGGGATATGGCCCTGATCTCTCCTCATTTCTCTCCTTACTGCAATTAGGAAGCCCTGCTGATACCTACAATCCATCAACAGAGCAGGTTGCCCTCATGACAATCCATGCAGCAAAGGGCCTAGAGTTTTCATACGTTTTTATCATAGGCTGCGAAGATGGTCTCTTACCTTACACACTCTTTACAAAAGGTGGTTCTGACATAGAAGAGGAAAGAAGGCTCTTATATGTGGGTATGACAAGGGCTAAAAGGGTGCTTTTTTTATCCCATGCAAAAAAAAGAAATCTTTATGGTAACTGGATAAGCCTGCCTATTTCCCCCTTTTTGGGCAATATCAAAGAAGAGTTGATTAAAAGGGGTGAATTAAAAAAAGGGAAAAAGAAGGCAAAGGATAAGCAATTGTCGCTTTTTTCCTAACCTGGACAAGCCAGAGACGCTATCAATGAGATACAGTTGAAAAACTAACAATATGTCCATCTTTACCTGAAGCAGCAAATTTCAACTTTTTCTATCTCTTCATGCCTTCAAAAGCCAAAATTAGAATTGCTGATGAAAGACAATGGCGCTTGCAAATGCTTCTTTTTTATTGTATATGAATAATTGGATAATTTCAGTAATGATTGGGAGGTGAAAGATATGCCCAAAGAAAATCTAACCCTCAGAATCGACAGAGAATTGAGGAGTATATTTGCCACAATAGCCAGGGATGAGGGCCGCTCTTTAAACAGGCAGATAGAGATGGTTTTACGTGATTGGGTGAAAATGAAAGAGCAATTACATCCAACATTTGTAGCTGATATCAAGGAATCAATCTCAGGGCTCAGGGCGGGAGAAAAAGAGCCTGTCTGGAAAGGATGAATTCTTGTATCGTCAATCTGCCTTTAAGAAATATAACCGCATAAAAAAGAAACTCCCTTTGCCCTTAAGAAACCAGATAAATCTTATCGAGGATGAAATCGCCCTAAATCCTTGTTCTGGTGAAAAAAAGAAAGGGGACTTGAAAGATGTCTTTGTCATGAGATTTACCCTCCTGGGAGAGGAATACCTTCTTGCCTATAAAGTTGATGAAAGAGAAAGGGAAGTCATTTTTCTAGCCATTGGGGGACATGAGAACTTTTACCGTGATTTAAAGAGATATCTTAAATCATGAAGGGATAGGTTATGTTAAAAATCAAGCGATATATGCGAAAGAAACAGGAAAATGAAACGAAATCCCGTGACGTAAACCCATAGCAAAAATCCGTAGCGGAAACCTTTAGGTTTCCAAATATATGGAAGGCTAAAGCCTTCCTCCACAAGATTTTTAATTGAAACCTGAAAGTTTCCTACAAAAATTTTTATTGGTTTTTTAGCGTCTGGATTTCCTGTTTATCGATATAGACCATGCATTTTAAGAGAAAGAGTAATCGGCTGGATTTGAGCATTTATGAAGGCAGGAGGGCCTATTTTATAACCTGCAATACTAAAGATGGAAGAGGACTTTTTCATTCCAAAGAGATAGTGGATATTCACCTAAAGATTCTGAAAGAAGCCAGCCTAAAAAATGGTTTTGAAGTTATTGTATATTGTTTCATGCCTGATCATCTTCATATTTTTACTATCGGGAATAATGATCAAAGTAATCTAATTACATTTATCAAGAACTATAAACAGGTAAGCGGCTTTGCATATAAAAAGGAGACAGGATTGAACTTATGGCAGAAGAGTTATTATGATCACATTTTGAGGAAAGAGGAATCTATCGAGGATATAGTGCGATATATACTCGAAAATCCTAAAAGAAAAGGCATTGCTAATAATGCCAGGGACTATCAGTTTTCAGGGTCTTTAGTATATGGAGTGGATATTTTTGATTTTTTGAACATGTAGCAGTAGAGATCTGTAGCGGAAATACGTAGCAGAAACCTATAGCGGAGACCTTTAGGTCTTCAACTTGGAAGAATTCGGCAGGTGGCTTGTGGAGCTGCCCCTTTCTGAGAGAACAGTGAAGATCCTGCCATACCAGGTGGTGAAATGATAACTGAAAGAGGCATATGAAGAACGATCAGAGAAATAGTCATAAGATAATATACCTTGAAAAGATTCGGAAGGCCAGAGGTGAAGAGCCGAACATTTTAGCTATCCTGAAGGATACCAAAAGGATAGCTATGGCCGTAGCAAAAAGGACTTGTGTCCAATGTAACACAATGAAGATGTGTGTTAATAAAACCGGCCTATGTGCTGCCTGTTATCATAACCTTACCCCTAAGGAGAGGAAGGTTGCGGATGAAGAGGCACGGCATAAAAAGGTTGAGCTTAAAGTTACCGATGACCGGTGGGGAAAAACAGAGGATCATTAGTGGTTAATCAAACGGTGTCAAAATCTCAAAGCCGTTATCTGTTACCAGAACTGTTTGTTCGAATTGGGCGGAAAGACTCCCATCATCTGTAACAACTGTCCAGTTGTCAGAAAGAACATGGAGGTTGTGTTTTCCAAGGTTTATCATTGGCTCTATAGTAAATACCATACCAGGAACAAGGGCAACGCCCTGGCCTTTTTTCCCAAAATGGGGAACCTGGGGCGGTTCATGAAACTCGAATCCAACACCATGACCCACATATTCCCTGACAACTGAACATCCCTGGCCTTCTGCATATCTCTGGATAGCATAACCAATATCGCCAATTCTATTTTTTGGTTTAACCTTTAGAATTCCAAGCCGAAGACACTCCCTGGCTACAGAAACTATCTTTTGGGCATCTTTTCCAGGAGACCCAACAAAGAATGTTTTACTACCATCAGCATAATATCCATCCAGTATAGGAGTAACATCAACATTTACGATATCACCGTCTTTTAAAACAGTTTCATCTGGTATTCCATGACAGATCACATTATTGACAGAGGTACAGACACTTTTTGGAAAGCCTTGGTAGTCCAGGGGGGCAGAGAATGCATTGTTTTTTTTGGTTAATTCTTCTACAAGGTAGTTGATATAATTGGTGGTAATTCCTGGTTTTATATGATCCTCAATATGGTTGAGAATATCAACCGCAAGCCTGCCGGCCTTTTTCATACCAATGATATCCTTCTGTTCCTTGAGTTTAATATGGTAAAGAGTGGCATATTGAGCTTTTTTTTTCTTGAAGTTATGAGAAGAGCTAATTTTGCTCAACTTCCTCTTTAGTTTTTTGTAGTTCATATCCTATCCATGATATGCTAAAGAAAATATGTATTTTTTAAATCCAGAAGGATGATAGGGTAGATAGGATAGCTGGTCAAGGATTTTTGAAAAACCTCTGCCATTAGAGTTTATTGGGCTCTTTCAGAGATAATATTGATGCATTCGTAAAAAGTTATGACCCGGCGTCATTGCGAGTCCGCCTGAGGTGGGCGAAGCAATCTTATAAATACAATAACTTATGTTACAGGAGCCCGCCCTGGCGCGACATGATGTGCATCAGACACTAGTCCTGCTCCTTCTGGTTAGCTAGTTTTTCTTTTACTGCATCCATGCGGTTCAGGTCTGGGCCAGGGATTGCTTCGCTCCGCTCGCAATGACATGCTTTTTGACTTTTTACGAAATCATCAATATTGACTTACGATTTAAAATTATTAGAAACAGTAGATTTGCGATATGGGATATGTGATGGGGTATTTAGGGCTGATAACTTTAGGCACTTATAACTTTAGCACACTTTAGGCACTAAAAATGGATGTAGAAAGACCAAAAGTAAGAAAGGATCTCGATTTTATTCCAGTACAATCTGCTGGTAGAACGGTAATTATGATCCATGACAGGCTTGGCATGGTAGAGGAGGATAAGGGAATCAGTCCTGAATTATACAAACTCATAACAATGTTGGATGGAACACAATCGGTGAGGGATATTCAATTAGATCTCATGCGACAGCAAGGAGGACGGTTGATATCAATTGAGGAAGTTGAGGGCCTATTGGCTAAACTCGATTCTTCCTATTTGCTGGATAGTCCAAGATATAGAGAGGCAAGAAAGGAGCTCATTATTAATTTTTCAGCCCAGAAGATAAGATATTGCTCTCATGCAGGTATATCATATCCAAGTCAGGCAGAAGAGTTAAGGAGTAGGCTGGAAACTATTCTGGCTACCCAAGAAGCTCCATTATTTCCACGTGGTAAAATTACTGCCTTAGTGGCTCCACATATAGATTTGGAGGCGGGTAAGAGGGTTTATTCAAGTGCATATCAGGCAATTAAAGGAGTTACTCCGGAAAGGGTAATCATCTTAGGTGTTGGTCACTCTATGGTTAAGGAAATGTTTTCATTGACCACAAAATCATTTGAAACACCCTTAGGAAGGGTCGAGACCGATCAAAAAGTGGTAATGGAGTTGATGAAAATAGGCGATAATATAGTTTCGAGAGACGATTTTGTTCATAGAGATGAGCATTCTATCGAGTTTCAACTCATATTCCTGCAACACATTCTTAGAGATGTTTCCTTTACAATAGTCCCTATACTGTGCGGTTCTCTCATAGGGTGTTTACCTGATTATAGCAGGGAGAAATATCAATTCAAAGGACGTGATTTCTTAAAGATTTTAGCAGATGCCGCAAAAGATGAGGGTACAATCTTAATAGCAGGAGTTGATTTCTCCCATGTTGGGCCAAAATTTGGTCATGATATGCCTGCTTCCTTAATCGTTGATCAATCTGAGAGGCATGATAGACAGCTTTTAAATTTTCTCTCCACTATGGATGCTGATAGCTTCTGGTCAGAGTCAAGAAAAATTGAGGATAGATTCAATGTCTGCGGATTTTCCGTCCTTGCCTGTCTTTTGGAAACCCTTCCCCCGAGCCATGGACACCTCCTAAACTATGAAATATTCAGAGAAGATTCTACCAGATCAGCGGTCGGTTTTGCTGCAGCAATCTTTACAAGCTAAACCTTCAAGATTAAAAAAATTAGTAAAATATTTATGAAAACATGCCAGAATACCCCGTGCTGTGCACAGGGATGAATGGCATCCTTTCAGTTCCCCTCCCTCGGTGGGCTGACTTTTACCCATACGTGAGACCGTGGGTATTGAGCTATAGGGTATGAGACCTTTGAAAAATTATCTTACAAGTCATTGCGAGGATGAGCCGAAGCCGCGAGTGAAACGTGGCGGGAAGCGACGTGGCAATCTTTTGTATTTTCAATGAGTTAGAGATT
>JAUWZV010000032.1 GCA_030615105.1 Desulfobacteraceae bacterium
CACTTCGTAGACTTCGTCCACGAGGCGTAATATTTGTACGAGGGGATTGTTATTGACCATAGCATCCTCCGATATTTTAAATATACCTGATTATCAGCATATCAAAGGACTTTGTCAATGATTATTTATGACCACCCCTCAGTTAAATAGGTTATAGATTTAACGGGGTAAACACTTTTGGATAGGTCATTCTTTCCTATCCTTGAGGAGTAGCTTGGCCCTGGTGGAATAGCTGCACATTCCACAGGGTAAGTACTCCACAGGACGGGGGAATTAGGGATCAGTGTCATATGGTATGTGACTTTTGAAAACAAAGGGGGAAAGGAATCGTAGGGTCTTTTCCCTTGACAAAGAGAAAAGCATCGGATAAAAGGGCAGCAATTAATTATTGATAGAAAAAGGCAAAAAGAGGCTCGCATGGAAGCTGATTCAAAAGAGGTAAGAAAGTCTACAAAGGGTGGATGGATATTCTTCTTAGTAGGTTTAATTGCGGCCCTCATTGTTGGATGGATTGTATTCCCTCTTATTCTTTACTCTGAAAAGAGTCAGCCACTGAGCTTTTCTCATACCAGCCATGGCCCAGAATCGGATGCTGGATTGGAATGTGAGGAATGCCATTTTTTCTACAAAGACGGAACATTTTCTGGAATCCCTGGAATTAAAAAGTGCATGGAGTGTCATGAGGATCCAGAATCCCCTTTAACTGAAAGCCCGGAAGAGGTAAAGCTTTTTACTGATTATGTTGAGCCAGAAAAGGAAATCCCCTGGCTGGTCTACTCACGCCAACCAGATTGCGTATATTTCCCACACATTGCCCATGTAAAGATGGCTGAGATCGAATGCAAGGTCTGCCATGGCGATTTTGCCACAAGAAAAACATCACCCCCATATAAGGTTAACAGATTAACCGGTTACAGTATCGATATCTGGGGAAGGAATATTGCCGGATACAAGAAAAATACATGGGATAATATGAAGATGGATGATTGTGCTGAGTGCCATACTAAAAAAGGAAAGGAAGATAACAACGCCTGCTTTGTATGTCATAAATAAAGGATAGAGAAAATGGCGATTAACCGACGGAATTTTATCAAATTTGCCGTGGGAGGAGCAGGGGGAATCCTTTTGTCCCCACTTCCCTGGAAGCTTATCGATGATATAGCCATATGGACCCAGAACTGGTCATGGGTGCCTGTGCCGGTTAGAGGAAAATTTTCTTATATAAACTCTGTCTGTACTCTCTGCCCCGGTGCATGTGGCATTCAGGTCAGAAAGGTTGGCAGCAGAGCAGTAAAGATAGAAGGCAGGGGTGATTATCCAGTAAATCAGGGAGGGATATGCCCCCTTGGTATGGCAGGTCTCCAAATTCTATACAATGAGGGGATCCGGTGGAAGGCACCAATGAAAAGGGTTGGACCAAGGGGATCTCAGGAGTGGAAAGAGATACCCTGGGATGAGGCTATAGATGAGTTGGCTATAAGGATAAAAGGGTTGAGGGAGAAAGGAAGTCCCGAAAAACTGGCAGCTATAGATGGAAATCAGTCTCGCTCTACCATGGCCCTTCTCATTAAAAGACTGCTCAGCTCTATAGGAAGCCCTAACTATATGGTTATGCCACGAGAAGAAGATACCTATGATATGGCTACTTTCCTTATGCAGGGAAGTAATGGCCCTATAGCATTTGATTTGGAAAACGCCGATTTTATAGTGAGTTTTGGATGCAGCCTTTTTGATGGATGGGGAGCCCCGGGAAGGATGCTGAGTGCCTGGAGGGAGTGGGTAAAGAATAAAGCCTATTTGGTACAGATTGACCCACGGGTCTCAAATACCGCATCAAAGGCTGACCTTTGGCTTGCACCATTTCCAGGAACAGAGGCAGCCCTGGCCTTGGGAATGGCTCATGTGATTATCAAGGAAAAACTATATAGCAAAGAATTCATTGAAGATTATACATTTGGTTTTACTGATTGGTTTGAGGAAGATGGGGTTAAACATAAGGGATTTTCGAGAATTGTTTTAGAAAAGTACTCTCCTCAGATTGTAGAAAATATAACAGGAGTAGGCAGACGGGTAATTATTGAGGTGGCAAGAAAGTTTGCATTAGCCCATGCACCTATTGCCCTTGCTGGAAAAGGGAAGGGTACACTCCCTGGCAGTTTGTATGAATTTATGGCTGTACATGCCCTTAATGCATTGGCAGGAAGGGTAAATAAAAAGGGAGGGCTTCAAATAACAGATGATATTCCTTTGGCTCCATGGTCAGATCCGGAATATGATCCTGTTTCCGTGGATGGCCTTAAAAAGACAAGGGTGGATCTTGCTGGAACTCCAAGATATCCATTTTCCAGGAGCCTAATAAATAAGTTTACAGAGGCGATAAATAGTGGCCATGGCTCCCCTATTGATACCCTTCTGCTATGTTCTGCAAATCCTGCCTTCACCATCCCAGACAGCCAGAGTTTTATCAAGGCAATGGCCAAGATACCCTTTATAGTTAGTTTCTCTCCATTTATGGATGAAACCTCCCTTATGGCAGACCTGATACTGCCTGATCATACCCATCTTGAAAAAATGGCTGATATTGTATGGCCAACTGGGATTCAATATCCCCTTTATGCCCTTTCCCAGCCAGTGGTAAAACCAATTTATAGGACGAGACATAGCGGGGATGTGATTATATCCCTGGCAAAAAAAATAGGCGACCCGGTTGGCGGCTCCTTTAAGTGGGCTAATTTTGAAGAGGCCTTAAAGGAGAGGGTCAGGGGGCTTTATGATTCAGGAAGGGAGAAGGTTTCATGGGCGGATATCAAGAAAAATGGATACTGGTCCACCCCTGCCCACTCCTTTGAAGGATGGTCAGATATCTTTCAAACGCCAAGCAAAAAATTTGAATTTTTCTCCACTGAAATAGAACTGGCCCTTAAGGCCTATTCAAAGGGGAAATCCTTTGATGATGCCCTCTTGGATTTGGGCATAAGCTCAAAGGGAGATGAGGTGTATATGCCCCATTATGAGGAGATAAAATCAGGGGCAGATAAGAAGGAATATCCCTTGCTTCTTTTCCCTATGGAATTAATCAACCTGGCAAGTGGATGGATAGGAAATCCACCATACTTGAATAAAACACTTTTCGATCATCAGCTTAAAAGAGATGATCTCTTTGTGGAGGTTAATCCAAAGACAGCATCTCAATATCGTTTAAAGGAAGGCTCAAAGGCGATTATAAGATCCCCTAAGGGCGAGGTACAGGTAAGGATTCATCTTTTTCACGGGGCTATGCCTGATGTTATTTTTATTCCTGTAGGTCTTGGACATACTGCCTATGATAAATACCTAAAGGGAAAGGGTGTAAATCCTAATGAGATAATTGACCAGGTTGAGGATCCCTTAAGCGGGCAACCTGTATGGTGGAATACCAGGGTTAAGTTGATCAAGATATAATCTTCAGTATTTCGGTAACGATGACGGTAACGAAGCCTGCCCGCCTTCGCGAGCGCTCAGGCGAGGCGGGCGGGCCGGTATCGTTTAACGGTTAAGGTAACGTGAAGATAAAAAGACGGCTCACGTTACCGAGCAACGAAACGTGCCCTGTTAAATTCCCCTATTTATCGGGGACGCCCTTCGGGCGATTTAACAGGGCGGGCATCCCCGACGGTATAGTCGGGACAGGCTCCACCGTAACCCATAAACGTTACCGTAATTGTGAAGTATTACACGGAGGTGGGATTGTAGTTTAGAGGTTATATAAAGACCTCATAACGGTTCTCGTGGTAAAGGATAGGGAATGAAAAAGGAAGATAGCACTAAGGGCAATAGATACGGGATGGTTATTGATTTAGATAAGTGTACTGGCTGTGGTGTATGCCTTATTGCCTGTGCGTCTGAGAATAATGTTCCTGTAATGTATGATGAATCGGATAAGACAAGGAATATAACATGGCTTCAGATTTACATGGTAACGAATGGAAAAGAGTTTCCAGAAACTGAGGTCGTTTATATCCCCAGACCATGTATGCAATGTGATAATCCCCCATGTGTACCTGTTTGCCCGGCAACAGCAACCGACAAAGATCCAACCAGTAAAATAATAAGCCAGATCTATACAAGGTGTATAGGTTGTAGATACTGTATGGCTGCATGTCCATATCATGCAAGGGTTTTTAACTGGTTTGATCCCTGGTTCCCTGAAGGTATGGATAGATACCTCTCTCCAGAGGTTTCCCCGAGGATGAGGGGTGTGGTAGAGAAGTGTAGCTTTTGCCACCACAGGCTCATGAGAGCTAAGGCAAAGGCATATGTAAAGGGTAGGAGAGATCTGAAAGAGGATGAATACATTCCTGCCTGTGTAGAGGCCTGTCCCACAAAGGCCATAACCTTTGGTGACCTTAATAACCCTAAGCATAAGGTTTCCGAGCTTATCAAGAGCTCCTATGCCTTCAGATTGCTGGAGAGGCTCAATACAGAGCCCAAGGTATATTATAGTAGCACTAAAAACTGGGTGAGGCGTATGGCAGATAACTATCTGTCAGGGGAATATAAAGGCGGGGATTAATAAAGCTGGAGGAGAAAAATGGATTTGCCCTTGATCCCCAAGGGTGTTGAAAGATGCTCGTTAAAGACATTTGCGCCATGGATGTTTTTATGGCTCCTTATTATAGGCTGGGGCCTGGTGTCAGCCTTTTTATGTTTCTATAAAGGGCTGAACCAGACAAATATGAATCACTATTTTGCCTTTGGCCTGTGGATCGTGTTTGATCTTGCCATAATTGCCCTCGGTGCAGGTGCATTTTTTACAGGATTCCTGACCCATATCATTGGCAAGGAGGAACTTAAGGCCATTATCAATCCTGCCGTTGTTATTGGCTTCATATGTTATTCAGCTGCTATTGCAATGCTGGGAGTAGATATAGGGCAGCCAATAAGGGGATGGTTTATTTTCTGGCATGCCAATGTCCATTCCATGTTAACAGAGGTCTCTTTTTGTATCACAGCATATCTTGGTGTATTGACTATTGAATATCTCCCTTTAATACTTTCCAATAGAAAACTAAATGAGGTTCCGGAATTTAACATCTTTGGGAATAATCTTCACCACATAGTGGCCCTATTTGCCGCTGCAGGAACATTTCTCTCCTTCTTTCATCAAGGTTCATTAGGAGGAATGTATGGAGTACTTTTTGCCCGCCCTTTTGCATTCAGGGAGGGTTTCCTTATATGGCCATGGACCTTCTTTTTATTT
This sequence comes from Desulfobacteraceae bacterium, assembly GCA_030615105.1. Classification (GTDB taxonomy): domain Bacteria; phylum Desulfobacterota; class DSM-4660; order Desulfatiglandales; family B25-G16; genus JAUWNK01. Next base: position 5,240 of record JAUWZV010000032.1, read on the forward strand.
ATCCTTTCCTCTATTGCGTCAGGCCCGTCTTTTACCCTGCTAATCGTATGGATAACCCAGAAGGTCACAGGAAAAGAGCTGGTTAAAAGGAGTGTTTTTAACACACTGGCCAAGATTTCAGGCTGGCTTCTTGCCAGTTATATTATTCTCAAGATTGTCGACACGATTAGCTGGGCCTATGGGGTTGTCCCCAGGGCAGGATTGTCCTTTATGGATTTTTATGAGGGTACTTACGGGGTCTGGCTCATAATTGCTGAGATCGGGATTTTTGGCATTATTCCGGCAATTATCCTGATAACTCCCAAGTTCAGGGAAAGAAATGATCTGCTTATTATAGGTGCCTTGATGAACATTACTGGTATAGTGTTTAACAGGTTTGTTTTTACTATTCAGACCCTGGCCATACCAGTTATGCCATTTGATAAATTTATGGGCTATTTTCCAACATGGCAGGAGTGGGGTATTGCAATAGGTTCTATAGGTTATGGAATCCTTTTGTTCTCCCTGTCTTATAGATATCTACCCCTTTTTCCACAGGAAGCTGAAATTAACCCGGTTAAGGTTTTTGGCCAGCTTGTAACGGATTCCGGGGTTATTAGAAGGAGCTGACATGTTTCCTTTTTGTTTTGAATGGGCTTGGCAAGCTGACCGTCTTATCTTTATGGGGCTTCTTTATCTTGTGCTTGCTGCCATATCTTTTGGCCTGATCTATGCATTTATAAAGACATGGCTCGGGATGAGGGATTCGAATGACAAATTTCAAAGCTCAAATGTCAAATGAATGACCAATGTCAAATGACAAAACGTTATGAATCGGTGACGGTGAGGGTAACGAAGCCCGTATCGGTGAGGGTGACGGTAACGTTAATGCGCCTTAGGCGCATAAAAAGACGAAAAACGTAACCCTGGCCCAGACCCGCCTGCCACCCGCCTGCCGGATGTCAGGCAGGGATGGCGGGCAGGCCTGGCTCGCAAAGAATGCATATATAGACCTTGCTTGTGAAATACTACAACGACCACATTATGTTCCAACAATGTCGCGCCAGGCGGGCCGAACAACGAAACGGGCATCGTAACCGTAACCTGCTTACCGACAGCTCAAGGGAAAAATTTTGGCATTTAAGCATCTGGACTTGATTTGACATTTGGATTTTGTCATTTGAACTTTATAATACCGTATCATGGAGCCAATTTTTATCATCCCTTTCCGGGTAGTCCAGATTATAGTGAAGGCCTCTACTTTCCTTCCGCATGTTAGCCGAGGTAATGATTAACTCGGCAACGGTTGCCAGATTTCTGAGCTCCAACAAATCACTTGTGATTATAAAATCCCAGTAGTATTCCTTGATTTCCTGTTGGATGACCTCTATCCTACTTTTTGCCCTGATCAGCCTTTTATTTGTCATGACTATGCCTACATAGTTCCACATAAGTCTTCTTACCTCATCCCAGTTATGGGAAACAACAACAGATTCATCGCTGTCAGTGGCTGAACCTGTATCCCACATAGGAACTGGTGGGAATTTATAATCACCTTTATCAGAGATTATCTTGGCGCTGTCTTCAAAGGCGGATTTGGCAAAAACAAGGGCCTCAATAAGAGAATTACTGGCCAGCCTGTTTGCGCCATGCAGCCCGGTACAGGCTACCTCACCTATTGCATAGAGGTTTGTTATATTGGTTCGGCCATGTATATCTGTCAAAAGACCACCACACATATAATGAGCAGCCGGCACAACCGGAATTGGCTCCTTTGTGATGTCTATGTTTAGCTCGAGACATCTCTTGTAGATATTTGGAAATCTGTTCTTTATAAAGTCCTTAGGCCTGTGACTTATATCTAAATAAATGCATTCATCACCACTCTTCTTTAATTCGGTATCAATTGATCTTGCCACAATGTCTCTCAGAGCCAAATCTTTTAAAGGGTGGTAGCGTTCCATAAAATGATCGCCTCTTTTGTCGATTAATCGCCCCTCTTCACCCCTGACAGACTCACTAATCAAAAAATTTTTTGCCATCGGATGGTATAGGCATGTGGGATGGAATTGTACAAATTCCATGTTTGCCACCTTTGCCCCGGCCCTATAACCAATAGCCACACCATCACCAGTGGCAATATCAGGGTTTGTGGTATAAAGATACACCTTCCCTGCCCCTCCGGTTGCAAGGATGGTTATCCTGGCCAGGAAGGTTTTTACCTTGCCTGTATTTATATCCAGAACATAGGCCCCCCAGCATGTCTCCCGAGTTTCGTTAGTTGAGATACCCCTCCTTATAAATTTGGAGGTAGTAATCAGGTCTATGGCCATATGGTTCTCATAGATCTTAATCTTTTTATTTTTCTCGGCATTTTGGATAAGTGATCGTTCCACTTCTTTCCCGGTAAGATCTTCAGTGTGGACAATCCTCCTCCTGGAATGGCCCCCTTCCTGGGTGAGATCTAATCTGTCAGCCTGGGTTTTACTATGTGAGAAGTGAACCCCGAGAGATATAAGCTCTCTAATCATATCAGGCCCATTTGTTACAACCATACGAACAACTTCCCGATTACAGAGGCCGGCACCGGACTCTATTGTATCTGCTATGTGAAGATCAAATGAGTCTTTTGGATCCAACACCGAGGCGATCCCTCCCTGGGCATAATTGGTAGAGGCTTCCATCATCTCTTTTTTTGTCACTATACTAACTGTCCCTACCTGAGCAGCCTTGAGAGCAAGGCTTAGTCCTGCAATGCCGGTTCCAATGATTAGATAGTCTGATTTTATTTCCATTTCTACTTAGTGTACGTTATTATAGTGAACGTCATAGATAAGTTATCATGAAAGAGGCTGTCATTGCGAGCGAAGCGAAGCAATCTCATGGGATTGTTTTGTCACTACGTTCCTCGCAATGACAACTTTCTTTTGACATTCACTATAGTTAGTTATCTCTGTTACTTGTCAAAATAGAGATTTATTATTGAGAGAATAATATTGTTTACATTTTTTATTGTGCTTTATAACCTAAATAAGAATTGATTCATTAAACGTAGGGCTTGATTCATCAAGCCCGGAATCGGGCCCGCCCTGGCGCGATAGCTTCGGAGAATTCTCAGGTTCTGGAAAGTCAGCCTGCCCTGGCGCGACGTGCTTAAATAATGTTTTTAAGACTATAATGCGCTAGGTGTTAGGATCAGCCTATTAAGATTGTAAGCCAGGTCTGGGCCAGGGTTCGACCCGCCCGCCACGCCTTGCGGACTCGCATGGCGGGCAGGTAAATCGAACCCCTACATTTTATATATTTTGGCTCCAATAAATAAAATTAAAAATGTAAACTATTTTATGACCTGGGTAATATATGAATGAGTATTTAGAGACCAGGAACGCATAATATAAAATTTACATATAATTCGACCTATTGCAAGTTATGATTGACCTTTCACCTAAATATAGAGTAAATTTCACACACTATGAGTATATTAGCGGTTATATTTGATTGTGATGGGGTCATGTTTGACTCCAGACAGGCCAATATTAATTTCTACAACCATATCCTGTCCCATTTCGGTCTCCCTGCCATGAGTTTTGAGGATATTGAATTTGTCCACATGCATACCGCTGTGGAATCGTTAAATCATATCTTTAAAAATAGCCTTTACCTGGACGAGGCCCAGGAATATCGATTAAGGCTTGACTATATTCCCTTTATCAAGGATATGGTCATTGAGCCAGGGTTAATAGAGGTGCTTGATTTTCTAAAACCGGATTATGGTCTTGCAGTGGCAACCAATCGGAGCAATACCATAGGAACGGTTCTGGAGATAAACGGGCTTACTCACTATTTTGACATAGTGGTTTCATCCTTGGATGTCAACAATCCCAAACCTCACCCGGAGTCTATATTTAAGATCCTTGATTTTTTTGGGATTGAGGCACAGGCGTGTTTTTATATAGGTGATTCCCTTGTGGATTATGAAACGGCCAGGTCGGCAGGAGTATTGTTTATTTCTTATAAAAATCGGGGATTAAATGCGGATTATCATGTGGATCGCCTGATGGATATAACTGGTCTCGTCAGTTCTGATTACCCAGACAACATATCACGGCAATGATAAGCAGGCACGGCCACTTACTAGGTATCTTATTTGATCTTCTTTAGTAACTTTTTCGCCTCCTCTGCAAAAGGCCCTTCCGGGTCAACCTCTATAGTTTGCCTCAATTCCTCAGTTGCCTCGGCGTTTCGATTAAGCTTGAGATAGACTCTTGCCAGATTAAAGTGAGGTGTTGGATAATCAGGGTCGTAATAGATAGATTTTTTGTAGGCCTCAATGGATGCTTGAAAATTGTTTATGGCCTCATAGGTGAGAGCCAGATTTTCATGGCAAAGGCTATATGATGGAAATAATTTTAAGGCCTTTTGGTAATTTTCTATTGCCTTCTGGTAGTTTCCCTTGTTGTGGTAAGCCAATCCCAGGTTGTTATAGGCGAAATGTGGTGTCTTATATAGAATATTATCAACAGCCTTTTGGAAACAGTCAATAGCTGGATCCCATTTTTTTAGTAAAAGATAAACGGTGCCAAAATTGTTTTGGCCTTCTGGAAATTCTGACTGGAGAGACAAGGCTTTTTTGAAATGAACGATGGACTTGTTATATTCCCCCAAATCTCTATAAGCCAAGCCTAATTCATTATGTATGTTGGCGTTTTCAGGATCTAATTTGGCCGCTTCTGTGAGATGTTCGAGACCAGCCCTTAGGTTACCCTGCCGGATATATGAAAGCCCAAGGTCTTCCCTTGCCCTAGCCTTTTTCTTTATTAGCTCTTTGTTGCCGGCACAATTGATGCAGAGGCTCAAAAGGCAAATGAATATGAATAGGGAGGCAACTTTTATCTTTAGCATATCAATTTGGCGGCCCTCGAAGTCGTATGAAATTTTTCTACTTTCCCTGCCAAAAATTCTCACCCAAGGAGGAAAAGAAAGTGTCTAATTTTTTTCACTGGCAGTAGGGATAACTGTAGGCGTCAGAAATATCAATAACTCAGTTCTCTCCACACTTTTGGTTTTCGCCTTAAACAACCACCCCAGGATAGGAATTTTACTTAACCCGGGAATCCCGGTCTCTGTTTCTGCCTTGTCTTCCTTAAATATACCACCAATAACAACCGTATCACCACTCTTGACCATCAATTTGGTTTTAATAGACTTTTCTGTTTTTCCGCTTAGGTCAGCATATGCTTTATCATCTGTAACCTCGACCTGCATGGTGACATAATTATTGAAACTAACAGTGGGTGTTACTATCAATGATAAGGTCGCTTCCAACTCTTCTATACCAGACGTGTCTGCAGTCACGATTTCCTTGTAGATGATATCCCCCCTGCTGATTACCGCTGTCTCACCGTTACTGGCTATTACCTTGGGAGCAGAGATAACACTTACCTTCCCTTCGGTTTCTGCTAGGGCAAGTTGGGCGTTTAACGTCAGCGCTCCCAGTCCACTCGAGGTTAGTACACCAAAGCTAAGGCCAATATTACTTGACCAGCCGGAAGGAGCATTAGTGGAAAAGGAACCGCCATATAGATCACCACCTGCTGAAAAGAGAGTTGCGTCGGTGGGTATGCCGAAAGAAGCCCCTTCTTTTCTTCGCTGTCCCTCAATATTAGTCCACTGCACTCCCAGATCGCGGCTGAAAGTAGTCGAGGCATCTACTATCCTTGCCTCTATCATGATCTGCTTTACCGGGGTGTCAAATTCCTTGACCATATTTTTGGCCTTTTCAATGATCGAGGCTATGTCAGACATAATAATTGTATTTGTGCGTTTATCCACGCTAATGCTGCCACGTTCGCTCTTGATTTTCTCGATATGGGGTTTGATATCTGCGTCGGCATCGGCAAAATCAACACGCAGATATTCTGTAATAAGTGGCTCTTCTTCTTTAGCCTCCTCCCGGGCGGCTTTTGCCTCCTCTTTTGCCGCCTTTATCTTTTCCTGTTCGGCCTTTAGTTTCTCTTGCTCCTCTTTCTCTAAGGCGGCTATCCTTGCTTTTGTGGTTACCCAGACGATATTCTCCTCTCTTCTCATTCCGAGATTGTTTGTCTCCAGCAGTATACTCAAGGCCTGATCCCAAGGAACATTTTTTAATCTCATAGAGACTGTACCCTTTACCTCGGGCCCCCACACTATATTTAGCTTGCTAACCTCCCCGATCAACTTCAGGATATTCCTTATGTCTGCATTGGCAAAATCAAGGGTCATCCTGGCTCCTTTATATCTGAAGGGTAGGCCAGGGCTAATAGCAGTTATTGCCTCGTTAGGAATCTCCTCTGTATTTACAAGTGCCTTAGTTAGTCTGGCAGGGGTTATCTTTTTGGCAGGGGGTTTGACAGAGGTTTTATTAAAATCTAACCTTATTTCTTTATCAGCCTGGGTCAAGTGGTAAGGGACCATTTCCTTTAACTCTATTTCCAGATTAACCTGCCTTTCTGCAACTTTTACAATAGGTGTGATCCGGTTTACAACCCCTTTAAATTGGGAGGAATCTATATATCTTGTTAGTGTAGGATGGATGGTGGCCTCCTTTATCTTTAAAATCAAGGAAAGGGAGTCCTTCCTGCTCAATTCATATTCTGCCTTTTTGCTGGTGGTGACAGTAACCCTTGACTTACCTCTGGGTAGTGTGAAAAAATCGATCCCAAGTATCTGATTCAGTTTTGTTTTACCTGGGGAAAAGAACAAACGAGGTTCTTTCGGCCCTATTTCCTCCTCTTTTTTGGCAGCTATAAGGAGAGGTTGTTTTTCCAGTTTTTCAGCAGGTTTTTTCGAAAGGAGTAAAAGTTTTATTATTCTATCCTTTTCCCGCACCTTGTATTCTACATCCCGGGATAGGGTGACAATGAGCCGAGTAGATTTAGGCCGGTCTTTAATTTCTTCAAGATGGATAGCTTTTATGATCTTGCCATTGAAAACAGCTGGCCCAGGCAATCCCTTAGCCGGGAGCGCACCGATATCCACTATAAGACGTAAAGGTTGATCCACCAAAAAGGCTGCATAGGAGACAGGCTTTGAGCTGGTTATCTCAATTGTTGCCTCTTTATCAGAGGGGCCAGGAATGACGTTTATTAGTTCGATCTTAGCAAGCCTCTCTTCTACTATATCTGTTATCTTTCCTTTTGTGCTTTTTGTAGGTGCTGGGGCGCAACTGAAGATAAGATAGATTAAGCCGAATGTGATCAATAGAAAAATAATATTTACTTTCCTCAGGCTTATTTTATCCAACACTCCATCTCTCCTTTTTCAATTGCTTCCGAGTTCCGGAATTCGGAAACATTTTTAATTCCTTAAACTAATCTACTTCCGGGAGTCTCATAGAAATATCCCTTACTTTTTCATGACCTCTAATATCCTGATAATATTCAGTAACAACAACCTCTTTGTCTAAGATCCTCGTGACTCGCCCCCCTCTTCTTCCTATTGGGGTCCCTACTTTAATTACATGACCATCGCCCTTTGAATCTCGCACAAGAGCCCATTGTGTTTTGCTACTTAATACTATGGCCGAGACAGTCAATTGGGAAACATCAAGGGTTTCAAGATAGGTTTTTGGTTTTCCCTTTTCCTCTAACTCCTTTCTTACGACAATAAAAGATTTGAAAGGATCTACTTTATTAGTAGGATCATAAGAATAGGCCACTTTTCCTTTTTCTTTTTTGGCTTCGATTTCGATCCTTTCAGCTTCACTCACTTCTTTGATGGGTTTTTTAGATGGTTCGGTGACCTCTTTTTTGTCTATTTGTATCTTAAAGATAACCTTTTCCGCGGCATGAGTAGTGGGTATTCCTAAAAAAATAGGAATAGCAGCAATACTAAATAGGATAAATAGGATTATACTATTTCTTTTTCTTGCCCACATCTTTGACCTTCTCTCTCTCTTTGAAACTGTAGGTCAACGCACTGCAAGAGGTGTTAAGAATGGTTGAGCTCTCTTTAATTGGCTTCATGGTGACATTGGTAATGTTAACGATCCTATCCAACTTTCCTACCTTGTCAAAAAATGTAGCAACATCGTGATAGACCCCTCTAACCTGTATGCTGACAGGTATTTGCACATAAAATTCTTTTGGAACCTGTTTTTTTGGACTGAATAGGAGGAATTCTAAATTAGAATCATTTCCAAGCTTTGTAATGCCCTTCAAGAGGTTAGGGATTTCACTACTTGTAGGCAAAAGCTTTAGAGCGAATTTGAGATCTTCTTGGGCCTTGGTAAGATTTTTTTCGAGTTTTTTCAAATTTTTTGCCGCGATTTTGGCAATCCTGATCTGGTTTTCTAACTTCTTCAGGTCGGATTGTATTGTAGCTATCTCAGTGGTTTTTGGGATGTGTACGAGCCAAATATGGAGGGCTATAAGGACAACGATAGTCGCTGCAAAGATTAGGACCCTATATGCCATCCTCAATTTGGATATCTTATCAAAATATGTACTTAGATCGACTGCCATGATCCCTATCTTCTTCTTTCCCCTTTTTTTGCTTTTGGGGGTGCTTTTGGTTTAAAGGCATATGTCTTACAGTCTAAGGCAAAATCTTTGAGGCTTAGATCAAGCCCCTTTATTTTCCTTTGTTGTGTTAGGACTAATTCAACAGATGTTATACTCTCTGTACTTTGCAATCTATTCATAAAATCTGCAACTGTTTCGTTATCCATTGCTGTTCCGCTTAAAGAAAGAGTTCCTTTACTTTCTTTAAGGCTGGTGAGCCATAGTTTATCTTTTGGCACACTCATGGCTATATCATCTAAGAGCTTAACAGGTCCGGTTTTGCCTTTTTCTAAATCTTTTATTGTCTTTAATTTAACCTCAACTTCTGCTTTAGTTTTCCTCAGTTTCTTGATTTTTGCGGTGATATCTCTAAAGGAGTCCAGCTCTTTCTTTTTACTATCTTGCTCTTGTCTTAAGGATTGTATCTCTTTGGTAAAATTGAGATAGTAATAACCCATTACCAGGATAAGAAATAAAGCAGAGAGGAAATATATAGTTACCTGTCTTCTTATATTCTCCTTTATCCTGGCTGCTCTATATGGGAAGAGGTTTATTTTTATCATTTGTCACCTATGTATCTCAATGCCAGGCCGATAGAGACAGCGCCCTGGGGTGCAATATAATTTAAGTATCCTGTATCGAAGAGTTTTTCCTTTATTTCCAGATTACCATAAGGGTTTAGCATCTCTATATTTAAACCTGTTTCCAAACCAAGATATCTACTAAAACCCGGCAGTAAAGAGGAACCACCGCTTAGTAAGATACTTTCAATTTTATAAGGAGAGGTGGATGCAACAAAATCGAAGGCACGCTTTATCTCCTGGCACCAGTTAGTAACTGCAGAGGTAAAGATCTCTTCAATTAAAGGTCGCTTTTCTGTTTCTATTGGTTTGGCGCCCAATTTTATCATTTCTGCTTCCCTATAGGAGATATTTAATTTTTTTTGTATCTCACTTGTGATCTGGACACCACCATAGGAAGAATCTCTGGTAAATATTGAGACACCAGAATTAATAACGTTTATCGTTAGTTGTTGAGCGCCAATATGGACAAGAGCGTGGCAGCCAGATTGTTCATGATTGCTGATTTCGAAGGCATTTTGTAGGGCGAAGGCATCTATATCTAAAACAACAGGATTGAGCCCTGTTAAGTGGAGAAGACTTATGTATTCTTCAACTATATCTTTCTTTGCAGCTACTAAGAGAACCTCCATCAACCCTTCCTCTTCCTCCTTCTCTTCCTCTTTTTTACCTGAAGGAATAATCTGAAAGTCCAAATTTACGTCCTCGATGTCAAAAGGAATATATTGTTCTGCTTCACTCTGGATGCTTTTTTCTAAGTCTTCCTCTTCTTTTTTGGAGATTTCGATCTTTTTGATAATAACCGAATAACCAGAGATGGATGTGGCTACATTTTTGTTTTTGATCCTTAAATTTGTAAGGAGATTTGTTAGAGCTGCGGAGACTATTTCCATTTCCTTGATAGAGCCTTCTACTATAGCATCTGGAGGTAGCTCAATCATGCCAAAGTTTTTCAAGATCAAGCCTTTTTTAGTATCGTCTATCTCGGCTATCTTGATTGAGTGGGATCCAATATCAATTCCAACCACTTGATTTCTTTTAGGGGCAGACATATTGGAAACAATTCCTTATTCTTTTAGTTATCAAAAAAAACCTTACCCTTGTCACTTAATTTGTATCCGAGGGCCAAAATAATTCTTCTTTTTGTCTCCATCCTACAATCTTTACCTTTTTCAATCCGGTCGATTGTTAGCGGAGATACACCAGCTTTTCTGGCTAGTTCTGCCTTACTTAATAAGAGTTCTTCTCTTATTTTTTTTATTGCATTTTGGCCCATTACTCATTCCTCCAAGAATAAAATTTAATCGACAAATAAGAAAAATTTTTTATAATAATACATATATAGATTAATTTGTCAAGTATTTTTAATAAATTAAATAAAATTACCACAATTTATATATATATAGTGGTAATTTTTATTATTAACACAACATATTGTAATATATCGGGGGAAATCTTACATAAAATAGAAAAAAATTTTTGCCTAATTTTTTGAACTTGGTTGGATTGAGAAATTGCTTTACAAAAAAGTAATTCTTACATTAGATTTATAAGCTTAAAAAGGAGACAAAAAGATGAAATCCTCATGGCCTTTTAGCTATAAAGAGGTATGAAAATATTTAACAAATGGACGATAGCTCATGTAAGCCAGGGTTAAAACACTAAATCCGAAATACTAAACCCTGGCCCAGACCTGGCTTATGGAATTAATATGCTGATTGGAGCACTTAGCGGCCTATAGGCTTAGCAGTCTGATTCGGGCAATTAGCGACAGGGTGGGCAATACCAAATATCAAAATCCCAATGATCTAAACAATTTTGCATACATTATTTAAATTTTGAATTTTTAACATTTGCATTTTTGGATTTGTTTAGGATTTAGTGCTTAGGATTTAACAAGACGATCATTAAATCTGATTTTAAAGAATAACAGGTAGCTAATTTCACATGAAACAGAAGAAGGGAGTGCAAAAAAAGAGCCTCTTTAGGGAATATTTAGAGGCAGCAATAATAGCCATTTTTCTGGCACTTTTCATCAGGGCATTTGTTATTCAGGCATTTAAGATCCCTTCAGGATCTATGAAGCCAACACTATTAATAGGAGACCACATTTTAGTTAATAAATTTATTTATGGAATTAAAATCCCATGCACTGATCGTTACATCATACAGATAAAAAAGCCGAAGAAAGGGGATATAGTAGTTTTTAAATGGCCGAGAAACGAGGAGAAAGATTTTATTAAGAGAGTTATTGGGATTGAGGGAGATAAGATTGAGATAAAAAATGATATATTGCATATAAACAATGAGAAAATAGAGACAAAATATATAGGAAAGTATGAAGATGAAAATATTAATAAGGCGGACAAGTATGTAGAATTCCTTGGAGAAGATAAGCATTATATACTTGATGAATACATTAAACATGAGAATTATGGGCCTAAGATTGTTCCTGAAAATTACATTTTTGTTATGGGGGATAATCGTGATCAGAGCCATGATAGTAGGTACTGGGGCTTTGTTTCTTTAAATAAGCTCAGAGGTAAGGCTCTTATTATTTATTGGTCTAGGCCTCAAGGATGGTCTTGGCCGCGCTGGAAGAGGTTTGGACATTTAATTAGGTGAGATTAAGCTCAGCAGTTAGCAATCAGCCCCCAGCTTTCAACAATGGTTAATTTTTTGGTTTACTGTAACTTTCAGCTACAAATGGACACAAATGAACCTGCCCGCCATCCGGCAGGCGGGAATAAAATTCTGTATAAAGACTTATCATACAAAATTGTTGGAATTGCTATGATAGTGCGATGCACATATAGCTCAAACTCTTAACTATTTGAAGGCAACTGGCCTGCGTTTAGCAATTGTCTTGAATTTTTCAAAAGAAAAACTTGAATATAAAAGAATTGTTAAATAATTGGTAACTACTCAGGTTGTTAGGTTCACGGTTCAAGGTTCAGGGTTGGCTACTTTGCACTCTTCATACCCGCCTGCCGGATGGCGGGCAGGTTTGAATTCGTTGGGCGATATGTACTCTTCATCATTTGTTATTCATTATTCGTTACTCTTTGTTAGACGGCACACTTTTCGAGTCAATTCACGTGCCAGTCGTTCGACCTGGAGGCTCTCGACAGGTTGCCAAGCCTCAATATCTTCAAACCGTTCAATCTTCATCGCTCTCTAACCTTGAACCCCGCCTGCCGTCCGGCGGGCAGGCGTGAACCTTGGAACTTTGAACCTGAGTAGTTACAATAATTGTTCGTGATAATTAGTGATAATTTGTGGCTGAGTAGTTACGAATAATAATACTATCTATTTTTTGTAATTGTTTTACTGAAACGCTCTACTAGTCACATGTCATTTGCATGGAAAAAGAAATACCAGTGACAGGTGAAAAATGACCAATAAATATCAAATGACGAAAAATCAACTAAAATGGTATGCCCTTCATGCAAGGAGCCGGCACGAGAATGTTGTCTTTGATCAACTGAGGAAAAAATCAATCGAGGCCTTTCTCCCCAAGATACAGGTTATGAGCCGGCGAAAAGACCGGAGGAAAAGGATATTGGTCCCCCTTTTGCCAGGCTATGTCTTTGTACATACAGATCTGAATCCATATCATCACTCGGATATAATCAGAACCTATGGTGTTGTCAGGCTGATTGGGTTCGAAGGGAAGCCCATTCCAGTCAAAGAGGAGGAGATATTATCCCTTCAGATATTAAATGGCACTGACAGGACTGTGAGAAACCAGGCCTATATGAAAAGAGGTGACATGATTATGATTATGGAGGGGCCACTAAAAGGGCTAACCGGATTTTATCTTAGGCATAAGGGTAAATCTGACAAGGTTGTCGTATCAATAGAGCTACTTCAGCGTTCCTTAGCAGTAGAGATAGAAAACTGGATTGTAGAGAAGATTAGTTAAAGAAATCGGAATATCGGAGATGTATCTTCTCTGAATTTCTTTATCTTATTGTCCCTCTGCTTCATATCCCATCCCCATGGCCCTTTCAAGCCGTGCCCAGGCAATATTGTGCTCGCTCAGGGCATTAAAATAGTTTGTTCGTGCCTGGGTCAGGAGGGTCTGAGCGTCCAGGACATCGGTTGAGGTGGCCACCTGTTGTTTATATCTTTCCTCATTCATCCTGAAATTTTCTTCTGCCTGAACTACCGCTTTTCTGGCTACCTGAATATTCTTCTCCGCCTCCCTCAGGTATAAATAGGCATCCTTTACCTCTAACTGAATATTATCCTTGATTTCATTTAAGAGATATTTATATTTTGCCACTTTAGCCCTGGCGGCTGCTACATCATGCCTCTTCTTTCCCCACTCCCAGAAGGTCCACTCTCCTTTTATGATCATGGTCCAGTTATCTACATCTTCCCCTGGATCAGATTGCAGAATATCATCAGTCTCCCTCTGATAGTTTCCAATTAAATTAACTGAAGGATAATAGCTACTTTTACTCAACTCTACACCTTTTTCAGCAGAGGTAACATTCAAAGATACCTCTTTTATCTCTGGCCTATTCAGCTCTGCCTTTTTCATGCATTGATCAAGGGTTAGCTCTACAGGATGATATTCTAATATATCTTTAATCCTTACCTTTTCGTTAAGCCCCCTTCTGAGCAACTTGTTAAGAAGAGACCTCGCAATCTCTACCCTATTCGTTGCCCTGATCAAATCCTGCCTTGCCTGGGCCATCTGGACCTCTGTTTGCAGTAGCTCATTTTTAGCTATAATCCCCTCATCATAAAAGGCCTGGGATACCCTCAAATGGGCCTTCAGTTGCTCAACCGCCTGTCTGGCTACCTTTTCGAGCTTCTGCGCCTGCAAAATCCCAAAATAGGCCCCCTTTACATTCAATACCAGATCTTGAATAACAGTCTCTTTCTGAATCTTAGCTGTGTCTACCCCTAATGAGGCTAAATCCCGTGATATTGTAAGTGCCCATCCTGTAAACAAAGGTTGAGTTGCTGTTATATTAAATTCATAGGTATTGGTGTCTAAGGGGGAAACCTCCCTTGGGGAAAAACTGGGATATGGATACGTTGTGTATTTGGCATCACTAACAGTACCATAATCAAGACGGGTATAGGAGTAGCTGGTGCTTAATTTTGGATAAAAATCAGCCTTTGAGGAGTGCTCTTCAAATGCTCTTGCCTTTATCTCTTCTTCTGCTGACTTTACTGATAAGCTCCTATCTAAGGCTATCTTGATGCTCTCTTTTAGGGTTAGAACATCAGAGGCGAAAATTGGTGAAGATCCTGCTATTAAAAAAAATAAGATTCCCAAAAAAATAGAGATTTTTTTCATCATTCTCCTCTCCTCTTTATTTACTCCGTTAGATTGTCTCGTTTGCCCCTTTGGAAGAAATTCTTCTTCTGAGGTGAAGATGCATGGGGATGGTATAATAAATAGTATTCTACTTCTTTTCTGGATAGTCTTTTCAATTCATAACTTCTGAAATATGTATTCAAGATATGAACAGAAATTCATAATTAGTTTAAGATGTATCTATGTCAAGAAAAAATAATAGTCTATGTTTTTTTGCAAATCATTTATAATTACCGAATATTAATCTGGAATAGCGCCATCAGGCTAAATTTAGGCATTGATTTAAATGGAATAAACCTAAGGAACAGTTTTAGCTAATCTCATTGAGGAGCGGACTATTGGCAGAAGAGGCAGCCAACCAGCAGGATAAGTGCAAACTAAGAGAAGAAGGATTTGAGTCTGGAAGTTGTATGGTGGGCTATGAGGGTGAGAGGATTGATAGGGCCTGCAAGGTTACCCTCCCCTCTCTGCCAGAACCTTGATGATCCGGGGAAATATATAGTCAGCAACATCAGCCCTTGCTCCCCCATGGGTAATGATCATATATTTGCCCTCACAAATATTTACAGCATATTCTTTAATTATATTTGCAAGATCAACAAAGAAGGAGCTGGTTAAACCCCGATCACCATAGTCTCCTTTGGCAGTGTCATGGCCCAGATTGTGGAAGATGATCATTGGTCTGAACTCTAATGCCCGGGAAATGAAGTGGTCTTTCACCATCCGGAGGTATTCCTCATCGGTTATTCCAAAATTCACTCCCACATCAATCTTTGTTCCCTCATCCTCGATGTTATCTTGAGAGCAGAAGCAGACATGGAGAATCTCTCGATCTCCTTTGAAGATTGCACGGGTCCCATCTCCGTGATGGCAGTCGGTATCCAGGATAGCAAATCTGGCAATCCCAAACCTTTCCTTCAAATTGGTGATGGTTGGACCAAGACAGGATAGATAAGTGCCTCCCCATGCAGATGAAGGGCCTGCATGGTGCCCGGCGGCTACGTCGAAGACCAGTGCGCTTTTGATTTCTCCCTCCCAGATCTTTTCTGCTGCTTCCACGCACCCCCCCACCGATAATGATGCCCCTTCCCAGTACCAGGCCTTTTTGGTCTGACCCACCAGTTCCTTGGTGTGCACCTTTAATAAGAGAGCTTCGGATACTGGCTTTGGCTCAAATAGCTTCACACCTGAAAGCTTTAAGGCCTCTTCCATAACCTGGGGGAAATTCCTGAACTTATCCCCCATAACTGGCCAGGATTTTTGGCTGAATAGTGGATGAAAAAATACACCTACTTTCATATTGAATTAGCTCCGCTTTGCCACTAAAATTCTTAAAGTTAACTATACCTCCATCTTTAGTGAGCATCAAGTTTTACCGCCGCCCTTTAATGCCCCACCCGGGAGGGTGGGGATGGAAGCGGCTAATGAATTATTTCCTTTTTTCAAGCCCCGCCCGGAAGGGCGGGGTCGTTGACTGGCCTCTTGTGCTCATTTCTTTTGATATTTGAGTAAATATATTTGTTGCTCTATAATAATTATTATTAATTGGATGGGTCAATCAAAAATTCCCCCAGCAACTTCTTTAAAAGAGAGAGAATTCTATATCTTTTCCTGCTAATTATATTAGGCTAACAATAGTGAAATTTAAAGAAAGAAAAGGCTAAGAGAAGCAAAAGGGAAGAGAGTGACCAGGGAAGTTTCAATAGCGGTGGATGGGAAAAGGGTAAAAGTTCGGGATGGGATAACTGTCAAAAAGGCTCTGGAAATTAGTGGCTACAAGGTAACAAAGTATCCAGAGAAAGGCTCACTGTTCGCACCCTGTGAGGTTGGTGGCTGCTGGAGTTGTGCTGTTGAAGTAAATAAAGAGCTCAAACCTGCCTGTATTACACCTGTAAAGGATGGGCTTAGAATCAGAACAGAGCTTCCGGAGGATTACCCTCCAAAGAGAATAGTTCAAAGCTTCAGCGGGCATACTGTTGGCGGGGTGGGGACACCCTGGTGTCTGAAGGGCAGTCATGGGTATATAGAGGCTGCCTGCTTTGCTTCCGGATGCAACCTTCGCTGTCCTCTCAACAGTATCCGGGAAAAGTGAGTGATTTAAAAGCAATGAGGTGTATTGAGAATCTTTCCGGTTAATAAAATTAAAAACCGGGGTGGAGCCAAGAGGCTTCACCCTGAAAATAGACTCTCCAGGTGAGGTTGAATTTCTGGGTTACTTTGAGAATTAGGGGATTGGGCTTGGCTAAGCAAGGCTAAAATTATGCCGGGACGGAAATTTCCCGATTAACCCG
>JAUWZV010000105.1 GCA_030615105.1 Desulfobacteraceae bacterium
CTGTGAGCACCTTAACTCCTTAAATCCAACAACCCTTGATAAGTTTGGTTTCCAAATCAAATATCAAGTAGAAGAACGGTAAAGGGGCAAATCCCTATGCCCAATGAGCAGTATTATGTCAAATTTTCCAGATGTCTGAAGTTATATTATCTGTTCTATCTTTCAATATCTATTAAGGGATCAAAAAACAAAAGGTTAAATCATTTATTACCTACTTTCAACAGCTCCAATCGAACTTATTGATATTATTAGATAATATTTTTACGATTGTCACTACAACCCTTTTTAATAATTCATCCCTCTATCCATTATGAATCATGGAGGTGCTTTGATCTTTAAGCTCTTGAAGATTTGTTGCTGCCTTAAGTGGGTCTGCTCACATAAGCATAGAGTTCACCATCGATATCCATAACGACAACCCCCAGCATTTTCAGATACCTCAAGGCCTTTTGCCCACTGAGATCAATGCGGTGGTCCTTTAGGTTAGATGAGTACTAACTCACAGGCCCAGAGAAGCTCGCCCTGCTCACTGGGGACATTGCCTGGATCGAAGAGCATATCGGGCCCCTCACACGAGAGCAGAGGCGCTGGCTTTATTTGAGAAGAAGTGCGGAGATATGGTAGGTGCTCTGGCAGGCAAAAAACGCTGGCCTTGGGATCACATTAATTAGCGTGGTTTTTCAATAGCTTTAATACCTTTTCAGTTGATTTCAGCCCATGTCCTGTAAGCGGAACAACTATTATTTCTTTGGCTGTACTTTTATATTTTCTGAAACCTGCTATCACTGCGGCAGATGTCGGTTCAATATACAACCCATTTTTACTAATTTCAAACAGAGAACTTTCAATCTCTTTTTCAGTAACAATAATGACCTCTCCTTCTGTTTCTGCTAAAATATCTAAAATCTGCTTTACCCTCAGAGGTTCGGCTATCCTAATTCCCTCTGCCATAGTTTCTTTTGGTTCAATGGCTGGAACTTCTCTTAGCTTCTCATTAAACATTTTATAGATAGGGGCACAGGCTTCGGGTTGAACTGCTATCAATCTGGGCAGTTTTGATATAAGATTTTGATTAAGTAAATCTTTAAATCCCAAATAAGCTCCAATGAATAATGTGCCGTGTCCGGTTGGAATAATGAGCGTATCAGGAACAGAAAAATTTAATTGTTCCCAGATCTCAAAGGCAAAGGTCTTAGTCCCCTGAAAGAAAAATGGGTTCCAGACATGACTTGCATAGAAAGTGTCCTTTGCAGCTTCTAATGCTGCAAGGGCTGTATCTTCTCGCGACCCGGGAACTTTTATTAAGCGTGCACCATACATCTGGATTTGAGCCAATTTCCCGGGTGAGGTCTCCTCCGGTACAAAAATCTCACATTCAATACCTGCTTTTGCCGAATAGGCAGCAATGGCACACCCTGCATTCCCTGATGAGTCTTCAACTACCTTATTAACTCCTAATTCTTTAGCCTTGCTCATGAGAACCGATGCTCCCCGATCCTTAAATGATCCAGTGGGGAAAAGCTTTTCGGATTTAACTAAAACTTTTTTACCATCTATTGTTAACTCTAATAGGGGGGTAAATCCTTCATTGAAAGAGATAATATTTTTGTCTTTGTTAATTGGTATAGCCTCACGATAGCGCCACATGGTCGGTTTTCTGCCTTTGATTTTTTCAATATCGAAACTAAACTCAAACTCGATATCCAAGAAGGAGCCGCAGTCGCATTTCCATCGTGAATCATCTAATAGATAACCTGCTCTACATCTTTTGCATATCAAACGGTTCATAGTCATTATGGTAAAAAATTATTTTATTATTGATGCTATTGCTTCGATTTCTATGTGAAATCCATAATGTAAGTCTTTCGTGGGAACAACAGCACGGGCCGGACGATGTTCCCCAAAAAATTGACTATATGCACTGTTCACCCTATCCCATAGTTGAATATCAGATATATAAATGGTAGTCTTAATTACGTTATCGATACTACTGCCTGCAGCCTTAATGATCTCAGCCAAATTCTTTAATGCCTGCTCAGTTTCTTCCTCAATAGAACTAAGGCGCTTCTCTCCGGTAATTGGATCAATGGGAAGTTGTCCCGAAATATAAATAACGTTATCATGGACTATTGCCTGGGAGTAATGACCTGCAGGTTTGGGTGCTTTTGAGGTAAAGATTTTTTCCATAATGTCTTTTACGCTCCTTTTGGTTTTATGATTATATTAATCCTGCCACGTAATATATTCAATTTTCAGTCCTTTTTCTTATTCTATGCGCTTATGTACAGTTTGGTCAAAACGAACTCACGATGACCGAGGGCCTCGCCGGCAGTCAATCGGCCGTTACAGGTCCGGATTATATACTCGATTAGTTTGTCGCCAGCCTCCTCCAGGGTCATCTCACCCCTCAAGATAGCAGAGACATCCAGGTCAATATGCTCACTCATGGTCTGGCAAGTCAGTGGGTTTGCTGAGAGCTTGATCACCGGCAAGATGGGATTGCCAATGATATTTCCCTGGCCTGTAGGGAACAGGTGAACTACAGCGCCAGATGCCGCCCAAAGGGTCACGGCCTCGGCCGCGGCTGAAGAGGTGTCCATGAACCACAAGCCTTTCCCCACAGGGGCCTCGGCGGGCTTCAGAACTCCCAGATAGCGGGATTTTTTACCGATCTTCTGCAGGTTGCCAAAGGCCTTCTCCTCGATGGTGGTCAAACCGCCGCGGATGTTTCCCTTGGTCGGCTGGGAGCCAGATAAATCGTCGGTCTTATGCTGCTTGATGACCTCATCATATGCCTTCCATACCCTTATGAACTCTTCACCCACCTCTGCTGTGGCAGCTCGCTCCTTGCATGCTTGCTCTGCACCGGTGATCTCAGAGGTCTCCCCAAAGCTTACCGTCGCTTCCATCTCAACGAGCTTATCGATTACATTGCCCACCGTCGGGTTTGATGCGAGTCCGGAGGTGGTGTCAGATTCCCCACATTTCACCGATACGTAAAGCTCATCCATAGAGCACTCGGTCCTCTGGAGCTCTGAGGCCCTTTGAACATATTCCTTGGCCTGCCGTGAAGCTTGGGCAATGGTATTGAGGTCGCCACTACGTTCAATATAGAAACCCTTCACCGGCTTTTCCGTCTCAGCAACACCATCCACAATCCGATTGGTCCATTCAGGCTCGATACCGATCACAACGACGGATGCTATATTGGGGTTCGCCCCGGTACCAATAAGGGTCCTGAAGAAAAGCTCCAGGTCTTCACCAAACTGCAAACGGCCATAGGGATGAGGAATGGCCATGGTACCTTTGATATTGTTGGCTACTGCTTCACAAGCTGCGTTAGAGAGGTCGTCCAAAGGCAGAATCACCACGTGATTCCTTACGCCCACCCTGCCATTTTCACGCCGATAACCCATAAATGTAGGAATCTTCATTTCTACCACCTCTTAGTCTTGAGATTTTGAATGTGAACGTGTTCTCCAGCCCTGATGTCAGCCACAGCCTTGCCGATATCATGACCATACTTGATCACCGTATCGCCCACCTTCATATCCTTAAGGGCGATCTTGTGACTCAATGGAATATCCTTCAAGGCAATCACTTCAAGCAAATCCTGCGTGTCCATAATCATACCCTTGACTGTATCCCCGGACTTGATGTCCACGGTCGCAACACCTACTGTGTCAGCCCTGTCGTGCACCAGAAACTGAATCATCACTTCCTCCTCTCGTTTAAGATTTTACGTGGTTTCGGCACTCCATGTGTCATCCTTTTTTGTGTGACCTAACCTGTATCATCTTCCCCTGTTCTCATTTGATTATAAATGGTTGACTCCAAATATGTACATATTCTGCCTAAATCAAACCCCAAATAATTTTTAACTTGTACAGTATAAAAATGCTCCGTGTTGGCATTGGGTATAACTTTCCCTGGGATGCAACCCGCCAACAATGACAATGGTAATCCGCCCTGGTCTTAGACCTGGTGAAGCCTTATAAAATCTCCCGAGCAGAAGGGGCAACCTCGTACCCATATTCAGTGAATACTATGTTTTTAATAGTGCTTGCCGCACCGTTAATATTCCAGATGCCTCAGATAACCCATTATACTTCCTTTATTGGACAATAATGACCAAACACCTACTCTCCAAGCAAATTGAATATTGATGGGTGGGCAAAAAGGAGTAACCATTCCCCTTTGAAAAAGGGGAGAGGTTCCTATTTATATGAGGATCTTGTCCAGAAAATCCTTTGTCCTGGGGCTTTTAGGATTTTGGAAGAAACTAATATCCGTTCCCCGCTCAATGATACTTCCCTCATCCATGAAGATGATCTCGTCAGCCACTTCCCGGGCAAATCCCATCTCATGGGTGACTACGATCATAGTCATTCCACCCTTGCAAAGGCCAGTCATGACCTCGAGCACCTCCTTGATCATCTCCGGGTCCAGGGCCGAGGTGGGCTCATCAAACATCATGATCTTTGGCTCCATGGCCAGAGAGCGTGCTATGGCAACCCGTTGTTGCTGGCCGCCTGAGAGGTTGGCCGGATACTCATGGGCCTTTTCAGGAATCCCTACCCGTTCCAACAACCTCATGGCATGCTCTTCTGCCTCCTTTCTCGACTTCTTCCTCACCTTCATGGGGGCCAGGGTGATGTTCTGAAGGGCTGTCATGTGCGGGTAGAGCTCAAAACGCTGGAAGACCATGCCTATCTCAGTCCGAAACTCGTATTTATTTGTCTTTGGATCGGTTAGAGACTGGCCATCGACGATGATCTCTCCCTTTTGAAATGGCTCCAGCGCATTGATACATCTGAGAAGTGTGCTCTTGCCCGAACCACTTGGACCACACACAACCACGGTCTGTCCCTCTTTGATTTCCTCGTTGATGTCTTTGAGGACCTGAAAGTTGCCATACCATTTGCTCATGTTTCTTATCTGGATCAATTGCTATCCTCCTTCCTGTTCCTTTATTTCAAATCGTCGGCTGATCGTTGACGCGATATAGCAGGTGATGAGGAATATAATGGCTACAAAACCAAATAGCTGGATAGATCGGACTTCTAAGGTGTCAACGATCGTTGCTCTACGGACAAACTCAGGGAGCCCGATTACAAAGGCCAAGCAGGTATCCTGATAGGTGACAATGCTTTGTGTAATCATGCTGGGAAGCATCCTTCGGAGGGCAATAGGGATGAGTATATAACGGGTGGTTTGAATATAGGTCAGCCCAGTTGAATATCCAGCTTCAATTTGCCCTTTGCTTACAGACTGATAGCCTGCACGGATGATCTCACCGAAGTATGTTGCCTCAAAGATAATAAATGATATAACCGCAGATGGGAAAGGATCTAAAGGACTTCCAATAATAATAGGCATTACGAAATAAAACCAGAAGATCACCAGGATAAGTGGGATGTTCCGAATCACATTCACATAAAGGGTAACCGGGTAATAGACCCATTTATTATGGGAGATTCGCCCCAGCCCCACTAATATGCCCAAAGGGATTCCTCCAGCCAAGGCGAAGAAGGCCAATTTGATAGTCACCCAATATCCACCCATGAGATATGAGATATTATTAATTACTGCATCAAACATCCTTACCTCCCGATCATCCCGGGTATTTTGAGCCGTGATTCAAGAATACCCATCAACCCGACAACCGCTAAACCCAAGGCCAGGTAAATCAAACATGCACCGGTGGTCGATTCCAGCCCATGGAAGGTCTCGGAATCAATCTTGTAGCTCATAAAGGTCGTCTCTAACACACCAATGGTCATGGCAATGGATGAGTTCTTAAAGATGGTTAAGAACTCCGTGGTTAATGTAGGAATGATAATTCGTAAGGCATATGGAATGATCACATAGCGATACATTTGAGGATGGTTTAAACCAGTAGATAGGGCGGCGTTATAGTGATCACGAGAGATAGATGAAAAGCCCGCCCTGGTATGCTCGGCCACCCGGGATGCCGTGTACATACCGAGGGCGATGATGGCAACATAATAGTTGAGGCCTATGATGGAATTAATGCTTTTTTCAAGGGACGCCCCAAAGAGCATGGGTCCGGCGTAATACCAGAAGAAGAGCTGAACCAGGAAGGGGATGTTTCGGAAAAGCTCTACATAAGCGCCCCCCAGGAATCTGAGCCATCTCCAGGGGGAAATCCTCATCGTGCCAATGATGACCCCTAAAAAGAGGGCGATGGCCCAACCAATGAGCCCCATTTTAATGGTGACCCAGATCCCCTGGACCAGATACATCCCATATGGATTTCTCCACAGGACACTCCAGTCAAATTCATATGCTAAACCCATCACAATACCCCGAAGAAATATGGAAGAGGGGCGTTAACGCCCCTCTATTCTTAATGTTTCTTCCACCAATCCTTCGCTTGAGGATAACAGATCAATTGTAGATAATTCCTGTAGGCCTGAGAGATCGGAATCGGAACAACCCCTTTAGGGCCCATCCATTTATCGTACATTTGAAAGAACTTGCCCGTTTTTATCGACCATACAATGGTATTGTTGATGAAGTCCCTGATATCGGAATTGCCTTCCCTGCACATATAGCCGTAGGGTTCGTAGGCGATAGCGAAATCAGCAGTTTTCCAGTTTTCAGGGTGCGGGGCTTTCATCCTCAAACCTTCCAGTAGACTCCGATCCGTTGAGTAGGCATCAACCTTCCCGCCCTTCAAGGCAAGAAATCCTTGTGGATGAGTTTCCACGACGACGATAGCCTTGGGTTTATATTTCCCTGCTGCAACCTGATCTTCTATAGCCTTCAAGTTAGTAGTTCCCCGGGCCGCTCCCAGCCTTTTTCCGTTTAGGTCGTCAATCGTCTTGATATCGCTATCTTTGGGAATGAGAAAGGTCGTCTCCGAGACAAAGAAGATGTAGCTGAAATCAACCACTTCTTCACGCTTTTGAGTATAGGTTGTAGAACCCATCTCCACATCAACCGTCGCATTGGCCACCATGGGGATACGGGTTTTAGGAGTAACGGTAAAAGGTACTATCTCTATTTTCTTGCCGAAGTGTTGGGAGAGCTTCTCGACAAGAAGGTACGTCATATCCACGGAAAATCCAACGTGTTTCCCAACCTTAGGATCGATGAAGGCGAAGGGTATTGAACCCTCCCTCAACCCCACACGGATCTTTCCCGTTTTGTTAATGCGGTCCATGGTTTCATCTGCTAGCGCTACACTGCCAAAGAGTGTCATGGCAAAGATGAAGCAAAAGGCAAAGATAAAATTTTTTCTCATAATATCACCCCCGTTAGATTGTTTTATGATTGTGAACATAGCCCACCTTTTATTTGAATGTTATCACCCCCTTTTTTTCTCAAAATCCAGACACACTATAAAATAGTGGAAGGGATTTGTCAAACTCATTTCATAAAGAAATCAGTTTGATAACATAGCGAAAACCCCCATTAAATTCATTATCTTAGAATTTTGTAGAAACCCTGAAAGGCATCAGATAAGATAGTTGAAAGAAACCGAGGTTTGATATAGTGTCATGGGAGAGCTGAGGGTGAAAGAGAAGAAAAGGAGAGGTATCGATGAAAGAACGAATTATCGGGGTTTTAGGCGGGATGGGCCCTGAGGCAACATTGGAGCTTTTCCAAAAGATCATCAAGAATACAAAGGCATCAAGAGACCAGGACCATCTCAGGGTCGTTATCGATAATAATCCCAAGATCCCAGACCGCACTCCTGCTATATTGGGTTCTGGTGAAAATCCCCTTCCCATGATGATTGAGACTGCAAAAAATCTGGAAAGGGCCGGTGCCGACTTTATCGTAATCCCCTGCGTTTCAGCACACTATTTTATCAGGGAATTAAGGGAAGGAGTTGCTATACCAATGATCTCTATCATTGATGAAGTGGCAGGGGAAATAGAAAGGCGCCTTCCTGGTATAAAACGAACGGGCCTCATCGCAACTACGGGAAGCATCAGAGCTGGACTTTTTCAGGATAGATTAAGGGGGATAGGGGTTGAGGTATTAGTTCCTACAACTGAGGACCAGGAGGACTTAGTCATGTCTGCCATTTATGGAGAATCGGGGGTCAAGTCAGGGTTCATCTCTTCGGCAAATAAGGAAAAAATCTTGAAGGCCTCAAATGCATTGATTAAGAAAGGTGCCCAGAGCATCATAGGAGGCTGTACAGAGGTGCCTTTGGTCGTCCAACAAAGTGATATAGAGGTCCCCTTTTTAGATTCCCTGAATATCCTAGCCCTTTCCGCAATCCGTATAGCCAAGGGAAAGGTCCGCTAACACAGCACTCTTACAGCCCTGACGCATGTACCGAGATTTACAGTTTTATGAGATGTTTCTAAGGAAGTGAAAATTTTTTTGCAAAAAAGCACTAGACAAAAAAATACTATTTCGGTAGCTTAATGTAGGATTGTTGTCCATTGATTTTATTACATACTTTCAACAGTTTTCAATCGAACCTATTGATATTATTAGATAATATTTTTACGATTGTAACTACAACCCTTTTTAACAATTCATCCCTCTATCCATTATGAATCGTGGAGGTGCTTTGATCTTTAAGCTCCTGAAGATTTGTTGCTGCCTCACAGTGGGTTTGCTCACATAAGCATAGAGTTCACCATCGATATCCATAATGGCAACCCCCGCCATTTTCAGATACCTCAAGGCACTTTGGCCACTAAGATCAATGAGGTGGTCCTGTAGGCTTTTCTCCTCTTCACTCCTGAAACTTCTCTTTCTTCCTGGCTTAGAAGTAGTTTTACTCCACAATGCTGGAGTACATCCCTTTTCTATTTAAGTGGCTGCAACTCTGCTTGGGGTACCAACGGCCACGGTTTCTGTGATAATGTCAAGCGAGATGGAAGGAGATGTTAAATTTGCCTCAACGGCTGTAACTCTTTCTACCCTTTTATCTCTTCTCTCTCTGTGTTTCTGGAGCTATCTAATAGGTGCCCTGATTTAGGGAGCTAAAGTGCCTAAGGTGAACCCACCAAACCAATCCCCCGGTTTTTACTGAAAGCTTACAGATGAAAGTGTGTTAGCTTAATGAAAATGTCCCCTCTAACTGCTGTGTTAAAATGTCCCCATTATGAGAAAGGACATTATAGCAATGAGTCAGAAAGAGAGGCAGAGGTACCATCTGTTAAAGATGGTAATAGGTGGTAAGATTAC
>JAUWZV010000128.1 GCA_030615105.1 Desulfobacteraceae bacterium
ATTTCATCTGCCCCCTCTTCATAATAGAATCTTGCCATTTGTACAGGGTCACCAATATCTATATTCTCTTTGAACTTGATACCCTTGGTTGTTTTTCCGTCTCTTACATCGAGACATGGTATAATTCTTTTGCTCAGCATATTCATTCATCTAGATACATGAAGTAATTTTTGAAGTATCATACTTATCTAATGAAAGCCCTTTAAAAAAGATAATTATAGCGTTTATTAGAAAGTTTTGTTTAAAAAAGGTCTGGTTATTAGAGAGAGGTGCAACTCGGTCATTCTTGATTATATAGGTGTATACCTTTGGGCCAAAGGATACCTTCTTCCATAACCAAAGGACTTTGTGGTTACCGTTAAGCCTGGAGGGGCTTGATGTCTCTTATATTCATTTCGATCAACCCGGCTGATGATATCCCTGACGATTGATGGTTCAAAGCCCAGCTCTATAATTTCCTCAACTGCTTTATTATCTTCTACATATGCCTCAAGTATACCATCCAGAACCTCGTATGAGGGCAAGTCATCCTGGTCTAATTGGTCGGGCTTGAGCTCAGCCGATGGGGGTTTTTGAATAATTCTTTCAGGAATCAGATCTTTTTCTTTATTTATCAGACGAGCGATTAGGTACATTATGGTCTTTGGTACATCTGAGATAACGGCCAGCCCACCGCTCATATCTCCGTACAGGGTACAATAACCTACCGCCAATTCCGATTTATTACCTGTTGAAAGAAGCAGGTAACCAAACTTGTTGCTCAGGGCCATGAGGATGATGCCCCGGATCCTTGCCTGGATATTTTGCCCTGTGACTTCTGTTTCCACATCGTTAAAGAGAGGGGATAGGTCTTGAAGAAAATTTTTAAATATCCCTTTTATAGGCACATTGAAAAGCTTGATCCCCAAATTAGATACCAATCCTTTGGTATCCTCAAAATTTTCTTTAAGTGTATATTGAGAAGGCATAAAAATTACTACAACGTTTTCTTTTCCAAGAGCCTGCACTGCAATATAGGCTGTAAGGGCTGAATCAATGCCGCCGCTCAGTCCAATCAGTGCCCTGGAGAACCCACATTTCCGAACATAATCTCTTGTGCCCATGATTAGGGCATTAAGGATAGATTCTGTGTCTGTTTCAGAAATTGGATGAAGGTCGCCTTTTTCCCTATCAGTATCAAAAATAACTATGTCCTCTTCAAAGTCTCGAGCCCTCGCTGCCACCCTGCCTTTAGAGTCAAAGGCAATACTGATGCCATCAAAAAGCACACTGTCATTGCCACCAACTTGATTGACATAGAGGAGGGGCACTTTATATTTTTTGGCGATTTCCCCGAACATATCCCACTTAAACTCTCTTTTGCCCACATGATAAGGAGATGCCGAGATATTGATGAGGAGATTGACCCCCTCGTCGACCATGCTTTCTACCGGATCAACCGGGTAAAGCTGTCTTGAGAAGAAGTCTTTGTCGTTCCAGATGTCCTCGCAGATGGTAAGCCCTATTTGGCAGTCTTTATAGAAAAAAGATGAGCATTCTTTTCCGGGTTCAAAATACCTCCTCTCATCAAACACGTCATAAGTGGGAAGAAGTCTCTTGTGCACCTGATAGAGGATTTTCCCTTCATCAAAAAGCACAGCCGAGTTGTAGAGAGGGTTGCCCTTTTCGTTCGGATTTTTATCCACAAATCCGCATATCACACCAATCCGTTTTATAGACTTAGCCATGTTTTGTAGATGCACCAGATTAGCTTCAATAAAGTCTTTCTTTTCAAGTAGATCCCGTGGTGGATAACCTGAGATTACGAGTTCTGAAAAGACGATTAGATCACAGGAAAGACCTATAGCCTTTTCTGTTGCAGCCATAATCTTTTCCGTGTTGTGGGTAAAATCCCCGATGGTTGGATTAATTTGGGCTAATGCTATTCTCATGTTTTATTCTTATAAGGCTATTGGCAGATTTCCATCCCAGCACTTGATACATAAATCCTCTTTTGGTATCTTCAATGCCTCAACAAAGGCCTCTAAGCTGTTGTACCGCACAGAATCGGCACCGATCTTTTCAGAAACCCAGATTTCCAGGTCCTTAAGTTCATCCAAGGTGGTGATATTTCCTTCTGGAATATATTCCCTGGCTAAAAGCTCTCCGTAGGTTCTGGTTGATATGCCAAGATCGCAAGGATACATTAATGGTGGACAGGCGATCCTGACATGAACCTCATTAGCCCCGGCATTCTTCAAATCTCTCACCTTGTTCTTGATCTGGGTACCCCTGACAATGGAGTCATCACAAAGGACAATCTTTTTATCCTTAACTGCATATTCAAGGACAGAGAGTTTTTTCTTGGCCATCCTGTCCCGATCCTCCTGGGTTAACTGGGTATAGCTTCTATCAGCATATCTGTTATAGAGAAAGACCTCCTGGTAGGGTAACCCCGATACCATGTGATATCCCAGGGCATGTCCGATGCCTGACATTGGCACCGGTGAAACAAGATCGGCATGAAGGCCCCCTTCTTCAATATCTCTTTCGGCCAGGCTTTTTCCAAGGTTGTTTCTGGCCTCTTGAACATATAGTCCGTCAATCTTGCTATCCATACTGGCTGTATATGCCCATTCAAAGGCACAGTGAGCTCTCCTTGGGCTTTTTAATTGCTTCTTTGTCTCGAATCCCTTATGAGTGATAAAAACAATCTCCCCTGGCCCCACATCTCTTATGCGATTGAGACCTAAGCTCTGAAAAGCTCTTGACTCTGAGCTAACAATAAAAGTGCCAGACCCCTCTCCCAGTATGAGAGGTCTAAATCCATAGACATCTCTGGATGCATATATCCCATCCTGGGTTAAAACAACAAGCGAGTAGGAACCTTTTATACTTTCAGCCAGCATGGAAATTCCAGAGACCACATTCTTCTCTTGCATAATGAGCTTGGAGATGATCTCAATATCCAGTCCATGATAAAATGCCTCTCCCCTATCCTTCATCTCTTTTAAAAGCGCCTCGTTGTTTATAATATTACCGCTAAAGGCAACCGCTATCTCACCTACAGCCCCCTGCCACATCATGGGCTGCCTTTCCTTAAGGCTTACGTGCCCAATGCCTATGTTACCTTTAAAGGTATCCAATTCATGGGGGTTGAAGGTATTTCCAACCTGACCATAATGGGTTATCAGGTATATTCTTTTCCCATCATAAGTGGCAATACCACAGAACTGCTGACCCCTGTGTTGAAGGAAGTCAAGACCCCTGTATATGTCTTGAACACAGGCTGTCTCTTTTACAATGCCAAATACACCGCAGTTATCACCTATTGATTTCATTGGTTACCTCCTTCTCGGTTACTATTAATATCCCTATGGTAGCTTTGAAGTGACTTTACAGTCCCATGATCACTTTGGAAAGCTTCGATACCCTTGGCAGCAGCCATGGCCGCTGCGGGGGTGGTGATATAAGGTACTTTGTATTTGATAGCAGACTTGCGAATATATGAATCGTCGTGCTTGCTTAATTTACCACTGGGTGTGTTTATAACCAGCTGGATAGTACGGTTTTTTATGGCATCTACAATGTTTGGTCTCCCCTCATGTAGTTTAAGTATATGTTCCGATTCAATCCCATGCTCTTCCAGGAATTTATGGGTTCCCTCGGTCGCCTTGATCTTAAAGCCAAGCTTCTTGAATCCCCTGGCAATTTCTGGAATGGCTGATCTGTCTTTATCTAATACAGTAATTAAAACAGTTCCTTCAGTAGGGAGGCGCTGTTGAGTGGCCTCTTCAGTCTTAAAAAATGCCAGGCCAGGGCTTTTGGCAAGCCCAAGCACCTCTCCGGTGGACCGCATTTCAGGGCCTAAAAGAGGATCAACCTCGGGGAACATGTTAAAGGGAAAGACCGCCTCCTTCACTCCAAAATGGGGAACAGGTCTTTGTTTAAGGTTAAGATCAGCAAGTGTCTTCCCAAGCATGATTTCTGTAGCCAGTCGTGCCATAGAGATATTACAGACCTTGGAGACAAGAGGAACAGTTCGTGATGCACGCGGGTTGGCCTCAAGGATATAAACTGTATCGTGGGCAATGGCATATTGTATGTTTAGAAGACCAACCACATTGAGCTCTACTGCTATCTTCTTGGTATACTCATTGATGGTATCAATGTGCCTGCCCGGGATGCTGACAGGTGGAATTATGCAGGCAGAGTCTCCCGAATGGATGCCGGCAAGCTCTATATGTTCCATAATAGAAGGTACGAAGGCAAGGCTCCCATCGGACAGGGCATCAGCCTCTGCCTCAATAGCGTTTTCCAGAAACTTATCAATAAGGATTGGTCTTTCAGGTGTAACACCAACAGCGGCTGCCACATAATGCTTGAGCATCTCCTCATCATAGACCACCTCCATCCCTCTTCCCCCAAGCACATATGATGGCCTGACCATGAGAGGGTATCCGATCTTTTCTGCAATAGTTAATGCCTCGTCCAGGGTGCTGGCCATTCCAGACTCCGGCTCAGGGATTCCGAGTTTGGCCATCATCTTTCGGAAGCGATCCCTGTCCTCGGCCAGATCAATACTCTCCGGCGATGTCCCGATTATTCTGACACCAGCCTCGGCCAGCTCGTTGGCAATATTTAGCGGTGTCTGACCACCGAACTGGACAATTACCCCCTCTGGCCCTTCCTTTTCGTATATGCTCAGCACATCCTCGCCCGTTAGGGGCTCAAAATAGAGCCGGTCAGATGTATCGTAGTCAGTTGAGACTGTTTCAGGGTTACAGTTAACCATGATTGATTTGAAACCCATATCCCGTAAGGCAAAGGCCGCATGGACACATGTGTAATCAAATTCTATCCCTTGACCAATCCTGTTAGGCCCGCCGCCTAAGATCATGATCTTGCGTCCAGAGACTCTTTCAACCTTGTCCGGCGCATTGTATGTAGAGAAATAATAGGCTGCATTCTCCACCCCGCTTACAAGGACAGGTTCCCACCCCTCGACCACTCCAAGGGAGGTACGCCGCTCCCTGATACCCCTTTCTGGTATTTGAAGGATAGTCGCCAGGTAGCGGTCTGCAAACCCATCCTTCTTGGCCTGGATTAATAGATCGTCAGAAAGCGCCTTCCCTTTAAAGGTGAGGATCTTTTCCTCAAGCTCAACGAGTTCCTTCATCTGCTCAATAAACCATGGTTTGATATAGGTCTTGTTGTAGAGCTCTATTATAGTTGCACCCTTCCTTAAGGCCTCATACATGATGAATTGTCGTTCGCTCGAGGGTTCGGTCAACAGATCCATTAATTCCTCAAGAGATTTTTCGTGAAAATCCTTGGCAAACCCAAGCCCATAACGCCCATTTTCAAGGGAGCGTATTGACTTCTGAAACGCCTCTTTATAGGTCTTTCCTATGCTCATTACCTCACCCACAGCCCTCATCTGTGTGCCAAGCTTGTCCTCGGCACCCACAAATTTCTCAAAGCCCCATCTGGCAAACTTTACAACAACGTATTCTCCTGAAGGTGTATATTTATCAAGGGTACCTTCCCGCCAGTAAGGGATCTCATCCAGGGTCATTCCAGCAGCCAAAAGAGTAGAGATTCTGGCAATAGGAAAACCCGTAGCCTTGGAGGCAAGGGCTGAAGAGCGTGAAGTCCGGGGATTTATCTCAATTACAACAATACGGCCTGAGTTCGGATCATGGGCAAACTGAATGTTGGTACCACCTATAACCTGGATTGCCTCAACAATCTTATATGAATAGTCCTGCATCCTCATCTGCAATTCAGGGGCTATGGTAAGCATGGGAGCTGTACAAAAAGAGTCGCCAGTGTGGACTCCCATTGCATCAACGTTCTCTATAAAACAGACGGTGATCATCTGGTTCTTTTTATCCCGTACCACCTCAAGCTCCAGCTCTTCCCAGCCAAGTACAGATTCCTCTACCAGAATCTGGCCGATAAGACTGGCTGACAGTCCTCGACTTGCCACGGTCCTGAGTTCTTCAATATTATAAACCAAGCCACCGCCTGTGCCTCCCATGGTATAGGCAGGCCTAATGACCACTGGGTAGCCAAGCTCTTGTGCGATTTTTTCTGCTTCTTCAATGCTATAGGCAGGCGCACTTTTTGGCATCTCTATGCCCAGTCTCCCCATGGTTGTCTTGAACTCTATCCTGTCCTCACCCCGCTCTATAGCATCTACTGCCACACCGATGATCTTAACGCCATATTTTTCTAAAATCCCCTTCTTGGACAACTCTGAGGAAAGATTAAGCCCTGTCTGCCCCCCAAGGTTTGGTAACAGGGCATCTGGCCGTTCCTTTTCAATAATCTTCTCCATGGTCTCTACATTGAGTGGCTCAATATAGGTAACATCGGCCATACCCGGGTCTGTCATGATGGTTGCAGGGTTGGAATTGACCAAAACGATCTCATAACCAAGTGAGCGAAGGGCCTTGCAGGCCTGGGTACCAGAGTAATCAAATTCACAGGCCTGGCCTATGATAATAGGGCCAGAACCGATAATCATGACCTTATGGATATCTGTACGTTTGGGCATTGTCTATCCCCTTAATTATAGTAAAAAGATAAAATACATAGAAAATTATACTCGGCTGGAAAATAGTATGAAGAAAAAAATTTATCAAGCAGTTTCCTTATAGAGCAAGACTTTCTAATAATTATGGATGTGCAATTTTCGGTAATGTCCCCGCTTTATTGAAAAATCCTATTGAATGCCTTTAACATGGGGGTTTTCATGAAGAATTTTCATCGCCTTAAAAGATCCAGTATGACTAACTTTTTACATCTTTTTTTCAATAGAATGGGGACACAAAGCAATTTTCGACTTTACTTTTTAAATATTCAGGAGATAAAGAGATTTTTTGTAGAAAAATTTGGATCGCTGGTTAGGTTAACGCCCAGGCGCCTCAAACCCGCTTCATCGCCCGGTGTAGGGATGTGGGTTATATGGACCTCACAGCCCCGAAGTTCTTTTAATTTCTCAATGGCTAATTGAGCAGCAGAATTTGTAGTTGCACTGATACCAAGGGCAATCAGGGTTTC
>JAUWZV010000025.1 GCA_030615105.1 Desulfobacteraceae bacterium
GGGGTTCTATCCAACCTTCTTTTTGGGCGTTGAACTACAAAACAAGGTGCTCGGGATCTATGGCATGGGCCGCATTGGAAAGGCCATAGCTAAAAGGGCAATTCCCTGTGGTTTGAAGATAATTTACTATGACCCAATACATATTGCAAAGGAGTCCATCGATTTTCCTGCTCATTATATCTCTTTTGATGAACTGCTTAAAGAATCTGACTTTATCTCTATTCATGCACCACTTACAACAGAGACTCACCATAGATTTACTAAAAAAGAATTCAGGAAGATGAAAAAAGAGGCCTTTCTTATCAATGCTGCCCGGGGACCGTTAGTCAAGGAGGAAGATCTTGTTTATGCCCTTAAACAGAAATGGATAGCCGGAGCCGGTTTAGATGTATATGAATTTGAACCAGAAGTACATCCAGATCTCATCAAATTAGATAATGTAGTCCTTCTCCCTCATATAGGTAGTGCAGCCAGTGAGGTCAGGGAAAGGATGGCAATGATTGCTGCTGATAATTTAATAGCATTTTTTAAAGGAGAGCCACCTCCAAATAGGGTTAATTGAGCAAACATTTTTAGCTTGAAGAAAAAAGAAAAATTAGTTAAAAAACAACTATGCCCCCGTAGCTCAGGTGGATAGAGCAAGGGATTCCTAATCCCTGTGCCGGGTGTTCGAGTCGCCTCGGGGGCACCATATAATATCAAGGGATATTTAAGGCCGACTTTTCCAAAGTCGGCCTTCTTTCTTTGCATAGAAATTGTTTTTCCCCTCATTTATCCATCATCTTTAAGAGATAAATGGAGACAAAATTTGCATAGAGTTCACCTGAGTTCACCAAATGGGAACAGGTAAAAAAATAAGGAGTTGTATTTAAATAATAATTTTGTTATAAAGCTATGTTATATTTTTAGATAAAAATCTTTTTATTAGGGGGTTAAAAGTTAATGGGTGAACAAACAGGCGAAACCAGAGAAGGAAATAAGGATTTAACGGGGAAAGCATTAGAATTAGAGACAGAAGTTAAAGATGAGGAAAATCCTGATAATCTTGATGTAGAGAGCAAAGAAAAAGAAGATTCAAAAGAAATCAATATAGAAAAGATGTATGAACAGAGCCTGAGGCAAATTCAGGAAGGAGAGCTCGTTAAAGGAGAGATTATCAAGATATGTGAGGAACATGTTTTGGTAGACATTGGTTATAAATCAGAGGGTGTAATCCCTATTAGAGAGTTTAAGAATTCAGATGGAAAACTAACAGCCAAAGAAGGGGATAAGGTTGAGGTAGTTCTGGAAAGAAAAGAGGATGAAGAGGGACTTATAACCCTTTCTATGGAAAAGGCAGAAAAAATAAAGGTATGGGATCATATTAAGGATGTTTACAACAACGATGGTACCATGCAGGGAAAGGTAATGTTCAGGGTTAAAGGAGGTCTTTCAGTAGATATAGGTCTTCCCGCCTTTTTACCTGGCTCCCAGATTGATCTTCATCCTATCAGGGATCTCGACTCCTTAGTGGGCCAGGTAATCGAACTTAAAATTTTGAAGTATAACAAAAGGCGAAATAATATTATTGTATCCCGAAGGGCCATTCTCGAGGCCGAAAGGATGAAAGAGAAGGCTAAGACCCTTTCGCAAATAGAGGAGGGATCAATATTAAAGGGAATAGTAAAAAATATTACTGACTATGGCCTATTTGTAGATCTTGGCGGCATAGATGGGCTTCTTCACATTACGGACATGTCCTGGGGTAGGGTTGCTCATCCTTCTACGATGTACCAGATAGGGAGTGAGATAACAGTTAAGATCATAAGTTTTGATAGAGAAAAGGAGAGGGTCTCCCTTGGGCTAAAACAACTCAAACCTGATCCCTGGTTAGATGCCAACCAAAGATTCCCTGTTGGGGAAAAAGTCACAGGGCAAATAGTCAACCTCACAGATTATGGTGCATTTGTGCAGATTGAAGAAGGAGTAGAAGGCTTGATTCATATCTCTGAGATGTGCTGGGCAAAAAAGATCAAACATCCCTCCCAGATAGTAGGCATTGGGGATATGGTTGATGCAATAGTGCTCGATATGGATACTGAAAACAAAAGGATCTCATTGGGCATGAAACAGATTAAACCAAATCCTTGGGATATAATTGCAGAAAAATATCCTGTGGGTACAATTATTGAAGGTCGGATAAAAAATATTACCGATTTTGGATTATTTATCGGCATAGATGAGGAAATTGATGGTCTTGTTCATATTTCAGATATCTCGTGGACCAAAAAAATAAAGCATCCCTCTGAACTCTATAAGAAAGGGGAAGAAGTCCAGGCAAAAGTCCTGTCCATAGATAAGGATAATGAACGTTTCACATTAGGCATAAAACAATTAAACAAAGACCCCTGGGAGGAGATTCCTGAAAAATACAGGGTTGGAACAAAGGTTACAGGAAAGGTGACCAATATAACCGATTTTGGCTTATTTGTAGAATTAGAGGAAGGGATAGAGGGTCTCATTCATTCATCGGAGATAAGCAAGGCGAAATCCAAGCCCCCTCTGGGGAAATTCCAGATTGATGACGTTATTCAAGCCTTAGTAGTAAATGTTTCTAAGGAAGAGAAAAAGATTGGTCTTTCTATAAAAAGACTTCAAGAAAAAGAGCTCAAAGATATATATAATAATTACAAAGATAGCACGGGAGAGGTCACTTCCAACTTTGGGAAGCTTATTCAAGAGAAGATGGAGGCCAATGCTGGCCTAAATCTTCAGAAAGGGGAAGATAATTCAAAGATGGAAGGCACACAGAATCTCAATTCAGTTGATACAGTAACTGAGGAAGAAAAATCGACAGAAGATGATAAGCCCTCGTAACAGGTTACCTTACATACTTGCCCTTCATAATCCCTTTCTAAAGATAATTTTTTTGAATCTCAATTTTTTTAACTTAAAAATTGATGGATTCGTAAAAAGTCATGAACAGGGGTCATTGCGTTCCGACTAAGTCGGAAAAGCAATCTAATGCATACAATAACTTATGGTATAGGAGATTGCTCCGCTCCACTCGCAATGACATGCTATTTGACTTTTTACGAGACTATCAAAATGTAATTGTTCAATATCCTGTGGACTTATTGTGTGTTATGAAACCTTAACCAACATACAAATGTAGGGTGGCATTTTATAAGCCTTAGGCTTATTAATATGCCACCTGTTTAAGGTCGGGTATAAAATCCCTGGCCCAGACCTGATTTACAATGTTTGATTTCTACGACTTCTGTTTGCGAAATATTACAGTGACAACAGCAGGTTTCAGGCAATTCGCGCCAGGGCAGGCCGACCCTACATTTTCCACGCTTTATAGAGCATGTTCATCAAAATTAAAAAGGGAATCTTATGCTTAAAAAGGATAATCCTATTACATTAGTCCTTGTTGTGCTGGGTGTAGCTATTCTCTTTTTTGGAACAGTAATGGCTATTGTTCTTTCTTTCTCTAATCTGACAACCTCTCTATCATTTGGCAATAAAATAGGAGTGGTTCCCATATATGGTTTAATCAAAAATGCAGATACAATCACAGAGCAATTGATAGCTTTTAGAAAAGATAGACGAATTAAGGCCATCATTCTGAGAATAAATTCGCCTGGAGGTGGAGTTGTTCCCTCACAAGAGATATATATAGAGACAAGAAGGACTATACAAAAGAAAAAGGTGATAGCTTCCCTTGGATCTTTAGCTGCCTCTGGTGGTTACTATATTGCATCGGCGGCCGATAAAATAATTGCCAACCCTGGAACCCTTACCGGCAGTATCGGGGTTATTATGGAGTTCATCAGGGTTGAAGAACTTCTCAATAAGATAGGCATAGAAATGCAGGTGATTAAGAGTGGTGAGTTCAAAGATATTGGCTCCCCTAATCGAAAGTTGACAGAAAAAGAAAGAGAGTTACTTAAGAGCCTTTTAGAAGATATACAGAATCAATTTGTAACTGCTGTCGCTAAAGGAAGGAATATGCCAAGAGAAAAGGTTCTTGAGATATCTGATGGCAGGATCTTTTCAGGCAGAGAGGCGAAAGAGTTAGGCCTGGTGGATTCTCTTGGCAATTTCCAGGATGCTGTTAACCTTGCTAAGAGGATGGCCAATATCAAGGGAGAGGTAAAATTGGTATATCCTGAGAGGAAAAGAAGATCTTTTCTATGGGATTTATTATTCAGGAATCTTATTGATTCCATTACCGACAGAATTGATCGCCATTATGGGATACTCGAGTACAGGTGGAACGGAGAATTTGATATGTCCAATTAGATAACATTAATTTCCCCTTTCCCTTTTCTAATCACTTCCGGCCTATCATCTATCAAGGATACCACAGTGGAAGGTTCATAGGAGATAACCCCTCCATCAATAACCATTTCAACTAAAGAAGAGTAGGTATCATGAATTACTGAAGGTTCATCAAGGTTGACGCTGGTGCTAATAATAGGGCGGCCTAACTCTTGTACTATAGTTAAACAGATTTTGTTGTCCGGCACCCTTATGCCCACTGTTCTTCTTTTGGTGAGCATTAACTTTGGTACCAGCCTGGTTCCCTCTAATATAAAGGTATAAGGTCCGGGGAGCAACCTCTTCATCATTCTGTATGCATAGTTGGAAACCTGGGCATAAAGGCTTATATCCTTTAGATTCGCACCTATAAATGAAAATGGCTTTGTAAGGGGTCTCCTTTTAAGCTGGTATATGCGTTTGATCGATTTTTTGTTAAAGAGATCACAACCAATACCGTAAAAGGTGTCAGTTGGATAGATTATCAGGCCTCCCTGATCCAATACCTGAACAACCTTTTCTATTAGCCTTTTCTGGGGATTATCTGGATTGATAGATAAAAGCATATTTTCACTCCATATAATATGATTAATTTATTATTCTTAAGCTCTTTTGTCCAGATTATATTATTTTTCTCATCTCTGGTTGCTTGTTTCTCGTTGCTTGTGTTTTTTAACTGGCAACCAGTAACCAGTAACCAGTAACCAGTATTATGATTTTCCTATTTGTCTTTCTTTTCGGTGCTATATTAGGAAGCTTTTTGAATGTCTGTATTTATAGACTACCAAAAAGAGAATCTATTTTATACCCCCCCTCTCATTGCCCCTATTGTAATGAGCCAATAAAATTCTATGATAATATTCCCATCTTAAGTTATCTCCTTCTGAGGGGAAAATGCAGGCACTGCAAAGAGCACATCTCTATTCGCTATCCAATAGTGGAGGGATTATCTGGTTTAATCTCTTTAGCCCTCTTTATAAAGTATGGCCTGACAGTACAGTTCTTACTCTTTTTATTATTTGCTGCTTCTTTAATTTCTATAACATTTATTGATCTTGATCATCAAATAATACCAGATATTATATCTATTCCGGGGATATTCTTTGGTATAGGGGCCTCCTTTTTTATCCCAATAATGTCGTGGCCTGAATCACTTTTTGGAATCCTGGTTGGGGGTGGTTTTTTATTGCTGGTGGCTATAGGATATAAATGGTTAACTGGCCGGGAGGGGATGGGAGGTGGTGATATTAAACTCCTTGCAATGGTAGGTGCATGGCTCGGATGGAAGGCAATACCTTTTATACTCTTTTCAAGTAGTTTGATTGGGGTCCTGATTGGTGGTGGCAGTTTGTTAATAAGTAAAAAAGGGCTCAGATATAAGATACCTTTTGGACCCTTTCTCTCCATTTCTTCTATTATCTACATATTTCTTGGCCCAGAATTAATAAAATGGTATATTACATAATTAAGTGCCTAAAGCCCGCCCTGGCGCTATATGGTCTAATCAGCCTGCTAAGCCTATAAGCCAGCCTGCCCTGGCGCGACGTGCTTAAATAAAACTATTAAGTCTATAAGGCGCTATGTGCTCTTATCAACCTGTTAAAATTATATTAAAATTATAGGCCAGGTCTGGGCCAGGGGACTGGGCCAGGGGACTGGGCCAGGGTTTAAAGTGAGCTAAAATTAAAAAATGCCTAAAGTTATAAGTGAGTTCAGCAAGCTCAAGACCCTTTATTTTTGTTGAAAGCTGAATACTTACAAACAATATGATAAAAAAATTATACGGATTTTCGAATCAAGATACTGATTCTATAAGAAGAATAATCAGGGAAACACTTTATGGTTAATGAAGAAGTCATTCTCAAAAAGGTCACAAAGCTCAAAGAATATATAAATGAACTTAGCCGCCTGCGGCGGAACTTTTTTGACAGGATTAATCCGCCAGAAGTATGGCGGATTAACACGATTAACAAGATTTTCTTTATATCCTGAACATCCCGTCTATCCTGTCTAAAAAATGGGATTTCCCTTGAAATTAATCTTGTTTCTTTTTACTTTAATTGCCATAGGAAGTTCCTCCTTTTAATGTTTTTATCTTCGGGTTTATTAACCCTTGAGGGACTTCCTTACAACCTAAAATCTAACATAGTCTCTATACTATGAACTTAGTCGGGCAAAGGATATAAGCTGGGAAAAATATCAGAAGAATATTCGCGATCGTGCTTTTAACGAAAGATACATTCATATCGCTATCCAAACTGTTTTTGATATTGCCAATCACATAATTTCTTACCAGGGATGGAAGGAGCCTGACACCTATAGGAAGATTTTTATACTTGCATCACATGGCGTTTTGCCAGAGGAAAAAGTGCCTGATTATCAAAATATGGCCTCATTCAGAAACATACTTGTTCACCATTATGAAAAAGTGGAAGATGAGGTTGTATTTGGTATTTTCAAGAATAAGTTAGGGGATTTTGATCTCTTTCAGAAATCTATCCTGGAATATATTAAAAAGATGAAAACGACCTGAAGACCCTTGGTTGAGAATTAGACATCCAAAGCTAATATAAGATGAGGATGAATTACTTATTTTTCCTTCATGATCCCTTAAAATCCTTTACTGTAAAAAAATTTTATATCTGCAAGAAGCGGGGGTGAAATAATGATGGAATATAAAGGATATTTTGCAAAGGTGCAATTTGATGATGAAGCTAATATTTTTCATGGGGAAATCATCAACTTGCGAGATGTAATCACTTTCGAGGGTGAAACCGTTGAAGAATTGCGGAAAGCATTTAATGATTCAGTCGAAGATTATCTTGAATTCTGCGCTGAGAGAGGGGAAGATGCCGAAAAACCATACTCTGGTAAGTTCATAGTTCGTGTAGATCCAGAACTTCATAAAACAATTGCCATCCAAGCACGAAAGAACGGAAAAAGCCTTAACGCATGGGTGAATGAAACTCTTCTAAAGAATGCCACCCAACAAGGGCATGCACACTGACCGCAAACACCATGCGACTTTTTGTTTTCCAAAGAATTTTTGTCTATTCAAATCAGCAAAGAGCTATTTCTGTTTGAGGCAGCTGATTTGCGCCGAACCCCGCGGTGAGAAAAGATAAGAAGAGAAATAATAATGCACAAGTTTAAGGATAATCAAGGTAGGTCAATCCGCCTGTCGGAAGAAAGGCTGGACCACATCGAATCCGATCATCCTGAAATGGTTAGTCAATTTGAGCGTATTTCCGAGACACTTGCAGAACCTGACAGAATCATTATATCACGAACAGACGCCTCGGTTGAACTATTTTACAAACATTATACATCCACACCTGTATCTACTAAATTCCTCTGTATTGTTGTAAAGGTAATAACGGATGACAATTTTATCATTACGGCGTATTATACTGATAGCGTAAAGAGAGGTGAGTTATTATGGGAGAAGAAATAAAGATTTGGTATGATAAAGAGGGAGACTACCTCGAGGTCCTTTTCGATAAAAAGAAAGGGTACTTCAAGGAGACCGAAAACGATGCTATAATGGAAAAAGTCGATGAGGATGGTAATATTATTGGATTCTCTATTCTGAAAGTAAGTGGTCTAAAAGAACAAAAGCCCCTTACCATCTCCCTTAAGAAACAGGCCGCCTAACAAAATCATGCAGTTGACCGAAGGGCTCTGGCGTAAATTTCACGTTTGGAGCATTCTCAAAAATTTAGATTAAACTTGAACGTTCTGTGCTCTTAATCCTTCGGCAACTGATGATTGTCGTTAAAAAAGTAGCCCATTTCTGTGTCACCAGATATATAAATATGGAAAGTTCATCTATCATGACGGGAGTGATTTCCCATTCCAATTCAGAGCAAACTCAATCAGGGATTATTTAGATACTGATTCTACAAGAAGAATAACTGTATAAAAATTTTACAGAAAACTTAAACCAGCAACTAAATATTATCTTGACCTCAAAGACCACTTTTATTAATAATAACAGGAAGATAAATCCCCCTTACAGTGATAAATAAAAAATCAGGTTATTTGGCATTAGTTTTGCTGTATTTAAAAAGAAACAACCTTAATGGTCCAAAGGATGAAAAAAGCCGGTTTTACCCTGATTGAGCTCATGGTTACAATTGCTATAATGGGCGTCCTGGCAGGCATTGCCGTCCCAAATTTCTTGTCTTACATGCCAAAATACCGGTTAAATGGAGCGGCCAGGCAGGTAATGGGGGATTTGATGGCGGCGAGGATGAAGGCGGTTAAACTGAATCACAGGGTCAAGGTGTTCTTTTATAGCAATCATCAATATAAGATATGCGATGACGCAGATAATAATGGAACGGTAGTTGACGGAGAAGGCGATGTTCAGCTTAGAGATATCCAGAGCGAATATTCTGATGTAACATTTGATTTGAGCAAAACCGCCGATCCGGTATTCAGTTCCAGAGGAACTGCTACTAATCGTACCATTACCCTTCAAAATTCCAGTGGATTAAAAGAGATTACAATTAGTATTGCTGGCAGGGTAAAAATAAATTAACTGATAGCTCAAACCCTAAAAGAGCGAAAATAACCACTTAATATGCTAAATCAATATATGTCATTCCCGCGAAAGCGGAAATCCAAGTGAGACCTTTGAATTTCTTCCTTTTGTGTCATTCCCGCGAAAGCGGGAATCTATAAAGCCTTTGATATAACTGGATTCCCGCCTACGCGGGAATGACAGTTTTACGTTTGTTTCGATAAATTCAAAGGTCTCCAAGTGTATCTCCGACTGGACTCCCGCTTTCGCAGGAGTGACGTAATGAGGTTGTACATCTCATTTGTTTTGATAATATGAATCACCTTTTAAATGCGCCTAAAATGTTGATAGCAGCGACCTAATTCAAATCCAAACGATTTTAATGGCTCACTTAGGGTCAAAGCAAAAATGAAAAGTATGAACTTTATGAACATGTTTAATACCCGCAACAATAGCGGTTTTACCCTGGTAGAGCTGCTGATTGCCATGACAATTGGCTTGATTATTCTGACGGCATTGTCGAACACTTTCCTTATTCAACGCAAAACATATGACGTTCAGGAACAGATTGTCGAGATGGTGCAGACAGCGAGAGCTGCCATGGATATGATGACCAGAGAGATCAGGATGGCAGGGTATGATCCGGCAGGCGCGATGCAGAGTTCTGATCCAGAAGACGCAAAATTTGTTGGCATTCCATATGATGCTAATAAGCTTCAGATATATGCAGATCTGAATGGCGATGAAGATACTGATGACTCACATGAATATATAAAATATACTATGGACTCGGACTACCCTTTTGAGATCAGGAGAGACACGGGCGGTGGTAGGCAAGAATTTGCCTTAAACATTCAATTATTTACCTTTGTTTACCTGAAAGCTGATGGTGTGACGGAAGTAACTACATCTGCCGAAAATGACGATATCCGACAAATAAAGATTACAATAACCGCCAGGACATCTAAAGCAGATGCTGATTATTCAGCAAATAACGGTTACAGGACACACACTTTAACCTCTTTGATAACACCGAGAAATCTTGGTTTATAGAAACTCGTTACTGGTTGCTCGTTGCTGGTTACTAATCATGATAAGACAGACAGTATTCGATACAGGATACATGATTTACGATTTACGATCATACATCCTGCTTTTCAAGATGTTTTTCAAATGACAACTGACCAATGACAAATGACATTGCGCATAACAAAGGAGTCCGGGATGTCAAATTTAATACATAAAAATGAAAAAGGAATGGTTCTTGCCACCGGTCTTATATTTCTGGCTATTATAGCGCTTCTGGGAACCACGGCGGTTATAGTAACAACAACTGATCTTAAGATCGGTGGCAATTACAAGGCCAGTGTTCAGGCATTTTATATTGCAGAGGCCGGGATCCAGGAGGCCTTGTATCGCCTGAGTCTTTTCGATAACAATGAAAAAGCGCCTCCTTCCGGATCAAAGATAGTAGTAAACGAATTGACCGATAACAATGCACATATAAGCATTGATCCCCATAATCTTTTAGGCAATGGTACCGACGACGATGGAGATGGGGTTGTGGACGAAATTGACGAGCTAAACTATAACGGCGGCACAGGCTCCGATAACAGAAACTGGAAGACGAAAATAATGCTGGCTACCTCAGAGTCGGGTTTCACGGATACATATGAAACCATTTATACGACTACCATTCAGCCATCAGGAAGCTGGCTCGAATATTCATCCTCAACTGATGATGGAACTGTACTGACTATTGAATACAAGAAAGATGCAAATGATATGGATGGTGACAGTAACACAGACGAGATTGTCTTCTATAATGCAGATTTAACAAATCCGTACAACGTTCAGGGCCTGGGGGGAGCTGACGCCTCCGGACAACCAATAGTGGTGATTACCTCTACGGGCAAATCAGGAGGATCTACAAAAACGATACAGGTAGAGGCTACTTATCAACCCGTGGATATTGATGCGGAAAGTGCTGTTATGGTCAACATGTTGCCTAATTTCAGTGGAAGTCCCGTCATTTCTGGGTTCAACTATGATGGGTCTGTGTCCTCTAGCGATGATTGTTTGCCTAATTGTCCGGACATTAATACCTTTACGA
Source organism: Desulfobacteraceae bacterium (assembly GCA_030615105.1). Taxonomy (GTDB): domain Bacteria; phylum Desulfobacterota; class DSM-4660; order Desulfatiglandales; family B25-G16; genus JAUWNK01. Next base: position 10,944 of record JAUWZV010000025.1, read on the forward strand.
CCAACGGGGCTGATAATCACGGAGGACGTGAGACTTACGGCGGCCCTCCTCCGACTCACAAGGATGATCAAGACATTACCGTCATAGAGACTGAAACTGACACGGAAACCGAAGTGCCGTATCAGGCAAAACTCGAGTCTTCCGGCCACAAGCCTGGGGTATGGAGCACCGTTACTGGAGTAAATGCAAGTACAGGTGATATATGGGGAGGAAATGTAACAGGAACAACATCTTGGAAAAGTGATGCTGTTGGCGCCAATACCTGGATGACATTAGCCGACATGCTGACGTTGAATCAGGAAGAAGTGGATGATATCCTTGCGAGTGCCAACGTTACTGAAGCTGATATGCACCCCTCTTCTGGTAAGTTAGAAGCAGCGCCCCAGGGAGTTATTTATATCGACAATGACGATCCCGGCGACAAAGAGGTAGATATAACCGCTGCTACTCCTAACTATCAGGATGGGTGGGGGTTAATGTATGTAACTGGCGATCTTAAAATCTCAGCAGGAAATTTTCAATTTAAGGGCCTCATTTATGTGGAGGGTGATCTGAATTGTACAGGAAGCCCCTTGTTTATAGGGTGTACAGCTGTCAAGGGTGCCTCAGGCGGGGCTTTTGCTTCTGGCAGTCCTCATATTATTTATAGCTATGACGCGTTGACTGAATATGCAAATAAGGGTATGAAGTTTGTTATTCTTTCGTGGAAGGATAAGGGGCTAACCTGATGCTGGGCGAGTCTTTGTCGTTACCCTGCGTGTTTACTCCGGCTTAAGTTGCGAATGCCACCAGGCGGGAAGCATACCGTTGTTTTCTTCCTTTAGTTTGATTGCCAACTCGGTTAGTTGACTTTTTATTGCCTTTATCTCCTTTTTTGCCTCTCTTATTGCGGCCTTATTGCGAACCTTTGTCGCTTGCTTCAATCTCTCACGGGCTTCCCGGTGTTTTTCCATAAGAGCCCTCTTTTCCTTCTTGTAATACGCAACATCAATATCCTTACTCTTTGTCTTAGTTTCCTCGCCGGCTTTTTCCCCTGCTTCTTTAGGCGCTACCTCTGGTACATCCGGTGTAGGCGGGGCCTTTTGTTCAACCACTTCCTCCTTGTACGGCAGATCAGACTCGCTGATTTTCCGGACCAGGTCTTTGCTAATCCCCATAACCCCTCCATATATATAAAACTTTATCTCCCCACCTTCCTCCCAATAATGATATGTTATAAATTTACCTCCATTTTTCAGTTGGATGATGTAAGCGGAAAGGCAGATCGAAGGATATATGAGAAAAGCGATGGTGACGATCGCTGAAACCAGATTTTTCATAAAATCTCCATATTGTTGGTACAGGCTTTCGGGTTTTTGATACACCAAGTTATAAATTTAACACTATCCAAAACCAAAAACAAAGATACTCGATAGTAGTGGCAAAGAGATAACCATTAATGATCTTCCAGTCCCATGCAAGGCGCAAATTAAATATCAGCCATTGACAAATAACGATCCGAATGTCCTGAGAATAATCATCAGGCAAGTCTTACCCAGTGCAAACACAGCTTGGCCCCCTCCAATGTCAGAGTGAGTGGGTAGAGCTTTTAATGGGGAAAACATTACCTTATCCGACTGTCCGGTTTGCTCTCTTTATCGGGGATTAATACCAAGTTGCATTCAAACGGCTGCTATTTATAGACGTCATTGCGAGCGAATGTGAAGTCCCGCTATGCGGGACCACGTCGCTTCGCTCCTCGCAATGACATGATTGCAACCTTGTATGAAAGATAGATTCCACTCTTACGGCTGGAATTTTGTGGTTTGAATCTCTTTGACAGGATCGTAATGTTTTGTGTTACCAGTTAGAAGTATTTCACCCATGGTAAAAATAGTTGCGGCTATAAGGGCATCTGCCAATCTTAGGTTGTGACTCAATGAGTATTGCTCCATATAAAAAGTAGCTTTTTGAGAAATCTCAAGATTGAGATGAATTATGGATATGCTCCTTTTACTAAGGAATTTTCTTAAAGAGGCTAATTCCTCTCTGTTGCGAATTCCCTGTATTAATTCCATATAAGTGACTGAGGATATTGAAAAAGAAATTAAGTCATTCAGTGCCTTTCTCGCTTTAACATTGCCCCGCATATACCAGATAAAAACATCTGTATCAATGATCATCAAACCTCCCACCGCGCAATTCATTTATAAAAGCGTTTGTATCAGCGACTTTTTCATTATCTTTCCAGATGCCGAATAGCATTTGTTCCTCTTCTTTTCCTTTTATGGCATCAAGGGATAAGGGGATTAGTTTGGCTTTTTCCTTGCCACGGTAAGTGATAACAATCTCCTCACCACGCTCGATTGCCTCTAAAATCTCCTTGGTTTTTAATCTAAGATCCTTTGCTGTTGCCTGCATTGTATACCTCTTTGAAGTATATATTTTTAAGTATACACTTTAAAAAAATATTTACAAGATAAAAAATTTAGATAAAGTTTATTTGCATCTTGGAAAACCACGTGCTCCCTCCGGGCCATAGGGCCTATGGGCCAGAGGCTGGGCGTGGATTCTTTACTTATCCCCTGACAGCATCCTAAGACCTACCTTACCTTACTACCAGGTTTGCTATCCTTGTCCGGAATTAAGAGATAAACACCTCCTTTATCCTCTACGGCGAGGATCATCCCCCGGGATTCAACTCCCATAAGCTTGACAGGCTTTAGATTAGCAAGCACTATTACCTGCTTGTTTTTTAGTTCATCTTTTCTGTAGTGAGTGGCCAGCCCGGCTACTATAGTCCTCTCTTTTCCAATATCAACAGTCAGTTTGAGTAACTTTTTAGATCCTGGGATCGGCTCTGCCTCCTTTATAATCCCAATCCGAAGGTCTAAACTCTGAAAGTCTTCAAAGCTAACCAACCCTGGTTTCTCTTTCACCTCTTCCTCCTTTTCAGATTTCACCCTTGGGAAGAGGGGAGGGGCCTTGGATATAGGCCTGATTCGTTCTGTTTTTCCCCACTCCTTTAAGGTATCAAGGGGCAATTCCAGACCAACTACCCTTAACCCTAACTGATGCTGTATCTTTTCTGCTGTTTGAGGCATAAACGGCCACAGCAGCACTGAGACTATTTTGATTACCTCTGTGATAGTATTGAGTACTGTGCTCAATCGTTCTCTATTTTGTTTAGCCAGCACCCAAGGTTTCATGGTATCAATGTATTTATTTGCCCTGCCAATTAACTCCCACACAGAAATCAATGCCTTGTGGAATGCAAATTCCTTCATCATGCCCTGGTAATTTTCAATCATTTGTTTGGCAGCCTCTTTTAAGCCAATGTCCGCCTCTTCTAATTTACCTGGGGCTTGGAGTTGTCCATCAAAATATTTAATTGCCATGGTCATGGATCTGGAGACCAGGTTCCCAAAATCATTTGCCAGGTCGGCATTTAACCTCCTCACAAGGGCCTCCTCACTGAAATCGGAATCAAGGCCAAAGACCATATCCCTTAGCAAGAAATACCTGAAGGCATCCAGGCCATATTTATGAGCTAAATCCATGGGTTTCACTATATTTCCCAGGCTTTTTGACATCTTCCCAGTATTCACATTCCAGTAGCCATGGACATTAAGATGCTGATAAGGCTCAATCCCGGCTGCCTTGAGCATGCATGGCCAGTATATGCCATGGGGCTTTAGAATATCCTTGGCAATAATATGCTGTGCAACAGGCCAGAATTTCTTAAACCGTTTTTCTCCCGGGTAGCCGATGGCTGATATATAGTTAATCAGGGCATCAAACCAGACATATGTTACATACTTATCATCAAAGGGAAGGGGAATGCCCCAGGATAATCTCTTTTTAGGCCTGGATATACAAAGATCTTCGAGTGGTCCCCTTAAAAAGGCCACAACCTCATTTCTGTACCTCTCTGGTCTTATGAAATCAGGGTTGTTATCAATGTAATCTATAAGCCAGTCCTGATATTTGCTCATCCTGAAGAAGTAGTTTTCCTCCCTGATAAGCTTTGGTTCACTCATATGAATCGGGCATTTATCTTGCACCAATTCTGTATCCGTATAAAACCGCTCACATCCGATACAGTACTTTCCCTCGTACTCACTGAAATATATATCTCCTTCTTGATAAACCTTAGACAGTATCTCCCTGACCGTGTCTTTATGACTCCTATCAGTGGTACGTACAAAATAGTCATTGGTAATATTAAGTTTGGGCCAGGTTTCTTTAAAGGTTCTGCTTATCCTGTCCACATATGCCTTGACTGTCTCACCTGATCCTTTAGCTGCCTCAACTACCTTATCACCATGTTCATCTGTGCCTGTCAGGAAAAACGTATCAAAACCGCTAAGGCGATAAAATCTTGCAATTACATCTGCTACAATGGTGGAGTAGGCATGTCCTATGTGTGGTTCTGCATTCACATAGTAAATGGGTGTGGTTATATAGAATGAGTTATGGCTGCTTTTCCTCATTATTTCCTCGTGAGTTTTTTTTCATTTTCTGATAATTATCGTATTCATAGGCAAGACAGCACATCAATCTCCCACATACACCGGAGATCTTAAGCGGATTCAGAGAAAGATCTTGATCTTTTGCCATTCTTATGGAAATGGGGTCGAAATCTGATAGAAACAATGAGCAGCATAGTTGGCGACCACAATGGCCAATTCCACCCTGCATCCGTGCTAAGTCTCTGGTGCCAATCTGTCTCATCTCCACATGAGTATGAAACTTTTGAACCAGATCTTTTACCAAGTCCCTGAAATCAACCCTCATTTCGGAAATATAATAAATGACAAGTTTGCTCCTATCAAAGGAAAGCTCCACTGCTATCAGGTTCATTAGCATTTCTTTATTATTTATCTGCTCCTTACAGTAATGCATAGCCTCATCTTCAATCCTTTCATTTTTCTCTTTTTGCTCAATATCTTCTGGTGTGGCTAAGCGAAATATCGTCTTTATCGGTCTATTCGGCATGGAAGCATCCTGGAGCCTGGGTTGACTGCATACAGTTCCCAGTTCTATGCCCTTCCTGGTCTCAATAATTACCCTATCCCCTTCATTGAGGACAAAATTACCAGTGTAAAATTCATAGATTCTTCCATCTCTCCGAAATGTGACACTAACAATCTTTTTTGAGGAATTTTTATTCATAATTTATTTTAATCATAATTTAATTGTATAGGATTTCCTTTTTAAGTACTTGTAGGGGCGGCCCGCCCTGGAGCGACTTCCGTGAAATAAGCTGTTTTCGCTGTAAGGTGCCTCAAACTCATGCCGTAGATCAAAGCACCATCAAATCAGGTCTGGGCCAGGGCATTTATGACGTCCCGCAAAGCGGGATTCGATAAACCCGCCTGCCCCGTTCCGTACCGTTCGGGACGGAGCTGGATGGCGGGCAGGTCGAAGCCCTACATTCTTTAATATTTTGGGTATTTGCTCAATATCATATGGATAAAACCCTTACGGGTAAACTCCGGGTTAGGAATTTAGGCGTAAGCCTTTTATGATGCCACCCTACATTCTTTAATATTTTGGCTTCAATAAATAAAATCAAAAATGTAAACTATTTTATGACCTCAGTAATAACGTTTCATAATTTCTACAACTTCACCCATTACTCCAGGTCTCCATTATTCCAATTGGGGCGAAGCCCCAAAGTTTGCAGCTCTCCGCAGCTCAAGCAGGGACCTTTCAAGTAGAAAAAGGAGATTTTTATTAGTCATGAGATCATATTCTGCCCTTGAAATAACTGTTAGAGACCTAATAAGTCCACTAATATTATATCTGGCGGATGCCTTTTTAAGCTGATCGCCAAGATCGGAATTCAAAATTAGATCCGATTTACCTCCTAACTTAATAAGGAGTATATCCCTGTACCAGCTCTTCCATATCCCCAACATCAAAACTATTCTATCATCCTTCACTTTATCTTCTGTAGCTGCCTTTTTTCCAAGATTAGAGAACTCTTGAGCTACATCAAGTACAATATCAGATGACCCATTAATAGCCTTGTTTAACATATTTACCCAGCTTACCCTATCGGTGAAAAGCTGATCCTTGGCCAATTTTACTGCCTTACCGAGACTTCCCTCTGAGAGCTTGACCAGAACCCTCGCCTTTTCTATCTCCATATTCCCCTCTTTTATTAACCAATTAACCATATCCTTAGTAGGGAGGGGTTTAAAAGGAACCTTTTGACATCGAGAAACAATGGTTGGAAGAAGTTCTCCTGTATCTTTAACATTCAATATAAGAATGTTACGAGGGGGTGGCTCCTCAAGGGCCTTTAAAAATGCATTTGCTGCCTCTTCGGTCATTTTTTCAGCGGGATCTACAATGATTATCCTATACCGCCCAAGGACCGGGGAGAAGGCGAGATGCCTGTTAATCTCTCTAATCTGGTCAATACCGATTACCTTTTTCCCCTGATCAGGTTCAATAATAATAAGGTCAGGATGATTTCCATCGATTACCTTTTTGCAGGAGCTGCATCTTGTGCATCCATCCCCATCAACCGGATCCATACAATTTAGTAATAAGGCAAAGGCCAGAGCCGTGGTTGTTTTCCCAATTCCATGGGCACCAGTGAATAGATAGGCAGGGGCAATTTTATCATTGGCTATAACCCTTTTTAAAAAGACTATTGCCTTTTCCTGGCCAATTATTTCCTTAAATACTTTAGGGTTCATAGTCCCTTAATTATAAAGTTAAAAGTGTCTAAAGTGAGCTAAAGTTATAATTCCTAAATTCACAATTCCTCAATCCATCAATCCCTTGGGTAAATAAGGAGATATTATTTCCCTGACCTTTCTTGCAACGTGGTCTTCGGGTAATGTTGAATCTATAATCCTAAACCTATCTTTATGCTTATTGGCTAAGGCAAGATATCCATATCGTATCTTTATATGGAAATCGAGTGTTTTTCTTTCAAATCTATCCTTTTTTTTACCAGTCTTGTCCCGTTTTTCTATCCTCTTCAAGGCTACTTCGGCCGGGCAGTCAAGAAGAAAGGTAATGTCTGGCTTAAACCCTAAAGTGGCCTCATGGTTCAATTGCTCAATCAAATTCTCATGTTGCCCCAGGATGACCCCCTGATAAACGGTTGTGGCATCAAAATATCTATCACAAATAACCCATTTCCCAGCCTCTAAGGCTGGTTTTATTACCTCACTTACATGTTGGGTCCTGTCAGCCTCATATAGAAAAAGCTCTGCTAATGGAACTATATGGGTATTATCCACATCTAACAGTACCCGCCTTATTGCCTGACCTATTTTTGTCCCACCAGGTTCCTTGGTAACCACTAAAGAGATCCCCTTTTCCTTAAGGGTTTTCTTAAAGAAGGAAATCTGTGTGGATTTACCGCATCCATCTATTCCTTCAAAGGTGATAAACAACTTAATCTCCTTTTGAACTTAGCCGCCTACGGCGGAACTTTTTTTGACAGGATTAATCCGCCAGAAGTATGGCGGATTAACACGATTAACAAGATTTTTATATATTTTTTATATCCTGATCATCCTGCCCGCCCGCCTCGCCTTGCGGACCCGCATGGCGAGGCAGGTCTATCCTGTCTAAGAAAAGGAAATTCCTATACAATTAAATTAAGTAATTCATTATACACAAAAAAACTTGCGAATCAAGCGAGATGAATGAGCGATTCATTAAAAGAATCGGCCCCATAAACTCCTTTCATCTTGCATGTTTTTCCTATAGAATTTAATATCCAATGATGTCAGTCGATCGTTGTAAGTTGTTCCGCCTCAGGCGGATTAAAAATAACCAGGCAATATATTAGTGTCCTGTATTGCAATTTACCATACTCTTTTCAAATGATAGATGTGCATAATTTTCACCAACTTAAAGATTCTTGCAACAATATTGCCCTATGAGATTGCTTCGTCCATGGATATGGACATCTCTTTTTTTGTAATGCCCTTAATAATAGATGTTATGGCGTGATCCCGGTAATCGGGATTTACCGAACAGAGCGTAAATTAACAATGTCTAGTCTTGCAAATCCCGATTATCGGGATCCTGTGATGCTCCCTGTTATAGGGCATATACAAAAAAAGAGATGTCCATATGATAGTAACAATTACACTTCGTCATTGCGAGCCTCCGGCCTGTAGGGGCCTACGCCCCGGAGGGCGGAGCGAAGCTTCGGAGCCGGATGCTATCAACGGACAATACCAATATCCTTTTATTAGAAAGGAAACAGTGCCTTGAAATTTAGTGAGATTGGAGAATTCGGTTTTATAGAATCTATCAAAAAGGAATGTATCGCCTCTTTGAAAGACGTTATTAAGGGTATTGGTGATGACTGCGCCGTCTTTGGCCCATATTCTGGCAGGGTTTTACTCTTTACTACTGATATGCTGATTGAGGATATCCATTTTTTAATGGATAAGATAACCCCATATCAATTGGGCTGGAAAGCAATAGCCGTAAATCTAAGCGACATTGCTGCTATGGGTGGCAGACCACTTTTTATTCTCCTCTCCCTGGGCATCCCTGTTGAAATGAATGTTGAATTAATTCAGGATATATACAAGGGCATGAAAGATATCTGTGAGCATTACACGGTTAACGTATTGGGAGGTGATACAGTTGCTTCACCCGATAAATTGATTATCAATATTTCCCTGATTGGTGATGCAAAAGAAAAGGAGGTTATCTATAGGTCTGGTGCCAGGCCAGGAGATAAGATCTATCTTACAGGAAATGTCGGTGATTCATCTGCAGGACTTAAAATTTTAAAAACCGAGATATCGCCCCCAAACTCTATTGGCAGCCATTTTATTAAAGTCCATAATGAACCAAACCCTTTAATTGAGACCGGAAGGATTATAGCAACCTCAGGGCTTGCCGGTGCCATGATAGATCTGAGTGATGGGCTTCTCTCAGATTTAGGGCATATCTGTAAGCAAAGTGGCGTCGGGGCGACGCTTTTTAGGAGTAAAATTCCTCTCTCTTCGAAACTCAAACTACTTGCCTCTCGTGTCAAGTTCAACCCACTTGACCTTGCCCTTTCAGGTGGAGAAGATTATATCCTATTGCTCACCGTCCCTGAAGCGAAGACTCATGATCTCGAATTGTTATTCAAAGATAAAAGACCATCCCCTTTATATCTGATAGGTGAAATAAGAGAGAAAGAAGGTATTGGAATGGTTAATGATGATGGGTCAACAGAGGAGATTGGTGTAAAGGGTTTCAATCATTTTATATCATGATGCACTAATTGCATCCGATTATCCATTACCCAATCTTACCCTTACGCTCCTTCCTTCTAAGGGCCCGCTCTTTTCCCTCCTGATAACGCCTCCTTTCCTCTTCAGTCTCTGGAATCACTGGAGGCACTGGCATTGGCCTGCCTTTTTCATCTATAGACACCATGGTTACATAGGAAGAACTCGTAAGGGTCACCTGACCAGTCATGAGATCTTCGGCCTCTACCCTAACCCCGACCTCCATAGAGGTGTGGCCTGTGTAATTCAGAGAAGTCTTCACAGTAATGAGATTTCCTATATAGACCGGTGATAGAAACTCCAGGTTATCCACCCTTACTGTAACCACATTGTGACGACAGTGACGCTTGGCCACTACCCCTGCGGCTGCATCTATAAGCTTCATGATTGTACCGCCATGTACATTACCTGATGGATTCGCATCTGGTGGAATGGCCTCATGGGCCATGATTACCTGGCTATCTCGAATCGTCTTGGGCTTCATTATCTCCCTCCATTTAGAAATAAAAGAGTGGATTCATTTTATTTTTTTGGTAAAGTAAGAAAATTACGGGAAGAGCAGTTGTGAGTCAAGAATTAATAAGCCTTAGGCTTATTAATGTTTATGATGTTTGTATGGAGGATTTATGATTGATTGGAAATCTTACTTAAAACCTTTCATTAAGAAACTGGTTTTTTTCCTCCTGACCATAGTAGTTTGCTCCCTTTATTTTCCCCCTTATTTTCTACTTGCAGAAACAGAACAGGACAACCCAACTCAAACCGGGACAAAGGTTTTTGAAGGCCAGTGGATAGATAGGATAATCCCCTCAAAAGGAAATGACCTGTTTGTTGTCCTGAAAAATGGAATGACCGTATTAATCAGGGAGTCCCATGCATCAAAAGTAGTATCTTGCCGCATATTGGTCAAAACTGGATCAATCTATGAAGGTGCCAAGACGGGAGGGGGGCTCTCTCATTATCTGGAACATGTTGTCTCAGGTGGCACTACTTCCAAGTTTACTGAATCAGAGATCAAGAAGAGGGTCCAGGCCATAGGTGGGGCCAAAAACGCCTATACGAGCTATGAACGTACTGTATATTTTATTAAAACTACTGAGGCACACTATAAGGAGACGATAAGACTTCTTTTGTCATATGTTACCGACTGTCAATTTAATGAAACCGAGTACCAAAGAGAAAAGCCCGTCATCATCCAGGAATTTCAGATGGGGGAAAACAATCCCTCCAGGCAACTCTGGCATCTGTTTATGAAAACTGCATACCGCAAACATCCTGTACGATATCCAATTCTCGGTGAAAGAGACATATTTCTCAAAATGGACAAGGATGATCTGATATCCCATTATCGCAGGTGGTATACGCCTGAGAACATGGTCGTTTCAGTGGCAGGGGATGTAAACAGGGAAGAGGTATTAAAAACCATCCTCGATTTAGTAGGCAAGATCAAAGAAACTGAAAATCCTCCATACGTTCTTCCAGCCGAACCACCCCAGCTTAGCCCTCGCAGAGTTGAAAAGAGCCTGCCTATCGCAAGGCTTGCTCAGGCACAGATGGGTTTTCGAACAATAAGATTAACTGATCCAGATCTTTATCCCCTTGATGTGCTGGCTGTTATCATGGGTGATGGCCGAACCTCAAGGTTGTATCGAACAGTGCGAGATCAAAAGGGATTGGTCGTTGACATCAGCGCGGGTAGCTGGACCCCTACTTTTGTACAAGGTCAGTTCTTGATTAGCATGGATCTCCCTTATGAAAATCTATCCAAAGCGATTGATGCGGTCTGGGAGGAATTATCAGACGTTAGAGAAAACTTCGTAAGTGCGGAAGCCTTAACAAGGGCCAAAAACAAGGTTGTGGCCGGTCATATATTTTCTCAGGAATCTGTGCAAAGCCAGTCCGGGCATCTCGCCATGGATTGGGTGGCTACAGGGGATCCCTATTTTAGTGAAACTTATGTGTCAAGGATACGGAATGTTTCACCTGAAGAGATAAGAAGGGTAGCGCAAAAGTATTTTAAAAGAGATAAAATGACCCTTGCAGTAATCAAACCGCCCCAGGCAGAATCTGAAATCCAAAAGCCCCTTGTTCCACCTTCCGCTGTGCAGGCTAAGATTGAAAAGATCATACTCCCGAATCAGATGACACTTCTTTTAAAAAGAAATCCCGCTGCACCTATTATTTCTTTCAAATTCCTGGTAAAGGGCGGACTTCGATTTGAACCCCCTGCAAAAGAAGGTCTTTCTCATTTTATGGCAGCCCTTCTAACCAAGGGGACAAAAGCTCGGTCCAAGATTGAGATTGCCAAAACCCTTGAAGATCAGGGTGGATCGATCAGATCAAGTTCTGGATACAATACAGTCAGCATCTCAATCTCAACTCTAAAAGAACACTTTGACACTGCACTGGATTTACTTGCCGATGTGGTGTTAAATCCAACCTTTCCAGCGACCGAAATAGAAAAACAGCAACGCGAAACTATCCTGGCCATCAAGAGACTCGATGAACAATGGACAAGGGAGATTACCAGACTTTTTAAAAGACATTATTACCATAAACATCCTTACAAAAATGATGTTATGGGCACGGTCGAGGCAGTGCAGGGCTTTTCTGAAGAAGGTGTTAGATACTTATATGAATCCATTATGCTACCAAATAACGCTGTTTTGGCTATATTTGGTGATATAGACCCAGAGGTCGTAGCTTCAAAAGTTGAAAATGCCTTTAAAGATTTTAAGCCGGGTATTTTACAAGAGCCACTTATAGAGGTTGAGACCCAGAACATTGACCAGAACAAAACCTTTGAGGTATCCAACGAGAAGACATCGGCTGCCATTTTTGTAGGATATAATGGGTTGACCATTACCGACAAAGACATTCCTGTTGTGCATGTGCTTGATGCCATTATCTCTGGCATAGGATACCCAAGCGGTTGGCTCCACGATGCGCTCAGAGGAGGTGGCAGAAGCCTTGTCTATTATGTCCATGCCTATCCGGCATTTGGGATCGATGGAGGTTTTTTCGGGGTGATTGCCCAGACTACATTGGACAACTATGATAGAGTGCTCAAGATTATTCTTGATAAGATGGCCTTAATTCAAAGAAAAGAGGTGGATGATAAAACCCTAAAAAGGGCCAAGGATATGTGCATAACTATGCATGAGCTCCGTCTTGAAAAGATCGCTGCTCAGGCATCAAGTGCTGCTTTAAATGAGATATTAGGATTGGGCAGTAACTATGATAGCAAATATCCAGCCCTCATTCAGAAGGTCACAGCAGTAGACGTATGGAGGGTGGCTCGAAAGCTTTTCTCTAATCATCTGATTGTAGCAACAAAACCGTCTGCTACAAATAAAAGATAAGTTGTAACTACTCAGGTTCAAAGTTCCGGGGTTCAAGGTTCACTGTTAGTGTCTACGAACAAGCCAGACGAGCACGCGCTGCAGTTCGTGGATTTATCAACTATATGGGTTTTACCCCTATTTATTACGTAGGGTGGGGTTTTATACCCCA
>JAUWZV010000041.1 GCA_030615105.1 Desulfobacteraceae bacterium
CCTGGGGATAGGGGATAAAGGCTGCTGTCCTTGTATTTAACTTCTGGTTAAATTCATCTAAAAGCTCTACAGGGCACACTTGAGCACAGTCTCCACATCCAGTGCATTTGTCAGTGTCTATAAAGCGGGAGTGTTGGAGGACTCTGACCTGGAAGTTACCCTCTTCTCCAGTAATGCTATCTATTTCAGAGAGGGGTAATATCTCTATGTTTAGATGCCGGCCGACCTCGACCAGTTTGGGTGAGATAATGCACATGGCGCAGTCATTTGTAGGGAATGTTTTATCCAACTGGGACATTACTCCGCCAATAGCGGGTGATTTTTCAACCAGATATACATAAAAGCCAGAATCTGCCAGGTCAAGGGCGGCCTGCATCCCACCGATACCACCACCTACGACTATAACAGCGCCGATCTTTGAGTTTGTTGTGTTTCTTGTGTTTATTGTGTTCAAATTCCTTAATCCCTTAATTCATAATTCCTAAATCACTCAATTCGTTTTTTCTATTACTGCTAGATTCTTGCAGCAAACTTACCTCTATCCCGATAGAAATCCCTTTATCCCTGTTATATCTATCTTATTCTCGCCCAATCCCAAGGTCTCCCCATCTATACCCAGGCTCAATCCAAGAAGCTGGGGATAGAGGATAGGGGGAAGAGGATGATTCTCACTGCCTTTGCTATTAATCATGCCTTGAACTGTATCAAACTGTATATGACAGTATGAGCAGGCATTGCATAGAAAATCAGCACCTGATTGCCTTGCATTTGAGAGCTTCTTTTCTGTTAAATCCATAGATAGATCATCATTTGACCCAAAGAGTGGGGCACCACAACAATCAAGCCTTTTCTCCCAGTCAATGCTTTCTGCACCGGTAAGGGCTACCAGTTTATCAAAGAGTGTGGGGTTAACAGGGTCATCAAATTTAACTATCTCACTGGGCCTCAAGGCATGGCAACCATAGTGGGTTGCGATCTTAAGATCTTTATAGGGTCTTGTGATCTTCTCCTTTATATTATCCAGCCCCACATCATGGTAGAGGACAGAGAGGAGGTGACTGATTTCAATGTCTCCTTTAAATTCAAGATCTTCTTTTTTGAGGGTATTGTTGATCTCTTCAAGCAAGGATTGATCTTCTTTCATGAGATGGTCTGCATGTTTGAGCATCCCAAAGCCACATTTGCAAAGGACGATCATGTTGAGGCCTTCCTTTTCTGCCAGGGCCAGATTTCTTGCTGCAGCGAGAATGGATGCCTTAAAGTCAATGTTTCTTAAGGGATATCCACAACAGTTAAATTCTTTTATGTCAATTAGTTCCACACTTAGTTTCTCTAATACTGCTCTGGAAGATGATTCATACTGGGTTAGTCTGGCAGGAATGTTACAACCTAAGAATAGTGCAAATTTCATAGTTGTTTTCCCATCTATAAATTGACGATTTTCGATTGAAGATTGAATATTTTAAGAAGAAGCCCTTGTTCAATGGTCAATAATCAATCCTTGTATACGTTCTTTATAGCTAAGTTCTTTAGTTCATAGAGCACATCTGTGACATGCACCCCCTGAGGGCATTGCTCCTGGCACTGGTAGCAGGTAAGACAATCCCACAGCATATTTGAGCCAAAGGCCAGGTCCCTGATTCCCAGCCCAGCGGTATACATAATCTGATGGGGGAGCATCCCTAAGACCTCCTTTGGGTTTTCATAGCTTGCCACCACAGGGCATGCATTTGTACATGTCTGACAGCCAAAACATCCCTGAAAGGTGCTTGCCTGATCAGAGAGAAGCAAACTATCTTGAAATTCCCTATCAGAAGGAGTAAGGGATACAACCTTATCCGGGGTTTTCATTAGATCGCATTTCGAGGCAATAGCTTCCCTGGCCTGGATTAATGGCCTTTTGTAATCCTCCTGGGATATGCTTTCTCTCATTAGTCCCCGGTAAAAGGACAGGGGTGAAAGAAGAGAGAACTCAGGGTAGTCCTTTTGGAACATATCCTCTCTCATGTTAAACCATAGATCTTCCAAGTTTATACCAGCCGGACAGACATCGGTGCACCTATGGCAATTTGAGCACAGATAGACTCCATCTAAGATGAGCTTGAAGTCTTTTTCACCGATTTCTTTTTTAGAGACAACCCCCTTCAGGGATTGTATCTTTTCAGAGGGGAGTATATTTACATTTTCTATCTCCTCTATAATTATACCCATGGAGCAGCGAGATGTGCAGGCCCCACAGTGAGTGCATGCATCAAACTCTAAGGCCTGTCTGGTTGCAATATTGGCAGGATCTGACTCTCCCTTATCCATTACACTGTTTGCAAGGAGACTTAAGGGGCTTGTGATTATATGAAGGAATTTGGAAAAAGGAAGGTATGCCATCCCTATGAAACATGCCAGGAAGTGAATATACCATAGAATAGTATGGACACCGGCCTTATCAAGACCTAAGGCAGCACCTTTAAATAAAGAAGCCACTATGTAACCTGTAAATGCCCACTGTGGCCTGGAATGGCAACTGCTACAGCTCATCTCATGAAGTTCTTTTCCCTCTTCAATTATCTCATCTTTGAAAGGTGCCTTGAGCCCAGGGGCAACAGTGCCAAATTTATCTACCCAGAAGGCAGTTAAGGCCTTATACTCTTCCTCTCCTTCCTCTAAGCCAGCATAGTCGGTGACCATCTCTTTATATATAGAGTAAGATCCTATCTTGGTGCCTTCTAAGATGATACCAGAGGCCATAATAATGGCTAATATTATTATGGCATAGGTATCCATGGGATTTGTCTTTAGCCGGGGGGGGTTAAGGATGAATCTACGATAAATGGCCATACATATGCCGATTATCACTAAGGCCCCGAATAGGTCTCTTAGAAAGAGAAAGGGATTGAGGGTAGCAGAGTAGTCGGCAAATAGGGGAGCTGTAATGAATTTGTCCAGGGCATGCATTAGAAGCAGGAGCATGAATGCCACATATATTAGGATGTGGGTTAACCATCTAAAGAAGTCTTCATTAAAAACCTTTCTCTGCAATATTATGTCAAGAAAGAATACCTTTATCAGGGTCAGGACTTTAACGCTGAGTATGGTCAGCACTATCCCTTTAATTGCTGATGAGAGTCTTTTTGATGTGGGTATATCTTTTGTCTCTAAAGTGGTTTTACGAGAGAGCCAGGTAGATATCTTATAGATCAGGCCGATAATAAAGATTGCTAAACAGATATACAGGCTGATGTCATAGAACATGGGCTTTTCATCCTTTTGAGGTTTATTGTGTTAAATACCTGCGGCATCTAAAATGGCTGGAAGCCGGTTTCCCCAGCTCAATAATTAAGCACAATAATACTTCGGTTGCGTTCAAGAAAATAATTTCAAAAATTGTCATTGCGAACGAAGTGAAGCAATCTAAGGCCAAGATTGCCACGTCGCCCGCCCGCCTCGCCTGAAGGCGAAGCCGATGGCGGGCAGGCTTCGCTCCTCACAATGACTTCATTGCAACTCAGTATAAAGCTTACGCTTTTGGGTGCTCGTTTATCATTTTATCTTTAATCATGTCAAGAAAAATGAGAAAAAATAACTCTAAGAAATACTTTAGAAACTAACTTGTATTAAGTGGGCTTTTGAGTAAAGAGATAGGTTTCTCAGCTTAGAGAAAAAAGTGGCTGGACTATATTGAAAGATGTTTATTTGGATGATTAAAAGAAAAATCAAGGGGGATTATCGAGAGTCCCCCTGGATTTTTTATTTTAGAACAGTCCCTCAACCTTGCCAGTCTTTGTATCAACATCTACCCTTCTGAAGGCAGGATCTGAACATGTTCCTGGCATCAGGCTGATTGTCCCCGCGCAGGGACACAGGAACTTGGCCCCGGAATAGATCAACACATCCCTTATTGGAAGTGTCCATCCTTTGGGTACTCCCTTTATCGCAGGATCATGGGTAAGGCTCAGGTGGGTTTTTACCATCATTGTTGTGTAATCATCATACTTGGAATCCGACTCCAGCATCTTTGCCTTTGCTTCTGCTTCAGGTGCCCAAGCCACGCCATCAGCCCCATAAACCACTTTAGCGATATTCTCAACCCGATCCCTTAGTTTCATCTCAACAGGATAAAGGAATTTAAAGTCGGGCTTAGTCTCGCTGGCCTCTTTAACCACATCTGCAAGTTCCAGGGCTCCATCACCGCCATCGGCCCAATGAGTGGACATAGCACATCTGGCCCCTGCCTCTTCAGCGGCTTTCCTGACCATAGCAATCTCATCCTTGGTGTCAGTATGGAAGGCATTGATACATACTACCGGACTTATTCCTGATGTCTTTATGATATTGATGTGGTGTATCATATTGGAAAGCCCCTTTTCGAGTAGTTCAAGATTCTCCTTGGTATACTCTTCTGGCAGCTTTAGACCGGCTACCACCTTAGGACCACCTCCGTGCATCTTCATTGCCCTGATGGTAGATGTAAGGACTGATACATGAGGCTTGAGGCCGCTATAGCGGCATTTGACATTCCAGAACTTCTCAAAGCCTATATCAGCTCCAAAGCCACTCTCAGTAACATGGTAGTCAAACATCTTGAGTCCGATACGGTCAGCAATGATAGAAGACTGTCCTACAGCAATATTGGCAAATGGGCCGGCATGAACCATGCATGGCTGATACTCTACCGTGCAACACAGGGTTGGGTTGATGGTATTCCTCATCCATGCAGTCATAGCACCACCCACTTCAAGATCTCTTGTTGTAATTGGATTGCCCCTCTTGTCAAATGCTACGGTGATATTATCGAGTTTTTCACGGAGATCAGCAAGGTCTCGGACTATAGAAAGAGTAGCCATAAGTTCAGAACTCACAGCAATTGCAAACTTGGACTGGAAGGTGAAACCATCCATACGACCACCCAACCCTATGACAATATTCCGGAGACTCTGGGCACAGAAGTCCATGATCCAGCCCATCTCAACCCTTGTAGGATCAACGTCCAGTCTCCTCATATGGGTAAGCCTTTCCAGTTGCTCATCATTATAGTTGCGCTCATGTTGCATTCTGGAAGTGAGGGCAACCATTGCCAGGTTATGGGCATTCATAATGTCATTGATATCCCCTGTTAGACCCATGGAGAATTCTGTTAAAGGTATTAATTGAGCATTACCGCCACCGGCAGCACTTCCCTTGATATTCATGGTGGGACCCCCAGAGGGCTGTCTGATACATCCACCTACATTAAGACCCCTTTTTCCCATGCCTTCCAAAAGGCCCATGCTTGTAGTGGTCTTGCCTTCACCCAGAGGTGTAGGGGTAATAGCGGTTACCTCAATGTATTTGCCATCCGGTTTATCCTTCAGGCGCTCAATGATCTTAATAAAATCGAGCTTGCACAGCCTGCCCATTGGAAGCATCTCATCCTTCTGAAGACCTAACTTCTCTCTCCATTCATCCGGTGTTGGCATATTCTCTTCTGATGCTTCTGAGATCTGCCAATCACTCATTTCAACTGCATTATAAGCCATCTATCTACCCTCCTTTTTAATTTATTATTAGTAGTTTAGGAAAAATATTATAAATTGCCTAATTGAACCAATAACTATTTATACTTCTATCTTCACCTCCTTCTATCTATACATCTTAGGGTTTTTTCACCTTAAAAAAGCCACATAAAACGTAATTGCTCAATATCCTGTGGACTTATTGTATGTTATAAAACCTGAACCGACATACAAATGTAGGGTGGCATTTTATATGCCACCTGTTTAAGGTCGTGTATAAAACCCGACCCTACATTTCCCATGCTTTATTGAGCATGTTCCATAAAACAATCGCCCCCTCCCTATCATAGAAAAAAAATCACGTCAAGAGGAAAACAAGCGGGGAGGGGTAATTTTTCACCAAGCTTTTTTCTTGACAATTTAAAAACAGGATATTATAGACACAACCAATTTTAAACGATCTGTTAACTAAGAATTCTTGAACATATTTTATAGGTGAAGGCGATGGAAAAGATGAATCTAACTATTGATG
The DNA here is from genome assembly GCA_030615105.1 of Desulfobacteraceae bacterium. Lineage (GTDB taxonomy): Bacteria > Desulfobacterota > DSM-4660 > Desulfatiglandales > B25-G16 > JAUWNK01. The sequence continues at coordinate 6,019 of JAUWZV010000041.1, forward strand.
GTACCAAGGTTACAGTTGAGAAAGGCACTACGGTTTTGCAGGCAGCACGGAGTGCAGACATTTATATTCCAGCATTGTGTTCTCACCCTAATTTACCATCATCAAGGGAGGTAAAACCTTTTGAAGTTGTCTACAGGGGCAATGAGGAGCTAAAAAATGATAACTCATCAACTGAGTTTGAGGGTTGTCAGCTTTGTCTGGTCAAGATAGAGGGCATGGATGACCTTCCTGCCGCCTGTACCACCGAGGTTGCTGAAGGCATGGCTGTTCAGACCAATACACCTGAAATTCAGCAAAAGCGCAGGGAAAACCTAAAGGCTATTTTAAGTGAACACCCAAATGTATGTCTTGCCTGCGATCGCAAGGAGGACTGTGATCCATTTAGGGGTGGTATACGCAAGGCCGGGTTAGTAACAGGGTGTGAATTCTGCCCCAACAACTTAAGGTGTGAGTTACAGGATGTGGCCGCATCTATAGGAGTAGATGAGTCAACACCTACTTACGAATATAAAGGTTTGCCTGCTGTAAAGAGTGATCCATTCTTTGAGCGAAACTACAATCTTTGTATTGCTTGTACCAGGTGTGTAAGGGCATGTCAGGACGTAAGGGGTAATAGTGCTATTGGTCTGGTTTTTCAAAATGGTAACGTGATAATCGGAAGTAAAGCACCTACCCTGGAAGAATCCAAGTGCCAATTTTGTGGGGCATGTGTCGATGTCTGCCCAACAGGGGCATTAACTGAGTGGATTAATAAATGGGAGGGTGTTGCAGAAAGGCAGGTATTATCTACCTGTCCATATTGCGGTGTAGGTTGCCAGTTAGAGCTTGAGGTCAAAAAAGATAGGATTATTGGAGTTAGCCCCAAAGGAGATGGCACAGTAAATCAAGGACAGGCATGTATGAAGGGTAAGTTTGGGATAGTTGAATATGTTCACCACCCGGATAGGCTCAAGGTTCCTCTTATCCGCAAAAACGGGAACTTTGAGGAAACAACCTGGGACGAGGCAATAGAGTTTATTGCTGAGAGGATGGGTAGTTACAATGCTAATGAGGTAGCTGTTATTTCTTCTGCAAAGTGCACAAATGAAGAAAACTATGTTGCCCAAAAATTTACACGGGCTGTCCTTAGTACAAACAACATTGACCACTGTGCAAGGCTGTGTCATGCATCTACAGTAGCTGGTCTGGCCCAAAGCTTTGGGGCCGGTGCAATGACAAATAGCATAGATGAAATCAGGCATGCTAAATGCCTCTTGGCAATAGGCACTAATACCACAGATGCACACCCTGTAATCGGTATAGAGGTAAAGCAGGCATCAAAAAATGGGGCTAAGCTTATTGTTGCAAACCCAAGGGAGATAGAACTGGTAAACCATGCTGATCTGTGGCTGCAGCAAAACCCTGGCAGTGATGTTGCCCTTCTTATGGGGATGATGAGGGTAATAGTGGATGAGGATTTGCATGACAAGGACTTTATTGAAGAGAGATGCGAGAATTTTGATGCCTTCATGGATTCCTTGAAAGAATTTGACCTTGAGAGGGTGGAGGAGATCACAGGGGTTCCAAAAGACAAGATAATAGAGGCAGCAAGGATATATGCTACTGATAAACCCTCCACAATTCTTTACGCAATGGGAATTACTCAGCACACTCATGGTACTGATAATGTAATAGGTACAGCAAACCTGGCCATGCTTACAGGCAATGTGGGGAAACCATCTACAGGTGTAAATCCCTTAAGGGGTCAGAACAATGTCCAGGGTGCATGTGACATGGGTGCCCTGCCCAATGTATTTACTGGTTATCAGGTGGTAGGGAGCGAAGAAATAAGGAAAAAGTTTGAGGATGCATGGGGCACTTACTTACCGCGCGAACCCGGGCTTACCCTGCTTGAGATGCTCGATGCAGCCCACAAAAAAGAGATAAAGGCGCTTTATCTTATTGGTGAAAATCCGATACTGAGTGATCCTGATGCAAAGCATGCCCAGGAATCTTTGGAAGCACTTGATCTTTTTATAGTCCAGGATATTTTCATGTCTGAGACCGCCCAATTGGCGGATGTCGTTTTGCCAAGCGTATCGTTTGCCGAGGAGAATGGGACGTTTACCAATACTGACAGGAGGGTTCAGAGGGTTCGAAAGGCTATTGAGCCTATTGGTAACTCAAAGCCTGATTGGTGGATTACATGCCAGATTGCTCAAAAGATGGAAGGTAAAGGTTTTGATTTTGAAACTCCATCTCAGATCATGGAAGAAATTTCCACACTAACCCCAAGCTATGGAGGCATCAGCTTTGATAGATTGGAGAATGGTGGTATCCAATGGCCGTGCCCAGATAAGGATCATCCAGGCACACCTATATTGCATACTGAAAAATTTACCAGGGGAAAGGGCAAATTTATACCATTAGAGTACAGGCCACCAGCAGAACTTCCTGATGATGAATACCCACTGCTTCTTACTACAGAAAGGAGCAAGTACCATTTTCATACCGGCACAATGACACGAAAGGTAAGGGGGCTAAATGTATTGGATGGCGAGGGTATGGTGGAGATAAACCCAGAGGATGCCTCGGCCTTGGGTATTATAGATGGTGAGATGGTAAATGTTACATCCAGGAGAGGGGATATTATGGCAAAGGCTAAAGTGACAGAGGTCACACCATTGAAGGTTGTGACTATGAACTTTCACTTTTCTGAAAGCCCCACCAATCAATTAACTAATCCGGCCCTTGACCCTGTAGCCAAGATACCTGAGTTTAAGGTATGCGCAGTCAGGTTGGAGAAGGTTCAAAAATAGAATAGTCTTGTTTGGAGGTGCAAATTGCATAAGATATTAGTAAAAGAAGAGTTAGTACCAAATATGCATCTGGTAAAATTTTCGGCACCGGCTATAGCTAAGAAGGCTCAGCCAGGTCAGTTTATTATTATTACTATTGACGAGAAAGGGGAAAGGATTCCACTAACGATCGCTGATTGGGATCAGAAAGAGGGCTCTATCACCATCGTATTCATGGAGGTGGGAACCACAACCCAGCGCTTTGCCCTATTTAATGCTGGAGATTCTATTGCAAGTCTTGTAGGGCCTTTAGGCATACCGGCACATATTAAAAAAGTTGGCACTGTGGTCTGTGTTGGTGGTTGTTATGGTATAGCAGCTATGATGCCAATTGCCCGGGCCATGAAGGAAGCAGGGAACAAGGTTATCTCAGTTATCGAGGCAAGGAGCAGGTATCTCCTGTTCTGGGAAGATGAATTGAAAAGGGTGAGTGATAAGTTGATAGTGACTACCGGTGATGGTTCATATGCCCCTCAAGGATGGATCCCTGATCAGCTAAAGCAGATATTTGAGGGGGGAGAGAAGGCAGATCTTATTTTTGCCATTGGTTGTACCTATATGATGAAGCTCACCTCTGAGACATCAAAACCTTTTGGCATCAAGACAATTGTTCATCTTAACTCGATAATGGTAGATGGCACTGGTATGTGTGGTTGCTGTAGGGTGTCAGTTGGTGGAGAAACCAAGTTTGCCTGTGTTGATGGCCCTGAATTTGACGGTCATCAGGTAGATTGGGATGTACTCCTATCTCGGCAAAGGAGTTATCACGATGAAGAGATCCTCTCGTTGCAAGAGTGGGAGAGTCGAAACTGGCGTAGAACCTAAGGGTTAAATCTAAATTGATCGATTCTAATGTTTAAACCAGTAGGACAGGCGTCTCGCCTGTCTTGAGGGGTGACAAGGACAGCCGAGACGGCTGTCCTACGGTTTTTTGGTCTCAATTTAGGTTAAAGTGTCTAAAGTTTAACCCGCCGTAAGTCTGGCGGGTAAAAGTGTCTAAAGTGCCTAAAGTTGAGCAAAAAGGAAGCAAGGACAAGCGTAACTTTAGCTCACTTATAACCCTGGCCCAGTCCTGGCATATAGGATTGATTAGAACACGTACTGGCTTATAGATTTAGTAGGCTAATTAGAGAGCATAGCGCCAGGGCGGGCTTTAGCTCTATGTAGGCACTTTTTTTGAGGATGGAGGAGTATCGTAATGGAGGAGAAAGAAAAAAAGGAAAAAAAAGAAAAGATTCCCAGGCAACCAATGCCTGAGCAGGAGCCAAAAGTCAGAGCAAAAAACTTTGACGAGGTTCCTTTTGGCTATTCCCCGGAGACAGCTATGTTAGAGGCAAGCAGATGCATCCAGTGTAAAAATCCTTCCTGTATAACTGGTTGTCCAGTAGATATAGATATCCCTGCATTTATAGCTAAGATCAAGGAAGGTGACTTTGCAGACGCCATAGCCAAACTTAAGGAGAAAAATGCACTCCCTGCAATCTGTGGCAGGGTCTGTCCCCAAGAGGTACAATGTGAAAAGGTCTGCATCCTTGGCAAGAAGGGAGAGCCTGTAGCCGTTGGCAGGTTAGAGAGATTTGCCGCTGATTGGGAGAGGGCTCAAGGCGAAGTTTCAATACCTGAAATAGAGGCTTCTACAGGGAAAAGGGTTGCAGTGGTCGGCGCAGGCCCATCAGGCCTGACTGTGGCTGGAGATCTTATCCTCAAGGGCCATGATGTTACCGTATTTGAGGCCTTTTTAATTCCCGGAGGGGTATTAGTATACGGAATACCGGAATTTAGACTGCCCAAGGCAATTGTAGCTGCTGAGGTGGACTACATGAGAAAGCTGGGTGTTAAATTCCAGGGTGATACGGTTGTTGGTGCCACTATTACAGTTGATGAACTATTTGAAGAGGGTTATGATGCAGTATATATAGGTGTAGGGGCTGGACTTCCTGTATTTCTGGGAATACCGGGTGAAAATTTGATTGGTATTTATTCTGCTAATGAATATCTGACCAGAAGTAACCTGATGAAGGCATATTTATTTCCAGAGTATGATACACCAATAATAAAGGGTAATGATGTGGTTGTCTTCGGAGCAGGGAATGTGTCAATGGACTCTGCCCGGACAGCACTACGCCTTGGCGCAGATAGGGTAAGGATTATTTATCGCAGGTCCAGACAGGAGATGCCTGCCAGGATCGAAGAGATACATCATGCTGAGCAAGAGGGAGTAGAGTTTGTTCTCCTTGCAGCCCCCCTGAATTTTATCGGAGACAATGATGGACGTTTGAAAGGATTAAGATGTCAGAGGATGGAGTTGGGTGAGCCTGATGAGTCAGGTAGGCGACGACCAGTACCGATCAAGGGTAGTGAGTTTGAGACAGAGTGCGATACAGCAGTTGTTTCTATAGGTGCTGGTGCGAATCCTCTTTTAACCAAGGCAACTCCTGATATCGAATTAAACAAATGGGGTAATATACTTGCCGAGCCTGAAACTGGCAAGACAACCAAAAAAGGTGTCTGGGCCGGTGGTGATATTGTAACTGGACAGGCAACGGTTATCCTGGCCATGGGCGCCGGTCGAACAGCAGCCAATTCTATTCATAACTATCTAATGCTTGGTTGGTAAGTCAGCTATCTCATCCTCTCCGTGATGGGAGGAGTGGGTGGCATAATGCTCGGTTCAAGCAGGCTCATAAAAATGCCAGACAGGATCAGGATCCCACCGAATATTTGAATCAGAGTAACCGTTTCATTCAGAAAAAAATAGGCAAGTATGCTCGATCCGATAGGCTCACCAAGGACAAATACAGCTACCATAGTGGCTGTTACATATCTTAAGGACCAATTGAGTGCGCTGTGGCCTATAAGCTGTGGAAAGATTGCCAGGAGTATAAAATAGATATAAGTGCTCTGCTGGTACCCGGAAAAATCATACCCCATAATAAAGACTATGCCTACCAGGATCAAGGCCGTTATTGCGTAAACAGGTGTAATATAGGAAAAGATGTGGGCCTTTTTGCGTACCTTTCTGCCTACAATAAAATAACATGAAGCCATAACAGCTCCTCCAAGCGATAGAAAATCGCCATACAGCAGACCAGGGCCTGTCTGCATATCAGAAAAGGCTATCAATATAACACCAGCAACTCCTAAAAGAATCCCGAAAAAAAGATATCGATGAACCTTTTCGTTGAACAAGACATAAGAGGCAAAACCAACAAATATGGGGTTGGACGCAACAATAACCACAGAGCTTAAAACCGAGGTATATTTTAAGGATGTAATCCATAACAAGAAATGGGCGCTCAAAAAAATGCTTGAAAGGAGGATGTATTTGAAATAGTGCCGTGGAACGCCAAAAAGTTTCCTTCCCTTAACAGCAATAGCCCCTGGTACCAATATCAAGGATGCAATCCCAAGCCTTGCCGAGGCAATCACAACAGGAGGTGCATCAGGGCAAAGCTTTATAAAAATAGAAGCTGTGGATATAGAAACTATACCCAGAGTCAGTACGATGAGAATCAGTGGGCGTTTTGTCATTCTTTGAAATAATCCAATATAGTGGGCTTTACAGACCCTTTGTGTTGCCTCTTATTCGCTTAGTTGATTAGGGCGATCTCTCTTTTTATAGGCCGGTGCCTCAAGGTCGATTTCCCTTCTGGACTGGATGATAATAATTGCAGTAATAACCAGAAACCCTCCAAATACCTGCCACGGTGTTAACACTTCACCTAAGATGATAAAGGAAAGAATCCCTGCTGAAATCGGTTCTAACGTGGCCACAATACTGGCCCTTGTAGCCCTCAGGTGTTCTATCCCCATGAAAAAAAAGCCGAATGGGATTATTGTTCCAAAGAATATAATATAGACAACAGTGAGCCACCAGCGAAATTCCGTTCTCCATAATAGAAGATTTTTTGGCGGCAGAATAATATTAAAGAGTAAAGCAGCAAATGCAAATGCGTAAAAGAGAACTGTCCAGGGGTTGTACTTTCGCATCAACCTTTCTCCGAGCAGACTATAAAAGGAGAAAAATCCGGCCGAGAGCAGACCGGCAATGACCCCCTGTTTGTCTAAAGACAAGAATGACACACTGTAAGCCTCCACCACGAAAAAACAACCAACAAAAGCCAAGAGAATTGAAAGCACTTTCCAACGATCCATTCTTTCCTTAAAAAAGAGGTAGCTATAGATGGCCACGAAAAATGGGGCCAGATACTGGAGCAAGATAGCCATAGCGACCTTGATTTTAGAGATGGCAAAAAGATAGGTCACCTGCACCCCACCCATGCCGAATGCGCCCAAGGCTATAAAATACCATAAATCCTTACCATTAATTTTTAGTGAATTTCTCTCAAAGAAAAAGAGATACCCAAATATAACAAGGGCGGAAAAGCTTACCCTATACTGTACCAGAAAATAAGGACTCATGCCTGTGTTGAATAGGTATTTAGAAGCAGTTGCGCTCGATGCCCATAAAAAAGCCGCACACATGATCAACAGATAAGGTTTTATCTGGCTTGGTTCGCCTTTGCTGCTGCACATCAGAGTTTTCACCCAATCATATGCCCCGCATTACTATGATTCATCCTCTTTTAGCTAGCGAGGATCAGCCTCAACCTCAGAGACGAGGGCGAGATCGCCTATGCCTAATAGACTTTTCCCTACGAAGGCGCGGGATCAGACATCCCCGGGCTTCAATTGTCATTCCCGCGGGAATGACGTTTAGTGGTTGAGTGGAAAAGGAAGGGCCAGGAGAGGCCTTAATTGGATCATCGGGGCCAATATTGGCCCCGATATAGTTAAAGGATGGTGTATTTTTAATACGGCATCAGCTTTCCACCTCTATAGATCCTTCTCTGGTAATAGTCCGTTACCTGCATACCATCTTTATCAAAGCTCTTATCTCCGGTAACGCCATTGTAGATCTTACTCACGGTGTGCAGAGCCTTGGCGATCTTATCGGTATCAGTACTGCCTGCCATACTTAGGGCCAGGGCAGCAACCCAGGTGGCATCATAGGCATATGCACCAAATGCGGTCTGTTTGGCCCCTTTGCCATATCTTTTCTGGTACGCAGCCTGGTATTCCTTAAGACGGGATCCAGTAGTTGTGCCAATGACAAGACCATTGATCCCTTCGGCGGTTCTTGGGATTACCTCATTGCTCCACATGGTCATGTAATCAGCATACCAACCCTTGGAGGGCTTTAACCCCATCTCATAGGCCTGTTTCAGAATGAGCTTGGATTCTGTTCCATAAGCGGTAAAGAAGACGGCCTCCGGTTTTTTTGCAAATAGGCGCTCGATCTCAGCCCGGTAATCGATCTTCTTTTCATCATACCTCACTGCCTCTAACCACGTTTTACCAGCCTTATCTATGGTTTTCTTGGTCCAGATCTCAATTCCTATGCCGAAGGGGTTGTTCACAGTTATAGAGGCGAATGTTTTGGCTCCACTCTCAAGGGCAAATTCAGCCAGCATGGTACCCATAACCTCATCCAGGCCCATTATGTCAAAAAAGTAGGGCCCTATATCTCGAAGCTTGGGCGAGGTGGAGGCCTCAGCGATCTGGATCACCTTTTTTGAATTGGTCCACTGTCCTGTAGGCAGACTTATCCCGCTTGAATAGGCCCCTAAGATCAGAGGTACCTTGTTGATCTCCACAAGTTTGTGGACAGCATCCATTCCACCCTTGGAACTGGATTCGGTATCCTCCCAGATGATCTTTAATGGGCGACCATTAATCCCCCCGGCGGCATTGATCTCCTCTAAAGCCAGCTCCTCCCCTCGCTTCATGTCGAGTCCCTGCACGGCATTTGTCCCGGTTAAGGGACTGATAGAGCCAATAACTACAGGTTCAGCAGCCTGAGATGAAACAGACATCCCAGCAATTAAAAGCCCCGCCAAGAAAGACACCCAAACTATAGACAAAACTAATCTTCTCATCTTTTCCCTCCTTTTACATTAAATTGTTACTGTTAACATCTCTGCCTCCTTAACCAATTTTAGTCTTCCCTCTCCTCACCTCCTTTCAACTTAATCTCTGGGAATTTCTAATACAAACGCAATAGGATTTGTTACATCGTCATTGCGAGCCCGAAGGGCGTGGCAATCTCCCTCTCTATGAGATTGCTTCGTTTCACTCGCAATGACATTTTATATAGTGCGTTTGTATTAGTACATATTTAATTCACAGTATTTTTCGTGGCAACCGATTTATGCCATCCTCATAGTAGACAGTAAACAGTACGCAGTAGGCAGAAAGAAGCAAGGAAGTTTGCGTGGTGCTTACTGCTTACTTCTATTTCTGAGCGAAGCGGAGTTAAGTTCTTATCCTCCCAGATAGGCCTCCCGGATCTTTTCATTAGATAGTATCTTATCCGCTCTATCCTCAAATTCGTTTTGCCCCATCACCAGAACATAACCTCTATCAGAGATACTCAATGATTGATAGGCATCCTGTTCTATGATAATGATGGCCCTACCCATCTTTTTATGTATATCCGTAATGATTGAGAATACCTCCTCTGACACCATTGGAGAGAGTCCTGCTGAAGGCTCATCCAACATGAGGACTTCTGGGTCTGTCATTAAGGCCCTGGCCATACCAAGCATCTGGCTCTGGCCACCACTCAGAGTACCGGCCTTTTGTTTTAGTCTATCAGCCAGGATAGGAAATAGTTGAAAGGCCTTGTCCATCCTCTCTTTGACTATTTCTTTGCTCCGAATAAAACCACCCATCTCCAGGTTTTCTCTGACAGTCAGGGAGGGAAATACATTCCCAAGTTGAGGAACATAGCCAAAGCCTCTGTTGACTTTTTCATGGGGTTTAAGATGAGTAATATTATCCCCTCTCCAGTAGATATCCCCTTTAAAAATAGGTATATAGCCCATAATGGCCTTTAGCAATGTAGATTTTCCGGCCCCATTAGGGCCAATGATGGTTATCGCCTCCTCTTTTTCAATATAGATAGAGACTCCGTGTAAGACCTCGGATTTTCCGTATCCGGCAAATATATTATTGGCCTCAAGAATCTTCATGTAATAACTCCCATTTCGAACTTCCGGAAAGGTAGGCCTCTAACACCTTCTCGTTCTTTTGAATCTCTTCCGGCGTTCCTTCTGCAATCTTCTTACCGAAATCCAACACAATGACCCTATCGCAAATCTCGCTGATAACCTTCATATTATGTTCTACCAGTAAGATGGTCTGTCCTTTTTCGGCCCTTAGATTCTTCATGGCAATGATAAGGTCTCTAATGAGGGTAGGGTTAACACCGGCTGTTGGCTCGTCCAGTAAGAGCAGTATGGGGTCTGACATTAATATCCTCCCCAAGGATAAGAGCTTCTTTTGGCCGCCAGAAAGATTTCCCGCATATTCATTTCTTAGGTGATAAAGCTGGACAAGTTCAAGTATCTCATAGGCATCTTTAAGAAGTTTCTCATTTTCTCTCTTTATTTTCAAAGGATGCAGAAAAACATTGAATATCCCTTCTCCGATCTGGCTCTTGGGTGCGAGAAGAAGGTTTTCCAATACGGTCATCTTTTCAGGCACTTCGCTTATCTGGAAGGTCCTACCAACTCCCAGCATGGCTATCCTGTACGGCTCAATACCCTCAATCTTTTTCCCCTTAAAATAGATCTCTCCTCTGTCTTTGTTATAAAAACCGGATATTATATTGAAGAGGGTGCTTTTGCCCGATCCATTTGGGCCAATCAGCCCTGTAATAGAGTTGGGTTCCACACTAAAAGTCACTCCATTGAGGGCCAAGATGCCACCAAAGCTTTTATGAACATTTTCCACCTTAAGCATGATATCTCATTTCGGATTTCGTATTTTGGATTTCGAGAAATCGAAATCTGCTATCAAAAACGTATAGCTTTGTAAGAGCAATCTGTATCAAAACCTATAAATAATTTCAATATTTTAACATTTAAGGAGAGAGGGTTTTAATAAAGCGTCTTTTTCTCTTTGATCAATCCCTCCTTCATGAAAAGCATGGCCACTACAATCAGTATCCCTATTGCCACCATTCTGAGGCTGGCTAAGGTCACCGCTTCAATAGGAATGTAATCCTTAAGGAATCGGGTTGAATTGTAGAATATCATTACTATGACTGCCCCTAAGATTGCCCCTTTATTATTGGCCTTTCCGCCGACAATAACCATGGCCCAAATAATAAATGTCTCTAAGGGTAAAAACTGATTGGGGCTTATAAAGCCATGATAATGGGCCCAGAGGCAGCCGGCTAAACCCCCAAAACTACCTCCTATAGCCATTACCTTCATACGAAATCTCTTCACATCTTTGCCCAGGGCCTGTGGAAGATTGTCTCCCTCCCTGATACTCTTTATTACCCTCCCAAAAGGAGACTGGGTAAGTGTGTTGATGATTATGTAAGTTGCTACCAGGCAAACAAGAACAATTGCTAAATAGAAGAAGGGATATGTATGGGCTGAAAAGAGTGATCTAAGGGGTTGCGGGATACCTCCAATGCCAAAGGCACCCCCCTGATAAGGTCCTCCACCCACGACCCAATCTTCATTTAAGAAGAAGATTCGAACGATTTCTGCGGCGGCAAGTGTGGCAATAGCCCAGTAGTCTTCCTTGAGGTTAGCTGTGGGTATAGATATGATATACCCAAAGAGACCAGCAACAAACATTCCTCCCAAAAGACCAAGGATAAATGGCATCTTAAATACCAATACAATTATGGTGGATATATATGCCCCCAGACAAAAAAATACTACATGTCCGAAATTGGCCAATCCGGTAAAACCGTACTGGAGATTAAGGCTTAGGCTCAAGATGGCATAGATTCCCATCATTATGGACAGATAGACTAAAAAGTTAACAAGACCCATCAACCCTCCTTTTTCTTTCCCAAAATCCCACGAGGTCTAAAGAGCAATACCAGAATCAGTAAGACAAAGCTGATGGCTGGCTTGTATCCGGTGGGAATAAATAATTCCTTAGAGAAATTTAGAATCCCCCCTAAGTTTATTATCTTCCCAAAATCGATATACAGGCCAAAGTTTTCAGCAAAACCGAGTACCAGGGCTCCCAGCATAGCCCCATAGGGATTGCCTATACCCCCCAATATGGTAGCGCAAAATACCGGAACAATTATAGCAAAGCCCATATAAGGAAGAATGTAGGTTTCCAGGCCTATCAAGATACCACCCAGAGAGGCAAAGGTGACGGCCATGAACCAAACCCAGGTGATGATCTTTTCGGTGGCAATACCGCTTGCCTGAGCCAGCTCAGGATTGTCAGAGGAGGCTCGCATGGCCTTGCCTAATTTTGTGTGATGAAGCAATAAATGAAAGGCGAACATGGCGGCTAATCCAACAAGAATAATCCAGATCTGGACTGGTGTAATTCGAAAGTATTCGGTAATGATTGGTGTTTGTAAGGGTACTGCGTAATTTTGGGCATCGGCTCCCCATATAGCCCTTATCGCGTTTCTCAAGGCAATCGCTAATCCCAGTGATGTTACCATTATGATAATGCCACTAGAGCTTCTCATCTTCTTAAATACTGCCCTGTCAACTAATATCGAAAAGACTCCGGTTGCACCAGAGGCTATTATCGCAGCAGGTATAATAGGTAATCCTAAGGTAACATTTAGAAAAAGGGCCAAATAGACCCCAACCACGGCAAATTCTGTGTGGGCAAAATTTGCAAATTTTAGCATATCATAGACTATGGTCAGCCCCAGGCTCAAAAGGGTCAATTCAGAGGCCCTAACAATACTATTAATCACAACCTGTAGAAAAGTCATAACGGGTTTCTCTTATTGCTTTTTGATTTAGACCTCGGTAGGGTAATTTTAAGGTGGTTAATGACTAATAATAACATTGTTGGTAGTATGTTACATAATATTATCAGAACCTTTCCCCTATGCCTTGTCAAGGAAAATCTTTCAATTGTGTTAGCTTAATGAAAATGTCCCCTCTAACTGCTGTGTTAAAATGTCCCCATTATGAGAAAGGACATTATAGCAATGAGTCAGAAAGAGAGGCAGAGGTACCATCTGTTAAAGATGGTAATAGGTGGTAAGATTACC
>JAUWZV010000098.1 GCA_030615105.1 Desulfobacteraceae bacterium
ACGGGGGAAGCCGACCCCCTCCCTGTTCTCCGATCCTGCGGATCGAAGCCAGGGGGTCCCCCATTCCGTAACAATTTGAAATGACGAAGGCCTCCCGACAGTCACTCAGAAAAGACTCCATAACCCTTCTCCTTAATCAATCTTTACCCACAGATTCTTATGAGGAGCCAAAAAGAAAGGGAATCTTTTATGAAGAACAGATCATATATAATTCTTACTGCAATTGTCTTATTTCCTATTCTACTTCTTGCTGGCTGCCAAACCACTGCCTCATTGGTGTCAAGGGTATTTACAGATAATGATTGGCCAAAGAAAAGGGTTATGGTTATGCCTGTTACTGATCTTACCGGGATAGGTTTAGATAGATCAATGGATACAATAAGTGAGGAGTTGAGTAAGATTCTAAGAAAAACTGGATTTTTTAATGTTTACCATCAAAACGAACCTAAAAAATTCCCTTTCCTTAAACCAGGAGAGCCAATTGATGCAGAATTAATGCGAGAGGCCAGAGAAATGGGCATAAATGCCATTATCTTTGAAACCTTAAACCCTATAGAAGCAGATCTGGTAAAATCAGGTGTGTGGCCGTTTCGTAGAAAAGCACAAAGACTAACAATATCAATGAATATAGATATATTGGATGTTAATTCGGGAACAATACTCTTAAGCAAGGAGATAGCTGACAACATTACATTATCAGATGAGGAAGTCGAAGAAGAAACGGAAAAATCTATTGATGTAGAAACAAAAAAAAGGGCCCTTAAGGAATGCTTGCCAGGTATCCTCAATGAAGCAGCAAAGGTGGCTAGCCGCTTACTTAATCATGAGGTCTGGACAGGTAGAATAGTTTCTACAGATAAGGAAGGGATAATTATCAATGCTGGCCGCGATGTGGGGCTTAGGCAAGGAATTGTGCTTGAAGTCTTTGGCCAGGGTGAATGCATCACCTCTTTAAAAGGGCAAACCTATCAGCTACCAGGCCCAAAGGTAGGAGAAATTAAAATTGTCAGCATAAAATCACGTCATTCCTCTGCCGAACCTATCAAGGAAGGAGATTTCAAATCAGGCCAGATAATAAGGGTTAAGGATTAGGAGGAAAGCATCTCCCTGGCATGCGCAAGGGTTTTTTCAGATATGACTCTTCCACCAAGAAGCCTGGCAATCTCATTGATCCTGCTTTCCCTGTCTAATGAGGTAATAAGGGTCCTGGTCCTGCCTTTTATAATCCTCTTTTCAACCAAGAAATGTGTATCTCCGCAGGAGGCTATCTGAGGAAGATGAGTAATGCCTAAAATCTGATGGTACTTGGCAAGTGACCTCAGCTTTTCACCAACAATAGCAGCTGTCGCCCCCCCAATACCGGAATCAACCTCGTCAAAGACAAGGGTTTCAACAAGACCAGATCGAGCCAATATAGTCTTTAAGGCAAGCATGATCCTTGACAGTTCTCCACCTGAGGCAATCCTGGCCAAGGGCCTCAAATCTTCACCCACATTTGGTGATATCATGAACTCCAGGACATCCATTCCATCAGCGGTGATAGTGGAGTCAAGCATGTCTGCTGAAATAGTATCAACATCTGATGTGTTGGAGCTAAATTTGATTCTAAATTTGGTCCCAGCCATATCCAAGAGATGTAACTCCTCTTCAACCTTTTTTTCAAATTCTTTTGCTATTCCATGTCTTTTTAAAGAGAGCTCAACGGCCATTTTCAATAAACCCTCCTTTTTCTCCTCGGTCAGGGCCTCTATCTTTTTCAACTCCTCCTTCTTCTGGGTCAATTGATACTCTTTTTGGGAAAGCTCCTCCTTAAAAGAAACTATACCCTCTATTGAGGAACCATATTTCTTTTTCAAGCGCCTGATGAGTTGAAATCTCTCTTCAACCTCCTCCAGCCTTTGTGGATCAACCTTTATATGAGAATAATAATCCCTTAACTCCAAGGCCAAATCCTCCAACTGAAGTTGGGCTGATTCCAATTGCTTCTTATAATGGTGCAGATTAGGGTCAATATTTACACCCTTATCCATGTCTTTCGCAAGTAAGCTTAAGATAGATAAAATAGAGTCCTCCTTTTCATAAAGGGCCTGATAGGAGGTGAAAACTATATCCATTAATCTCTCAGCATGCATGAGTCTGCTCTTTTCAACCTCAAGCCTGCTGTCCTCACCTAAAACAAGTTTTGCTTCCTCAATCTCCTTTATCTGAAATTGCGTAAGCTCCCGTTTCTCCTCTTCTTCTTTTAACTGGCTTCTCAGTATCTCTGCCTTCTCCTTAAGAGCGTAATAATCCCTGTAAAGCTCATTGAGCCTAAGCCTCTCTTTGGTTAAGCCACCAAAATCATCCAAGATAAATAGATGACTATCAGGCTTGAGGAGTAGCTGGTGCTCGTTCTGACCTGAGATACTTATCAGATTAGGTCCAAGTTTAGAAATCATCTGTAGCGTGACCATAGAGCCATTGACCCATACCCTGCTCTTACCCGCCTTAGAGATAGTCCTTTTTATCAACACTTCACCGTTAAAAGGTATATCCATGTCTGCCAAGGATCTGGAAAGAGGAGACTTTAAAGGCAGTTGAAAAAGGGCCTCAACTACTGCCATGTCAGCACCTGTCCTGATAAGATCAGGGGATGCACGTCCCGCCAGGATCAGATTAACAGCATTTATAATGATTGATTTTCCTGCACCGGTCTCTCCTGAGAGTATATTTAATCCTTCAGAAAAGCTAACCGACAAATAGTCTATAATTGCAAAATCAGTGATAGTAAGTTGAACCAGCATAAATCAGATCTGCTCCCAGGTTACCCTGATTACCTGAAGTTTCTCTAATTTTTGGCGGAGGATATCCTTTTGTTTGAAAATCTCCTGCCTCTGTTCTTTTGATATAAGCCCCTTTTTTAAAAGGATTCGACAAACATTTTCTGCGGACAGTTGAGAAGTAGAATCTTTTTTCATAATGCCAATAACCTTTTAGTTACTCTTTATAAAAATATCATTTCCTTTTCTCACAATCAAAGTCTTTTTCCCTATCTATTCCTCTTAGCAAATATAGTCTGGGCTAAAACCAGATCTTCAAGCGTATCTATCCCCATAACCTCGTTCTCTCCTTCAACAAGTGTAAAGCCAACCTTAAGTCCATCATCACTCATCAACTCAACCAAATCAGTAATAAAATACTCCTCGACAACTGTCAGTTGACCATCTCTTTTCTTCTCTACCTGATGAGGTCTCTGTTTTAATTTCTTTAGATATTTAATTAGAGCCAATCTCCTGACTGCATATATACCTGAGTTAAAAATCCCAAAATGACTCTGCCTCTCTAATGGGTATTCCTTCCAGTATCTCCACTCAGTGATACTTTTAACCTTTCCATCTTCTATCTCTAAAATACCATATTGAGCTTTATCCATTGGTTTAAAGCCCAAGACAACCAGATCTTGATCTCCAAGTTGGCTGATAAGATTCCAATAAGTGGCCTCCTTAACAAATGGAATATCTCCCATTGTTATAATAAGATGTTTTTGATCTATCTGCTCTAAAAAATCCTGGGCTGCCATAAGTGCGCCCCCTGTTCCATTGGGGACAGGTTGATCACAGTAAAAAACACCAAGATCACGAGTTGCCTTAATCACCTCATCTCTTTTGTGGTGTATAACCAAGGCCTTTGGTCCTTTTGGAAGATTCCTGACAATCTCAAAAATTATAGGATGTTCTCCTTCAAATGGATTTGATCCGGGTGCTAATGGAAGGAGGATCTTGTTACCAGAAAAACTCTTCATCCTGCTTCCATACCCTGCAGCAAATATAATAGAGGCACCCTCTGCTTCTTGCATCATTTCCTTTTAGAACTGCTTTTTTAGTGCAAGGTGATATTTTCTTAGGCTATGTTTATTATCTTGCCTGCACCACAATCAATATATTTTTCTGGATATAAAGACCTTATTACTGACTTGAACTGGGTACAGTGACAGGGACAGACTAATTCAAGATCTTTAATTTTATCAAATTGGCTGAAACCATGGAGCCCTCCAGCAAGGGCATAAAGAGACCCAAACTGAGAGGAAGATCTGAGAATATCCTCCACACCTGGATGGGAACAACCTACAATCACAGTTAAGCCATTTTCTGTTTTGACAGCCAAAGATTGCTCAAATCCTTTAAGCTCTCCAGTGGAGAAAACACCACTGCAAATTTCGAAAGGTTCCATAACCCTTATTACTTCTTTACCATCCTTTGGTTTAGGACATGAATTTGGAATGTAAATCTTTACCCCTTTATTTTTGTTTAAAAAACTGGAAAGACCACCTGTATGATCCCAATGGGCATGGGAGATAAAAACCATATCAATTGATAGAGGACCAATATTAAGTCTCTCCATATTGTGAAGAAGGAGTGAACCATTTGCACCTGTATCAAAAAGGATCCTGGGCATATCCTCTCCTTCTATCAGGCAAGAGAAACCCCAATCTGATTTGAGACCCTTTTTATAGACCTCATTATCATAAATAATGCTTATTCTCATTTGATTCTATCTCTATCTTTATTAGGTAATGTCCGTTGAAAGTTTTCCATTGTTCCGCCGTAAGTGCATTGATTTAGCTTAATAAGATTAAACATATCCATCTCTATTAACATATATTCAATTACATCTTAATGTAAAAAAGTTATTTTATTTTGCTACGGACAACTGACAAGACACTACTAACATTACTATCACCATGTAAAATAGCAAACCAATCCTACCAATAGCCCAACAGCAAGATTTATAATCTTAACAGAAATAAAACTTCTCTTTGACTCTGCTAACAAGGGAAGCATTCCATGACCATCCTGGACAACAGAGCTTGCCAAAAGAATACCAAAGGGGATTGCCCTTTCTGCAAACAGGGTTACAAATATCATATGTGGGCCAGATTCTGGAATAAGTCCAATAAGGCATGCAATCAACATAACAGTTAAATAGTTTGCCTTAATCCAACCTCCAAGTTCTAAATAATCTATTAAAAAATGCATTAGTAGCAAAGCGCCAAATGTCCACAGAAAGACCCTTGGGGCATGAACTTTTACTATATGTTCCCAGAGGTGTCTTTCAAGAAAATGTTCAGGAACAGTGGAAACTATAAAAAGGGCCGACAATGAACCTATTAGCAATGTTATCTTTATCCAGTTCCATTCTGAAGGGCCTAATTGATTAAACGCTAATCCAGCAATGAATAATACCAGGACAATTATCAATAATCCGCGCTGAAGCGTAAGATTCTTTAACTGGATAAAGATCTCAGCCTTTGGAAAACAGATACATTCATCCTCATCATGGAATTCCAGCTTGTGAGTCAACTTTTTTATGATAACAGAGTCTGGTTTGAACAGGGAATCGGTTGCAAAGCCCGCAACAATTCCCACTATAAATAGAATAAGGATTAAAAGAAATGTGTTCCCGGGAAACATTGACAGCATTACATAGGCTTCATCCCCGCTGGTTGCAATCATCACAGTCACCAATGCACCAAAACTTACTATATTGTGGGTATAAAGAGCAACAACCGTGAATGCACCGAGACAACCAGGCGTGGCACCAAGAAAGGCAGCCAAAATATACTGAATCCATCTCGATTTTTTTAATGAGTTTTGCCAATCTCCTTTGGTCTGAACATTAACGTACTCTATTATGAGCATCATCACAAAGACAAAGCCGGTAATCATTAAAGCGTGTTTAAGGGTCCCAATAATCATTTAAGCTTCCTAATCTGCTAAGGATGTCGGTTTCTTTTTTCTCAGCTTCTCCAGTTCCTTCTTTTTTTCCTGGATATCTGTTTCTAACTCTGAACTTAGCCGCCTGCGGCGGAATGTTTTTCGACAGGATGAACAAGCCCGCCCTGGCGCGATTTACTCGGATTAAACTTATATCCCAGTAATATTTTAGAAGTAACGTCCCCTGAAATACGGCCATGAAAGTCAGGTCTGGGCCAGGGATTAACAAGATTTTCTTATTTTCTTTATATCCTGAACATCCCGTCTATCCTGTCTAAAAAATGGGATTTCCTATACTATTCAATTACCAACATCTGTTGAGGTCGGATAGAATGGGTTGGAATAGAATCTTTTTGATCCTTCAGTTTTGCCTCAAGCTCCTTTATGTCTTTTTCCAAATCTTCTTCTATACCCATAATCGAGATTCCTTTTTAAAAAAGATCGTCTTCTTTTGTTACATCCATCTTCATCCAGATCCTATATAATTTCTCGCCGGCTTCCTCAAAGCATTTGTATCCTTTAGAGTCCACCTCTTCTACCATAACATCGCCTAACTCTTTGCATTGGACCAACCAGTTTTTGAAATGATCCCCACCACCAAAATAGACCTTCTTCCATTTGTTTCCTTCTTCATCTATCTTCTCCTGAACCAACTCTTCTTCTGCTATTCTCTCCTGGATTGTTTTCCCTTGGTTGCTCTCCTCAGAAACCATATTCCATCTCCTCCTTAAAAGAAGCATTAAGAATAATAATGCGGGACCCTGTGCCATCTCCCCTTGGTATTAAAATCGCCTCTCCTCTTAATTATTTTTATTTAACGAATCTAAGATAATTACGAAAGTAAAATGCGTCAACTCAGACATAATCAATATATTTCCCCTAAAAATATAGGCCATATCTTCATTCTTCATTTAGTGAAGCTCCCCGCCTTAAAAGGCGAGGCTTCTGATTTTCATCGAAAACTATTTCCTCCCCCTTGATGGGGGAGGACAAAGGTGGGGGTGAAAGTTCTTTCTGATTTCCCCCTCCCCTATCCCCTCCCACCAAGGGAGGGGAATTTAAAGGATGCCATTCATCCCCGACTTAAAAGTCGGGGTATTCTGGCATGTTTTCATAATCTGTGCTCCTATTCTCTGACAATCATAAGGCTTGAGAGCTCTTCTGGGGTGAAATCCAATTTAGAAAATATCTTATTCTCAAGTTCATATGTTTCATTTTCAAGTGCACGTATCCGCTCAATTGCTTTCTTATCCAATCTTTTAGCCCCATAACGTTTCCCTATATCGGCAAATCGCTCCCCAAGAGTTACAATTCTGGTATGCATTACCCTTTTATCTGAATAATTAATAATCTCCTCTTCAGATATTGGCTGTGAGTTTCGTCCTTCTTGTAACTTAATATGCTCGGCCACGATTTCACCAATCCTCTTATAACCAAGTTCGGCAAGAAGTCTCTTACCAGTTTCAGCATGATCCTGGCGTGTTTCTATACCTTCCATCTTGGTAATATCGTGCAAAAGTGCTGCTGCTTCAATCTCAGGTATGCTAAGATTCTCCCCCTGCTTATTGAGTTCATCAGCCAGGAAAATGGCAATCTTGCGAACCATCTCACTATGCTGAATAATATGATCAGGAACATTATATTCTTCTAACAGCTTATAGCATTGATCAACAGATGGGACTTTCCTTTTCATTTCTGAATTCATAACCTACGCCCGTCATTGTTCTATTTGCGTTCCATATCCATCATCCTGTGGAATTTCACCTCAGGCGGATCCCAATTATTTAAAAAATAACCGACTACTGACAATGATCGACTGACATTACCACAAATAATGTGTGGTATAATATTTTTACCAACAAATTACCACAAAACAAATTTCTGGTATGGGAAGATGTAACAGAGTATCCTGTCAAGGCAGGCACCGGACTTCATCGGAAAGTAGGGTCAATACCTAGCTTTTATCTACTATTATATAAAAATTCATAGATATCCACCGGCAGAAGCGGACATACAGCAGTATTTCAGGGTTTCCTGGTCTTCTGTTCATCAAATGATACTAACGTTAGAAAAACGAGGATTAATCGAGAGAACACCTGGTCAGGCTCAATCGATACGTCAGTTACTGCCCCGTGAACAACTACGAGATTTGGAGTAAATATTATGGAGAAGATATACGACTGATAATAAGTCATTCCAGCAGACCTGGAATATCGCACTATCCAGGCAACTGATTCCCGGGCTTAGAAGGATAGATTATGAAAAGGGTACTATGGCTATTACCTCTTGTCTTTTTGACCTCTTGCAATCCTGCAGAGCAAAAAAATGTTGACGGGGCCGGCCCGGTTTCAGCCAACACAATCCTTATAATATATCCTTATCAGTATCACGGAACATGGGTATTTGACGACCCTCGTGTAGGTCTTGTCCGTGAGCCTTTTGTGGCGGGAATCCCGGAAATGATTGACAAACTCGTAAAAGATATACCTGACACTGAGAAAGGATTCCGACTCCTTTTTTCGCCCACTCCGTTTCCAGGTTACACTATGAAGATTGTCTGGCGACGGGCAGAAGCAGGAGGCAACTGGTATTACTCTAAGGAATATGATTCCGAAGGATGGCTTTGTCCTGCACTCTTCAAATATTTCAAGAAAGCACCTAAAGAGATATATGTCAAAGCAGAGAAGAAATAAATGAATCAGAAATCTTTTTAACGACTACATTTATGAATTCTTCAATCCTTCCTACGTGTCAGCGATCAATATTCATGCAATTTTGAAGATACCTTTATTGGTATTATTAGTAATCTTATTGTTAAGGGGTCAAATATCCGTTTGGCTCTTTTACTTTTTATTGTGACTGGCGACTTGGAAAAATTTTTTTTAATTATTAGGCTTTTCCATGAGTGAAGAATGAAGACTTGGCCACATTCATGGCCAGGTTATCTGGTAGGGATACCTCCATGGCAATTGGCAAGTGGTCCGACAACGGGCAGTTAAGTACCTGCACCTTCTCAACCTGAATGCTCGGTGAGACTAAGATATGATCAATATGGCGCTTGGGCTTCCAGCTTGGATAGGTTGGCATTTGGGAGATAGGCAGGCGCAGGTCTGTTTTTTTCATCAGCAGATCCATCTCCTTGCTGTCTGCCCCGCAGTTCAGATCGCCCATCAGGACCACATGGCGGCATCCTCTCACAATCTCACTGAGATAATTGATCTGCTGCATGCGCGACCGGGTGCCTAGTGCAAGGTGAACGAGCACCAGATCAAGAGGATCCTCATAGTCCCCAAAATGTATGACCAGGGCGCCGCGCCCGCGTATCCTTCCCGGCAAACTGTGCGTGCTTACTCCTGTGGAGGCCAACCTGCTCAAAACCCCCATGGTGTGTTGCGCTACCATGCCTATATTGCGGTTGACCTTGCTGTACCTGAATGGAAAGCCCGCCTTCTCACCCAGATACTCGGTCTGATTGATAAATCCGCTTCTAAGGCTTCCCCCGTCAAGCTCCTGAAGACCAACCACATCAAAATCTTGTATGAGGCGGGCGATGCTCCACAAATTCTGAAGCATCCGGGGGTGCGGCAATATATGTCTCCAGCTACGGGTGATGTAATGGTAATACCTACTCGTGCCAATCCCCATATTCATGTTGTAGCTGAGAAGCCTGAGTTTGCATATGCCAGACCTCTGATTGCCATGGAATTGGGAGATAGTGCTTAGCATATCAATAATCATCTCCCGAAATATTTTCCTTTATAGGAAGCTCTATGTTCTTCAATGAGGTTCTTCATAATTCAAATATTTTCATATAACATTTAAAATTTAAAAAATTCAAGACCATAATGGACGCTTGTTAACTCAAAGTGTTCTTCTTCTCTGCTTCTTCTCTGTCTCTGTGTCTCTGGGGTCGCCTATGAGAAAGTAAGTCAAGAAAAAACAGTTCTCCATTAACAAGAAATTTACTTTTTTTCTTGCTTACGGTCTCCTCTCGTTGGCATTTGCAACGTTGTTCTTTTGAATCCCATTTTATCTATCTTAACGGATCTTGCTTTATCTGAAGGCTATTAAGATTGTTTTAGCAGTATCCCTCAGTCGCCTATCTGAACTCTCTATCCCTGGCAAATCATTCTTTTTGCCAGGGAATGGGTTACGATAAATTCCAGGAGGTAGATACCCACGGGCTTACGCCCGTGGCACTTGGAGACAAGGGCAGGCCTTGATGTTTTTTCTGAGTGACTGGTGAGAGGCCGCCGTCCTTTTCACGACTTATCAGCGGGGGAAACCGCAGCCCCCGACTTGTCGGGG
>JAUWZV010000063.1 GCA_030615105.1 Desulfobacteraceae bacterium
TTCTGGCCCGTACATCCTGCACAGTTTGATGGCGTCGTGCGGTTCCTGTGCCTCCATATTCTCCTGCCAGCAGGTTGATCTCTATAGTTATTTTATCTTTCGATTCATCTCCAACATCCCTATAAAACCTGAATGGCTGATCCCTTTCTTTTTGATAGTAACCTCTGGCCGCTAAAGTCTCAACAATAGTCTGGTAGGTGTCACTCTTGATATATTGAAAATCCAGAGCAAGATCTATATCTATGGTTCCTGGATGTTTTTCCTTGGCAGAAGGAATAAGAAGCGGAGGCACATTTCCACCTACGATAACGATATTTTCTCGGAATTCACCTAAGATAGTCATTATCTCCATTAATACTGATAAACACGCTCGGACTTCCGGTTCCTTGTAATCGCTTTGTATTACCATTTAGGTTTTATCCGCTGTTCAAAGAGAAATTTTGCTGACTCCTCGCCACGCCCTCTATACCCAACTAAATCAAGATATAGTTGCACATCACATGCAACAATTAGTCCTCCAGTTTCCCTTCTTGCGTAAAAAACTCCCTCATCATATGGCTCTAAAATTGTAAAATTTGGCCCTGATGAGACCTCCTTTAATCCCACTGATTCTGCTACCTCCTGAATTTTATTGCTCACATAAACAAATCCTCTGGTATAACGGGCAAAAGGTGCCACTAAGGCAGCTCCGGAAAAAAGCGTGAGGGCATACGGGATTCTTTTATCCTGACAGTATTCTGCTATCTTTCGCTCCAACTCTTTAGGCTCCACCATGCCAAAATAATCAGACATCCTGTTTTTTCTGAATGAATAATTCTCAGCCCACTTGTCCAAGAGATCCCCTGGACGGTTCAGGCAGATATTTTTATTATCCTCTCGAGCATATTCAAGGTCTAAAAGACGTTCCTTTACTTTAAATGCCAAACCAAGGCTTACCTTTGCCTCATTGGATAGCTCCTGCACCTGCCAGGACCTCTTTGGATTGCAGAGCATGACCCTAAGAACACGACTTGATTTTGGTGTGAATAGGGAGCGGAGGGTTCGCTTTTCAACATACACACTGGGAAAATTTTGGCGTTCAACATTTAACTGATCAAAACGTAAAAAGCAGTTTCCTGCTAAGTCAATGTATCCTATTTTATTTTCTCGACAGATACGACCTGTATCACTGCTGATATAAGGTGCTGCCACAACACCATAAGCATCCTCGAATCGAGTGAGGTATTCCTTTAACTGTTGGATGGCATAGCGCACATATCGTGGTTCCCCTATAGATTTGACCTCTACTATGATCTTTCGGCAGCCGGTTCCTGTGGTAGTTTCAAACACCAAATCTGGCCTGAAATTTGTTGAAGGCTCTCCTATAAGAACCTGTTCCAACTGAAGAAAAGGAATATCCTTCAAAAGATTTTCAAGCCTATCCCGAATTTTGCCTATAACTTCCAGTTCTTTCATGTTGTTTCAAAAATTTATTTATTTTCACCGTTTGGTGAAACCCTAAAAAATAATGAAACTATTGTCAAGAACTTTTTCACTAAATAGAGGCTTTTCACCAATTGGTGAAAATACCATTTCTGTCGAAAATACGTATAGTATCCTTGTTATCATGGTTTTTTAAATGTCTTCTTGTTTTCTTTCAGATTACAGAAGAGGAGAATAGGTATGATCTACAGAATGAATGGATTATAGCCCCGAAATTTCTGGATTGTCTTTCCTGACCCATTTTCTAACTAAAAGTTGGCATTAATATTGCTCAAGCTAATAAATAAATCAAATTCCTTTTATATTTGACACATGGGTCATCATGTAATAATAGAAGCGGTAAGGAACCGCCTAATGATAAAATCTTATCCAAAAGCATTCAAATCAATTTATTACATAATTAGTGAATTCAAAAAGAATTTCAAAAGGGATCCTATGCGGACTGAAATTCTCAAGTTACTATATCTAGCTGATTTAGATTATTACAAAAAATGTGGGGAAAAATATACCGAGTTAGACTATATTTTTTACAAGCGAGGCCCATGGACAGAGGTATTTCATCATATCCTTGATGATATGAAAGGAAAGGAGATATGGGAGAGTAAATTAAAAAGAGTAAATGGTGAAGATTTTTACTTATATGGGCTTACTGGGAAGACCCCAAGGAGTGAGACCGAAATAGAGTCTGATGTAAAGACTATACTTGATAATTATCTTTTCATTTTTAGAGAATCTCAGCTTATTCATTTATTGGAATTTGTTTATAAGGAGGAGCCTATGGCTTCCACTAAACAAGGTGATCCAATCGATTTCTCAAGAGCAATATTAAACGTCAGAGATGAAAGAGAGCGATACCGGCAGAAAAGAAGGAGGCAATTAGAAAAGGTTGCCGGCTTAAAAAACGATATGGTTGAAGACGGTTTAGAGCTTTTCAATGAATTTAAGCCCTTAAGAGACAGGGCGAATAAGACATTATGATGGAGAGTTTGAAGGACCAGATTCTAAAAGCTGGCTTACTCACCCAGAAAATTCAACAATTCGATGTCTTCAGTATTCCCGATGATTTAATAGATTTTCCTGAACAGAAATTAGGTCAAAAAAGAGAAAAACATGCTAAAGGATTTATTATCGTTCTTCAGAACGATAAAGATAATGGAGATCCATCAATAAGGATAGTTACAGTAGCCCCTCTTTCCACAAAATTAGAGCATCATAGGTTAGACTGTCGCCTTTATAAAAAGAATCACTCCTTTCTCCGAGAAGATTCATATATAAGAATTAGGCATATTCAGCCGGTTCTAAAAATAGATTTAAAAACCAAATGGGGCAATATATCTCAAAAAGAGATCAGGTCTGATATTAAAGATAGGTTATTTGCATTATATGAACTGTAGTAATCCCTATTTGATCTTATAACTAACCTTTCTCCGTTATGTTTAATCAACTTTCCAAATCAACATTTTCAGGAATTCTAACCAGAAACATTTTAATATAAACCATTCCCTTATAAATCACCCTCTCTTTTTCCAAGTCTCTTCCCGCAACATGCAAATTTCATATGGCCCGCCCTAAGCATTCCTGTAAGTACCTATTTGTGAATCTAAATTGCCACCATTAGAACCCCTTTCATAGTATAGCCAAGGATAACACCCTAGCTGAAATGGTGTTTAGGTCGCATAAGAAAACAAGCTCTTTTTAAAGAGGGGATGAAACAGGGTGCCGTGGTAGCCCCCCATAGGAAGCCTAACCGGAAGTTGGCAAGGGCTAAATTTACAAATAAATATTTTTTTAGTATACGGTTCTCAAGCTCCGAAAGATTTTTTAATTTTTATGTTGACAAAAAATATATCAGATATGATATACTCCGTCAAGCTAAGTAAACCTGCTGAAGAATCTTTGGCCTATATATTGCGACAAAACAAAGAAATAGGAAGGAAGATTCTTGGTCAACTTAGGCATAGACTCCCCTATGATCCTTATCCTGACATAGATGATGAACAAGATTTATTCCATTCCGAAATCGTTAAGTCTCTGGAAGAAGAGGATATTGAGGTACAGAGGCTAAAATCAAGGGAATTTAGCGGTTATCGAGTTTTCTATATCGTTGACGAGGATGAATATCTAATTTATGTGCTAGAAATAGTTCAAAGATCTCTTAAGACTTATGATGTTACAACACCGCATATGCAAAGAATAAAGGATCTTTACATTCGGTACTACATTTCTAAGAAATGAAAGGAAGGATACAATGAATGAATCTTGTGTAAAAATCTACGACCAAGATTATTACAATACAAGAAACATCGTTTATTCTTTTTTCCCAATGGTTCCTGAGTTACTAACTTTATCCCTTGAGGAAGGATTTAAAACGAAAACAGTCTTTAATATTTTTACAAAAAACCTTACTAGCCCTTACAAAGTACAAAGGATTGTTTTGATACAAGATGAAATCACCATTACGGAATCTGAAGTTCCTCAACCTTTTCCTACTATATCTCTCGAAGATTTTGTAGGGAAGCATCTTTCCCCTGATGAGCAAAGACTGATGTGGGACGATTTTAAAAAAGAACTTTGGCAAGAGGTTGTTAATGGAAAAATAAGTAAAATCAAGTATTATCGAATTGTGCATAAATTGACGCAAAAGGAGCTAGCCAAGAAACTTAATATGAAGCAACCCAATATTGCCAGACTTGAGAAGGTAGGATACAGACCAGATCTTTCGACCTTAGAAAAGCTTGGTAAGGTTTTTCATATAGATTACAGGGAGCTATTATGACTAAAATTGAAAAACGTCCTAAACTCATTGACTGGATGATATGTGATGACATCAGAAGGGAAATGAACAGAAAGCTTACGCTTGTAGGAGTATACCAAGATATAATTGGTGTACCTAATCTTCCTTTTACCCTCCCCCAACTTTCTATCTTGACCAAATGGGACACATCAAAAGCATCCATTAAGAATTTCGAAATGAAGATCATTCAACCAGATAAAAACATGATAGGTCCTGTTATCGGAGAGCTAGAATCTTCGCTAGAAGATAAGCAAAGAACTCTTATTCAAGTAGGCATTACACCTTTTCAAATATCTGTTGCTGGGAAATATGAAATTGTCATGAAGATCAATAAAAGAACCCATAAGGTAGGCACCTTCGAGGTTGCTTTGATGTCAGAAAAGAGTTAATTAGAAACTGCACTTGAGTTCTTAATGATCCGGCTTTTTATGTCTTGGCTTTCCCTCCTCATCTAATTCTATTCTAATTACCTGTAAAAAACCCCATCTCTCTAATATGACGCTCATATGATGGTTTATGTTGATATGGATTTATTTATGCCGGTATGAGCCAGGTTTTGAGAGTCACAGCTCCTTCCTGTGGTTTGGTTTATGTTTGATGTTGGACAGGCATATCCATGTGGAATCGATTCCATGGTTTTTTGGTGTTTTGTTGATACTGTTAAGTCAGGGGATTAGAGGTTGATGAGGAGATTAATGGTGGGAATAGGAGTGATAGGGGGTCTATAATAAATCAAAAAGTGTAATAGGACTGTTACTACATAGGGACCCCATGCCGATAGCTTTGCCCAGTCTTACCTTTCCACCATGATGATCGTAATGGAATTGGTTGTTGTCAAATACCTTTTAAATTATATTGGAGGGATTGGTAAGTGTGATGACCATGAAGGGAAAGACTAATGCATAAAAAATATCCTGAAATCAGATAAATAGTCAAGAATAATCCCTCATATCAGATAGGTTTGACAGATACGGTCACATTGTGCAGTTTTTACCTTGAAATATCCGAGAAGGTGTATTAGTAGATTCAACATCAACAATTAACCACTATAGAAGAGAGGAGAAAAGACCATGAACAAGGGGGATTTAGTCAATGAGGTAGCCAAGGTAGTCTGTACAAAAAAAGAGGCCCAGGCAGCGGTGAACTGTGTTTTTTCAATCATTACCAAGGCATTGAAAAAGAAGGATTCAGTCACACTAATTGGTTTCGGAACCTTTAAGGTGGCACAAAGAAATGCCAGGAAGGGAAGAAACCCACAGACTGGGCAAGAAATGACGATTAAGGCAAAGAAGGTCCCCAAGTTTGTACCGGGGAAAGCCTTAAAGGATGCAGTAGGTTAATCAGCATTGAAATAGGTTTTATAGAGCCCTCATTGGGGGTAGCTTAAGTGATGAATTCCGATTGAAATATGCTATTTCTTGTGACTACCAGGAAATGTTGTGTTCATCTTGAAATATGCAATTGTGATGTTTGAAATTCGATCATATAAGACTTCTATGGAGGCATTCATTTTTGCGGACAGGTTTTAAAATGATATTGAAGTTTCCAATACCATATGTATACTGAAACTTGTTCAGAATTCAGTATATGGCACGTAACATGCAATTTTCTATCGTCGGTCGCACCTCCTCTGTTGGCCTCGCTGTGCAGGAGAAATGAGGTTCATCAGTTTCATTACCGATCCTCAGTTATAGGCCAAGTTCTTGAACATCTTGGCCTCTGGCTACAGAAGCCCCCCAAAGACCCACCCAGCCAAGAAGCCTTTGATCAAAATGGCGAGATAGTCTATGAACCCTTCGATGATGGTTGGCCTACCTATGAAGATCCATCTATCATGTTAAATTGAGCACTCTGCAATTTGCGGCTATAAGGGTTATAGGGGAGGTCTATCTATCTTCTGCCGAGTCTTTACCTAGAAACCAGCAATTAGCTGCAAAACCTCAATTCTACCTCACCTCCTACCGTTACACCTGCCTGCCGCAGGCACGGTCGGCTTCCAAAATTACTCTCCTAACCGGTAAAGATCAATCTCGGATCAAAAACAGAAAAAAAGGTTGACATCTTCCTGATTTTTGTATTAAACGTTCTACAGGTTCAAAAAGCAATTTCCTATCATCCTCATCATCATCTCATCTGAATTGCGATTAGATTAAGTTAAGCACTAAGTATTGAGCCAACACGTAGCCTTTCTCTTCATTGACCACATGGTACGAGCAGTCCGTAGAGCGTTTCTGGTTTACCTTCGTGGAATGGCGACAACTGGCATTGTTGTTGTCCCTTTTCTGTTACTTTTTGGCCTTTCGGAAGGGGTTTCTGCTGTCGTCAAAGGCTTCATTTATCTGGGGTACGCGTTGCTCATTTTCCTTGGATTCCTTGTGCTGCTTACGGTACTCGGGGTCCAGAAACTGCGTGTCCTTTTCGGAGCGCTCATCGCCTCTTTCACCATTTCGTGGCAATATTTTGCCTACGTCCTGAGCGTTGCTGGGATTATTGCACTGATTTCGGGCAGCAAAATTCAGCTGCCCGCCCCCGACACATTTGCGGCACGTGGGGGTGCCGGGTTGGCCGCCGGTGCTTTTGTTCTCTTCTTGGAGGATTTCCTGCGGGCCTTGGGGTTTCCCCCAGGTGCTGGACTTTCAGAGAGGCCAGCAATTCATGCTAAAACCCGTTGGGTTTTTATTGCTATGGCCTTGTGGGCGAGTTTTATGGCTGGCTTCAGACCTTCTTATTTCGCCCTACCAATTGTCATGTCTACAGTTTGCCTCATGGCTTTCTCTGTTATCGTTACGTACAAGATGGCAGGCTCTGCCTTTGATTCGGCAACTGTAGCTCGCAGTAAAGCTGTCCGAAAAAGAAGTGGTGCTGCCTGGGGTATTCACTGGACTGACGTCCACGTTACTCGAAAGGGCAGGTCCCGCGTTGATGGTGGAAAGGGCGGAAATGAGAGATTACAAGAGTGCATCACCACCTTTCTTGAGGAACCGCCAAAGTTTGTGTTCATTACTGGTGACCTTACGGATCGTGGGGATGAAGAGGAGTGGGAGGAAGCCCGCAAGATTCTCGCACCGCTAAAGGAGAAAGGAACGCGCATCGTAATCGTGCCTGGGAATCATGATCTGGCTACTGCATACAATTCAGCCGATGCATTCATTTCAACAAGGCTCACTCACTTTCGCGGTGGCATGGTCAGAGGAATGAACGGCTTGCGACTTCGAGCTTTCCTTGGTGGTCTGGCGGCGCTGGAACCAGATTTAAAGAACGCCAAGGGCGAGACCATAGCAGCTATTCTCAAACGAGAGGACAAGGCCCTGAGCCGATTGTGGGGCCTAGTCGAGGAGGTCCGCATGGTGGTCTCAACGAGCCGTTCGGCAAAACTGTATGAGGCAGAGCGCTTCCGCAAGAAAGCTGCAAAGCTTTTCCCCCGATACCCACCTTCCATGGGATGGGAAGCCCTCCTATGGACCTCGAAGGAGTCCTTCGATGACTTTTACGTGTCAAGCCTCTACGCCGAGCGGTGGCAAGATTATTTTCCCTTGTATCTTGTTGACGAGGCTATCGACGCGCAGGTCATCGTCCTTAATTCAATAGCACGTGATCCGACTCTCATTGGTAGCGCATGGGGGGATTTGGGCCAAGATCAGATCGGTCGGTTGGAGGAGATAATCAGGACTAGCACTTCACGACAGTTCGTAATCCTTGCTCACCACGCTCCTTTCCGATGGCATGACGAGAGCCCACCCGATTTTTCGCTGGAGGAAATACAGCGCTGGGCGTGCCTCGCCGTATCGGTCTCATCTGTAAATCGTTTCTCAGAAATACTATCCAGAATCCAAAGAGACAAGAAGAAATTCTTTTTCTTCTGCGGCCATCGACATGGAGGGAAGCTGCACGAAGCAAGAATCGGTGACTGGCGTGGTGGTCAGGTCGTGGAGGGAGCGTCGTTAGCTGATAAAGATGCGCGAATCCTAGCAGCTTGGCAAGAGTCCAAAGGCAAATTGCGTCTCGGGATGATTAAGAATTAGAGAGTGTACGGACATTAACCAGCACACGTCATTGTTGGCCATTGTTTGATGAGTCGGAGTTAGCCATCATTAGGAAGGAAGATATGTGATAGAAGAATTGAAGGAACAGATTCAGTCCTTAGATCGCAAGGCCTGTCCTACAGAAAAATCGGCGTAAGCTCAAAGTCAGCCAAAGCGCGCTCAGGAATTGGCTGAAAAAAGATCAAAGGTGAGCAAAAAATAAATAGGAATGGTTAATGAATTGCGATACAAATATGCACCAAATTCGGCCTGCCCGAGAGTAACGATATCAGTTAGAACTCGATAGATGAGATTGGTATTAATTCAGATTCTATCCAGACCGAAAGCCGGATAATGACTGTATCTCATCTGAAGCTTTCCGCTCATTTATTTCCTTATATTGAATCTGATAGATAATTCTACAAAATGTTTTGATACTCCTATCATATCCAAAGCCTTGTAGAGCCGCATTTACTCCATGATATCCGTACATCATCCATAACATGCTTAGATGAATTGTGTGGAGATTTTTCCAATTATGGTAAACTATTAGGAGTTTTCTAAAAAGAGCTAATTGAAATAGGAGAATAAAATCTCTAATATTAGGAGTATGGAACTACTAAACCTCAGGTTAATAAACAATAGATCCGTTCATAATGCTGGCCCTCGTTACACTCCTGGACAAGACCCTACTGCCCCGAATCTGGAAATAGAATCACTTAATGTTGCAGTTGAAGGCTTGATCTGCGGTAAGCCTTTTAGAGATCGGGTCGCCCACATCATAGAAACGCTTGAAAAGACCTGGAACGATGCCCGCCGAGCCACCATCAGCGCGCATCCACGCCAGTTACCCAAACCAGTACAACTACTCAACCTGCTATCGAAGTTCTCTGACACTCTGCCCGGGAGAGGGCTCTCATTAGTAACCAAAGCAAAGACAAGCGCCAGCCGAGCCGAGGAAAGGATTACCAAACTAATGCAGAGACTTTATGAAGAAGAACAGCAACGACGTAATGAGCTGAGAGAAGCGGAAAAGGAAGAAAAACATCCCGGATCTCATGAACTTGACAGCAAACTTAAGGATATACGCGATAGACGGCATTATTTGAGGCAATATGAAAGTGAGCTCTACGATGCAATCCAGTTTCTGAATTCCCCCGGGTGTAATCTGCAATATAACAACCGTGCAATTTTATTAGGTGCATGGGGTATAGGAAAGACGCATTATTTATGTGACCTTGCAATTAACAAAATAGGAGCAGGTTCTCCTGCATTATTAGTTCTCGCAAAGGACTTTGATCCTGGCGCTGACACTGGACGCGCATTAGCGGATTACACGAGCCTAAGCGATAGCTTTGAGGATTTCGTCAGCCAACTAAATGAATTGGGTAAGGGACGTGGGGAAAGGGCTTTGCTTCTAATAGATGGTGTGAACGAAAGCGATCATGAAGCTTGGAGGAGAGATATTCGTACTCTGACCCTTATTGTCAAGCGATACCAGTACGTTGGCTTAATCATCAGTTGCAGGCAACCTTTTGAATCACTGATCTTTTCTGACAAAGATAGAAACGAATTTGTGCATCTTGTTCATCATGGATTCACCGATATTGAGTTCGATGCACAAACCGAGTTTTTTAAGTTTTACGACATCCCCTTACCAGAAGTGCCATTGCTGGCGGAAGAGTTTTCTCGTCCTCTCACTCTGAAAATTATGTGCGAGGCTTTTAAGGAACTCCCAAAGAAGACCCAACAGAAAGGATTTCCAGGAATAGCTTCCGGGCAGCGGTGAATGACATTTATTCTGGAAAGATTTATCAATCGTCGAGCAGATTGTATAGAGAAAGATTTAGGGCTTCCAAAGGGGTTCTGTTGGACGCTGATTAAGGGTGATGATGGCATAGCCGACCTCCTGATCGCTGGCATTGCACCGAACATGGCAGAACGTTTTGCCGAATACGTAAAGAAAGAAGAATGCCTGCGGATTATCCGAGCAAGGCCAGAGATAAAACAGTTAAGGAAGGCCAAGAAATTATACCATAGGCTAATCGCGGAGGGCATTTTGTCTGAGGACATGAAGTGGATGCCTGACGCAGCAGGTGGTCCAATCACCGTCATTAGGCTCCCTTATCAGCGATTTAGTGACCATATTATCGCCAGACATCTCCTTGCTAGACACTTAGACACGACGAGTGAAAAAACGATTCGCAGGAGCTTCTATGCCAATGCTCCTTTAGGAAAGCTGTTTTGCTTTCAACATCCTAATTTCCCAAATTATAAAATGGAGGGATGGGCAGAAGCCCTTATTGTCGAGTTCCCTGAGCGCGTTAAGAGGATATTACCAAAAGAGAAGAGGGAACTCTTTTTCTATCTACCCAAATCCCGGCAGAATCTTGCCGCTTACCATGATGCTTTCGTTGACGGCCTGTTCTGGAGAAGTGGAAACTCAATTAGTCACCAAACGGACAGGATCGTTGGGGCTTTCTTCTGGCAACGCAATGAATATGTACGGTCTAGGATTATTGAAGCAATGATTGCGGTAGCGACTAAGCCGGGGCATCCGTATAACGCAGCACGCCTCTATCTGAATCTTGAAAAGCCACAGATGCCGGATCGCGATTTACAATGGAGCGAGCATCTTAGAAAGCGCAGCGGCGATAGCACTGTCGAGCGACTGATTCGGTGGTTCGAATCTCGCGTGCCCAGGCTGCTCACTAAGGATAGTGCACTAAATCACATCATAATCCTTTCGCTGA
Source organism: Desulfobacteraceae bacterium (assembly GCA_030615105.1). Classification (GTDB taxonomy): domain Bacteria; phylum Desulfobacterota; class DSM-4660; order Desulfatiglandales; family B25-G16; genus JAUWNK01. Next base: position 11,052 of record JAUWZV010000063.1, read on the forward strand.
TTCTTACAACGACCGATAGGGTTATTAGAGACAGGGCTACACGAGTTCTGGTTTTGTTAGGAGAGCGATTTCCGAGTGCTTTATTCAGACATACCGAGAGAACCTTAAGTTTCAATGATCCCTATGTCCCAGAACGGATGCTCGCTGCATGCTACGGCGTGTCCATGTCATTGTGGGCAGACAAAAAAGCAGAAAGCTTTCATAGAGCTTTACCCGGCTTTGCGAGAACCTTAGCGAAAAAGATATTTATTCCAGGAGGAGAATTCCTAACACAACACACATTGATGCGAGAATATGCTCTAGGTGTAACTAATTTGGCAAGAGAGTGTCAACCAGGATGCATTGCATCGAAATACATCAAGTACCTCAAACCTCCCTTTTCAGGTGTGCCAGATCCGTTCCCAGATCAAACAGAGATATCACACGAGGCTTGTGAAGATGGAGACTACGCGATTCACATGGATTTCGGCAACTACACCATTGGACATCTCGTGCCAGATCGCAATAATTACGATATGAAGCACCCTGGCTATAAAAAGATTCGTCGGAAGATAGAATGGCGTATAGGTAATCTCGGTTACACTAAAAAGAAATTTGAACATATTGATCAATTGATTAGCAGAGAGAGTTTTTGGAGAGAGCAGGGTGATTACGGAAAGATTGACCGCTACGGCAAGAAATATTCTTTGATTGCTTATTTTGAAATGTACGGAATCTTAAAGGCAAGAGGTTTGTTACCAGATTACCGCCAGGCTGAGCGGACTTCTGATTGTGATATTGACCCAAGTTTTCCCATCAGGCCACCAGAATGGAGGCCACCTTTTTCCGAGCTTTTTCCCAAGAAGTACTCAGGAGAAGTTGATTGGTTAAGGGATGGGCCAAACCCAAATTACGAGCATCTGATGCAATTAGATGAGATTAATGGTGTAAGAGGGCCTTGGGTTATGCTTGATGGCTATATACAAGAGCTAGAGCCCAATACTAAGAGAGAAGTGTTCACATTCTTGCGAGGTCTGATGCTTGATGAGGCTGATATACCGACCATCGAAACAAGGCTTGCTGACGTAGACCATCCGGGCTCGGGTTTGCCAAATCGTGGAGAGGACCACTACACGTTTGCAGGAGAAGTGCCGTGGTCGACTCAATTCGCAGCCGATATTAGAATAAAATCTGGAAAATTACGCCGGTATACAGAAGAAGCTTTCCCCATCTCTATATCGATTCAGAAACGACGACGTATTAAAAGGGCATGGAAACAGGTATATGAAACCTTAGGCGCAATACCAAAGATGGGCCTGGTGGCTACCATTGCATCTGAAAATGAGAATGTTCAACTAGAGAATAGGCTTAATGAACTTCAAGCGGCAGTCGAGGCTGCCAACGCGCGGCTTCCAGATGGCGAACGCCTCACAATAAAGGAGTTGTTTTGGGAAATACCTACTGAAGCAGAAATAGAAAGCGGCTATAAGAATATAACAGTTAGGAAAATAATCCCTGGCATAAAAGTTGAGACAATAAGCTGGCGACATAGCTGGGAAAGTTATCATGCCAAGGTCAACGATTTTTCTGGTTTTATCTTTCCATCTCCAAAAATTTGCGAACTACTTAGCTTGGTAGCTTATCATCGCTCCATTGAGCTTATTGATAAGTTTAGCCGCCAGGCCACTGTATATAGAGAGTCCGCTAATAGGGAATCCCCGAAGTTCGAATTGTTATATCTGCGAAAAGACTTGCTTGATAAATACCTTCATTCCGTCAATCGCAAGCTAATTTGGGTCGTCTGGGGTGAGAGAGAGTTTCACTATGAGGTTCTCGAACGGATACGCCGGAAGCCGGATGTGGCAGCTATATTTCAGTCGCATAAACAAATTTATAAACATTTGATTAGATACTATACTCGTTAATCTGATTTGGCAGACAATAACCATGGAAGTCGCTGACCTATCCATTAAGTTGAGATTAGATCACCGCACCCACGCTCTGCAGATAATTTAATCACTATGAAATCCTGGTGCCCGCAATACAATGTGAAAAATGAACAACCTGTGTATGCAATGATACAAGATGAAATCATCAGTTTTCTCGATTGCCTATTTTGTTTATTTGCGTTTGAAATAATCGAACCTTTCGGTTTCGATTACTGCTATAAATAGAAAGTCTACCATAAGTCTCCTGGCTTATGATTACTATACGTAACATGGATAGGCTGGGTGCATAGTACTAACTGAAATCCACCGCTACCATCATGGCATAAAATGAACAATTTGCGATTGAAATATAGTATGATCAGGGTCGAGACTAAATGATTGAATCCATCTTGGATCAAACGGATACACCAAAAGAAGAGACAAAAAACGTGGTGAACCAAGCAGAAGCATAGTGAAAGATAAAAATGAGGATATGAAATAATATCACAACATCTTGGAAGGATCGCAAATTTCAGATCTATACCAGATACCAAAAAGGCAAGACAAATAGCAGCACTGTTTCCCTATCAATTGCCTTAGAAAGCAATTTCTGCACGGATGTACCAACTTATGGTAACTTCCTCAAGGAATATGATAGTATTTTGAGGACAAGGAAAATAATCGTATAAATAATATAATCAACTCTCTTGCTTTGAACTATAAAAGAAGTATACTCCTAGTGTCACGTCAACCTTGTAATGTCGCCAAATGTGTGATATATTGTCTTCATAATCAACATAGGAGGGTTGAATATGAAGAAATATATCGTGACACTTACCAAAGACGAGCGGAAGCCCTCGGCGTACTCACTTCCAGGGGCAAACACAAATCGCAAAAAATTCTCAATGCGTTGATTTTACTTGGGTGCGATGAGAGTGAGTTTCAGAAAAAACGTTTGACCAACAAAGAAATTGCCCAAGTGTTGAACGTAAGCATGAAAAAGATTGACCGCGTGAAGAAGCGGTTTGTCGAGGACGGTCTTGATATTGCCCTCAACGGCAGGAAAGGGAGTCGCATATACTCAAAAA
>JAUWZV010000126.1 GCA_030615105.1 Desulfobacteraceae bacterium
TTTGCAATCTTCTATAATATCATCTTTAAACTCCTTTTCCACACTGCTTACTATTACTCCAGGCGCAATAGGTTTAAGTGAGGCAATTATTGTATTTTCATCACAGTTATTCGGTGTTATTTTGGTGCAAGGTGTACTAGCGGCTGCATTGAGACGGAGTATTATTTTATTAGTGGTCTTCACTTTGGGTTCGATATTTAGTTTCGTGTTGATTGGCCACAGGATGAAACGTTTGAAGGGATGAGTAAGATGGAGTTAAGTGAGCTGTAACCAATTGATATTTTATGATAATTGCTGGTTGCCTCCGGATATTTTTATTTTGACAAGATCTCGAGTTGAACTGAGATCTTTCGATCTTGTTCTATGAGACTGTTTTTTTACATCGTTAGTGATCATTTTCACCCACAAATTCTCGTGAGGAGCTATGTTCTTCTGCCGATTTAGGAATATCCAACTGGAAATCATGCCTTGAGGCTCCTTGTCAAGATCTTGGCCTCACTTTGGTAACTTGGCGCATCCCAAGGAAAATGCTCACCTTTTAGCCATCTTTCCCACCTTCTTAAATCTTCTTTCACCATGATTTCTACCAAGCCATCAAATTTTACTTTAGGCTCCCATCCTAGAGCTCGGTTTGCTTTTGAGTAATCTCCTATTAACAGGTCTACATCCAAAGGGCGTAAAAATCTCTTATATGGCTTGATATAGTCAAGATTCACTATTCTAAATGCCTCTTCAACAAATCTCTTTACTGAATGAGCTTCATTGATAGCAATGACGTAATCATCTGGTTTTTCCTGTTGTAACATAAGCCACATAGACTCAACGTATTCTGGTGCGTATCCTCAATCTCTCTGGGCCTCTATGTTGCCCAGCTCGATGCTATCTTGTATCCCCAGGGCAATTTTTGCTACGGCATTAGAGGTTTTTCTGGTGACAAATTCCATTCCCCTTAAAGGGGATTCGTGATTAAATAATATTCCATTGCAAGAAAAGATATTATAGCCTTATCTATAGATTCTTATTATCCAATAAGGCCATGATATAAAGCGCCTTTTTATCCTTGCTGCCCAGGCGATGACCGATCTCATGGTCAAAAGAGATATCAGCAAGAGAACAGCTACAAGGGATATTTTAGTTGAAGGTGAAGACCTTCCGGATCTTATGGTGAGGTGGCTTGGAGAGATTCTCTATCTCTTTGAAGGTGAGAGTTTGATAGTAGATTCGATAGAGATCAAATCTATCAGTCCAATGAAACTGAAATCTACACTTACCCTAACGAGTTTCAAGCCGAAGCATCATCAGATTATCAGAGAGATAAAGGCCGTTACCTACCATCAGATTTCAGTTAATAAAGTCAATGATGGGTGGGAGGCAAAGGTTATATTTGATATTTAGACTTAATTATTAAGTGCCTAAAGTGAGCTAAAGTGCCTAAAGTACTTAAAGTTGCAAGTGACTAAAGTTATTATGATTCCTTAATTCCTCAATCCACAATCCCTAAATCGTAACGGTTTACAAGTTATGGATTTTAAGATCAAAAAGATAGATGAATGGCGCTTCCTTATACCTAAGACAGGCGCTATGAGGGTACCAGGTCTTATTTTTTCCAGCTCTGGGAGGAGGTGGTTGTACTCCTCCTGGCTTAGGACAAGGGAACGGATCTTTCGCTTGATATATCGTTCAGTTTTCCTGCTCAAATCATTAAGATGATACTGGTTGATATTTCCTATCAATAAGAGGTCAATAATGCCTGTATCCTTTCCCTCGGTGTAACCGTCGATCAAGTAAGCACTTTCCAATACCCATCCCGATCACTTCCGATTCGAATGAGACGCCCCTCCGCTTTCAGCTTTGCAATATGCCCTTTTATAGTGTTGGGGCTTTTTGCAAGTGCTTGCGCGAGCTCATCGCGAGTCATTTTTGGGTTTTTGCTTAAAAGTTCAATGACTTGCTCACGCGTTCCGATTTTCTGGGTGGTTTTCTAGGTGGGTTTCTGGGTGGTTCTGGAAACCGTCACTTTAAAACCACTCTGAATCTCCTCAAAAGTTGGCTGGGGCAAATCTAAAATCTTCCCCAGAGGTTTTTCTCTTGTCAGAATAATATAAGGTTGAATTTTTTGACTTTTTCCTATCGAAAGGCTATATTCTTTAATTAAATAGATTTATTAGATTTTAAGATTATGAATTCTACTCCCTTGACGTATCAGACTATTGACCATACAGCGGACCTTGGGGTAATCGTTAAGGGTCCTGACGTGAAGAATCTTTTTATCTTTGCCGCTCAGGCCATGATCGATCTTATGGTTAAGGGAGATATCGGTGAGGGAATAGCTACAAGGGATATTTTCATTGAAGCTGAAGATTTTCCGGACCTTATGGTGAGATGGCTTGGAGAGATTCTCTATCTCTTTGAAGGTGAGAATTTGATAGTAAATTCAATAAAGATCAAATCGATCAGCCCGACAAAGCTGAAATCTATACTTACTCTAACCAGTTTCGACCCGGAACATCATCAGGTTATCAGAGAAATAAAGGCCGTTACGTACCATCAGATTTCAGTTGATAAAACCAAGGATGGGTGGCAGGCAAAGGTTATATTTGATATTTAGGAACTATTATGATTTAGGTATTGTGAATTGAGGAATTGAGGAATTATTACAACTTTAAGCACTTTAGCTCACTTTAGCTCACTTTAGGCACTTGATCAGTAAGTTATGGATTTTGAGATCAAAAAGATAGATGAATGGCGCTTCCTTATACCTAAGACAGGCGCTATGAGGGTGCCAGGGCTTATTTTTTCCAGCTCTGAGTTAATGCCAAATATTAAAGATGATCAGAGCCTGCAACAGGTAGTTAATGTCGCTACTCTCCCGGGCATCGTCAAACATTCGCTCGCCATGCCAGACATACATTGGGGTTACGGTTTCCCTATAGGCGGTGTGGCGGCATTTAATATGGAAGACGGTATCATCTCACCAGGGGGAGTTGGTTATGATATAAACTGCGGTGTCAGGCTTCTGACCACATCTCTTTTGGCAAATGAGATCAGGCCTCGGATAAAAGAGCTTGTTTCAGTCCTTTTCAAAGAGATCCCCACAGGTGTTGGCTCCAGAGGAAGGATACGCCTGTCCAGAAAGGAGGAATCTGAGGTAGCTGTCCAGGGCGCTTCCTGGGCTGTAAAAAAGGGCATGGGTACGAAAGAAGATTTAGAGAGAACCGAGGATCAAGGGGCTATGAAAGGGGCTGATCCTTCAGCAGTAAGTGACAGGGCATTTAAAAGGGGGCACGATCAGCTTGGAACACTTGGCTCTGGGAATCATTTTTTAGAGATTCAGGTAGTTGATGAGATTTATGATAAAAAGATAGCCAGTGTTTTTAATCTTTTTGAAGGTCAACTCACGGTGCTTATTCACACAGGATCAAGGGGGTTTGGCCATCAGATCTGCGATGACTTCTTAAAGGAGATGGGAACTAAGGTGAAAGAGTCAGGATTTAATCTGCCAGACAGACAGTTAGCCTGTGCCTATATTAAATCTGATATGGGTAAAAAGTATCTTTCTGGTATGGCCTGTGCAGCCAACTATGCATGGGCAAACAGGCAGATAATAATGCACTGGACAATAGAAACATTTGAGAAGGTGCTAAAAATTAGTCCCAGTGATTTGAAGATGGAGCTCCTTTATGATGTCTGCCATAATATTGCCAAATTAGAGACACATGTAGTAGATGGCAAAAAAGTTGCCCTGTGTGTTCACAGAAAAGGGGCCACCAGGTCACTGCCACCTGGCCATCCAGATGTTCCTTTAGTGTATAGGAAGGTAGGGCAGCCGGTCCTTATCCCCGGAGACATGGGCACTTACTCCTATGTATTGGCAGGGTCTCAAAAGGCCATGGAGGAGTCCTTTGGATCAACCTGCCATGGAGCCGGCAGGCTATTAAGCAGGAAACAGGCCATTAAGATGTCAAAAGGCAGGGCTATTTATCGAGAGATGGAAGATAAGGGTATCTTTGTTCAATCAAGGGGACGGACTACTTTAAGAGAGGAGATTTCCGAGGCATATAAGGATGTCTCCTTAGTGGTCGAGACTGTCCATATGGCGGGATTGGCAAAAAAAGTGGCCAGATTTAGGCCTCTTGGTGTTATAAAGGGCTAATTTTTCTTGCGTTCCCAAAAGTCCAAACTGAATATAACCAGAAAACCAAAAAACATAAACAATAATGCAATACCGATCTCTATATTTAAACAGGGAGGGAGGGTATTGGTAGTCAAGGTATCTTTCCATGGCCACATCCTCCTCAAAGAGCCAAGCATTAAACCAATTAGGATTGCCATGGTCAAATCATGGTATCTTTTTAGAAGCCATCCTATAACCCTTACACTACTTAATATGCCCACCAAAGCGCCTGCTGTTAAAATTAAAAGGGTTAAGATGTCTCGGTTATTTACTGCATCAAGGATATAGTGATATTTTCCCAGCAGGACCAGGATATAGGCCCCTGATATCCCGGGTAGAATCATTGCGCAGATGGCAAAAAAACCGCTTAAAAAAATAAACCATGGGGCTTCCGGTGTAGCTACCGGTATCAAGCCAAACAAAAAATAGGCAGCAATTGTACCCAACCCTATAGCAATGACGGTAGGTATTCTCCACTTTTTTACTACCCTGCCAACTGTAAACACGGAAGATAAAATCAATCCGAAGAAAAATGACCAGATAATAACCGGATAGTTATCTAAAAGCCAGCTCAGGGCCCTTGCCAGGGAAAAGATAGCCAATAAGATGCCGATACCAACAGCCAAAAGAAAGGGCCAGGAAACAGATGATAGCGCCTCTCTGATTTTAAGGAGGGTAATAAGCCTTAGAAAATTAAAATTAAATGAATGGATGGCTTTTATTAATTCTTCATATATACCAAGGATTAAGGCCATTGTGCCTCCTGATACGCCAGGAACAACATCAGCCGCACCCATACAAAATCCTTTCATTGCGAGAACAAGATAATTGGATATAGATCGTGATTTCATGGATTTCTTTCTATAATAATTCACCACAGAGACGCAGAGGACGCAGAGATGAAAAGTTTCCCCTTTGCCGTTGACCCCGGTTAAATAGCTTTCAGATTTAACGGGGCAGGAAGGCCGGCAAAAGGAAACCACTCAGTAGAAAGCAAAAAATAACTAAACCCCTGCCCGCCACCTGCCCGCCATCGGCTTCGCCTTCAGGCGAGGCGGGCGGGTCGCGAGCTCAGGCCCTGCCCGACGGACGGCAGGCGGGGAGGCGGGCGGGTCAGCGCTCTGCGTCTCTGCGGTGAACATTTAAAAAGTCAATGAATAAAAATGGCTACAATGCCTGCCAGAAAACAATATGGCGAAAAGTAATAGAAATTCCCTCTCCTTAACATACCCATTGTTATCTTCAGGGCTATAAGGCCCACAATAAAAGAGACGAGAATGCCTGCCAAAAAGGGAATAACACCAATTTCAGTTATCCCTGTCATGTCAAATTTCAATATGGAAGCCCCTGTAATAGCTGGAATAGAAAGGAGAAAGGAAAATCGGCCTGCCATATCCCGATTCAGACCAAAGAGGAGACCACAGACTATGGTTGTCCCAGACCTGCTGATGCCAGGAATAATAGCAACTCCCTGGGCTAAACCGACGGCCATTGCTGAAATAAGACCAACTTCCTTCTTCTTTGTGAAATAATCAGGAATAAGGCGGCTTGCCCCTAAAATTACGCCGGTAACTATCAACATAAAACCGACAAGTAAAGTTGATCCAAACATATCATGAAAGAATGGGTTAAAGATTACCCCTATAAGCGCTGTAGGAATGGTACCCATTAAGATCCAGAAGGTAAGAGCCGCATGAGGGAATTGCTGGATCTCGCTAATTGGGTTTCTTTTCCGGAAAACCGTTCTAACAAATCCGATAGTTTCAGTAGCCATCATTTTTATGTCAGACCGGAAAAATATCAAAACCGCCAGTAGTGTGCCTATATGGAGAGATATATCCAGCAAAAGCTCAGGATTCTTTAGACCGATTAGGTGTTGAAATATAACCAAATGACCGGAACTGCTGATAGGCAGAAATTCTGTTAGCCCCTGGATAATCCCTAAAAAAATGGTTTGCTTAATATCCATCTAAAATCAGCCTAATCTATAAAAAGCCCTTATTTCTCTATACGTTAATTTAATAAAAAGCAAATGCTAATCTACTAAATGACAGCAATAGGATAGACAAACTATCATTTTTTTTGTATCAAACTAAAATAAGAGAGTTCCGTTATTTTAGAAAATTCAAACCTTAAATAAGGAGGATCATTATGGCTTTGCAAAAAGGTAACACATCCGAGGAATTTAAAAAGGCGATCCAGATTGGTCGTCCGCCTAATATTGTCCAATTGTTCCCCAATTCCAATGCCTTGATCGTTAGTGGGAAGGTTATTGACCGGGCCATGATTGAGAAAGGGAAGGCTATGACCATTGCTGCCAACGGCCGAAACCACTTTGTAATTCGTGGGGCCCTTAAGGCCGCACAGCGGGCAAATGCTGCCATCATTATTGAAATCGCCAAATCCGAAGGGGGCGCAAATGCTTACTGTGCGGTTAACTTTTGGAATCTGGCAAGACAGGTAGATGCGGTTTGTAATGAGCTGGGCATTACCGTGCCAGTGGCCATACATGCAGATCATTACGGCATCAAGGGTGATAAGGATGTGGAAACAGCCAAAACCGAAATCCCGTCACTTTTTGATGCGGGCATCACCTCCATTGCCATTGATGCCTCACACCTACCTGACGACGAAAACCTCCTGGCAAATATCGCCCTCAATCCCTATGTGCCCAAGTGGGCCGGATATGAGTCCGAAGTGGGTGAGATAAAAGGAAAGGAAGGCCTTTCAACGGTCGATGAAGCCTTATTCTTGATCCAGGGCCTTAACGCCCACGATATTTTTCCTGACTGGATTGCCTTGAATAATGGAACCACCCACGGCATTGAAGCCAGCGATAAGGGTATACAGGTATCGTTAACAACAGAGATCCATAATGCCCTAGCCAAATATAAGGTATCAGGGGCACAGCATGGGACCTCGGGCAACAATTCCGAGCGTCTCAGGAATATAACCCAAAAGACCCACACTACCAAAGCCAATGTGGCGACTGC
>JAUWZV010000005.1 GCA_030615105.1 Desulfobacteraceae bacterium
CATCGCAAATGCTGTGCAAAAGTTTCTGTTCTTTTACATCTTTGATATTCTTTCCCAATTCTTCTATAATTTTTTCTTTGTCAGTCATAAAATAACCTCCTTTTTATGAGTATTGGTTATGCGATGCCGTCGTTTCGCCTAGCGTTCTGAGCGTAACTGAAGTCCAGCCGTAAGGCTGGATTTAAGCGGAGTGCCGAAGGCACGAAGCCAGATACGCTCTGTTAGGTGAAGTAGCAGAGTTCTAGAATAGCAAAATTTGGTGATATTCATTTATAGTATTCATCTAACTTAAGGTCTAGTTTTCTACAAGGGCAAAAAATATGTTCATATCCATCCACTTTCTCATATCTTATAAATTTGTGGCAATTATCACACTCGATTTTATTCTCTATATTCTTCCATCTTTCAACAATCTCTCCAATTTCTGATGAAGTGTAAGGTATTTCGGGGTCTTTCCAATGAGCACAGAAATTCCTGAATCCTGTATCAGTTTCAAAATCAGATATTAATTTTACAATTGAATGGGTTACCTTTAATTTCTCCTTTAATCTCTCTCTAAATGCTTGGAAAAGTTCAGAAAGGCTATGTTCATTCCTTCTGTTATATTTCATTGAGGCTTCGCAATTTTCACAAAGTAGCTGAACTATCCATTCTAAATACACGCCAAATGTTCGCCCAGCCTCCGTAGGATTATCCTTTGTGAGAAACTCATCTATTTGCTCGTAACTATTTTTTCCAGGTTCGATCCTTGGACCTATAGCATAATCCCAACCAAAAAAGTGTTTTCTTATCCACTGCGGAAAGCTTCTCTGAAGGCGATCCAGCCAAATTGAATCATGAGTGAGAAGTAAAATCTGATAGTCAGAAAAGTTCTCTTCTAATAAATCAATTACACGCGGTCTTTTATAAGCATCGAAACTATTTATGACATCATCAAGGATGATAAATTTGAAATCGGTGTTGAAATTCTTAATAGAAGCTAAAAATATAGAAAGTCCAAAGCTGTTAAGCTGTGACTCACTTAATATCTTATAAGCAGGACTAATCGGATCGCCACCAAATATAATCTCAAGCTCAACCGCCTTATCTTTTTCAGAAATCAATTTGATTTTAGGATCGGCAATAACTTCGCTATCCTTCTCCAGTGTCTTGAAATATTTTGCAAGGTCAGAGGAAATTGCATCGAACGAGGCTTGCACACCTCTCTTAGTTTCTTCGACATAGTCACCTCGTATCTTTTCATAGTCATCCTTTATTTCTTCAAGCATTTCGAATTTTTTATTTAATCGAGCCAAATTCATGAAGCTCTTCTGCAAATTATTCGCCCGCTGGAAATCATCAACTAATGACCTCCGTGATTCGTCTTTTTCTAGGATTTCAACTTGCCTTAAAATCTTTTCTTTGATTTCACTTTCAGACTCTAATAAGGATTTATACCCCTCTGTACTTACCTTCGTAATAAAATCAAATTCTTTGTCTATGATTTCTATCTTTTTTTCTAGCATACCCTTACAATCTTTCAATAGTGGTTTTACATTTATCAAATTTCCCTTGAACTGTATAAGGGGTGGCTCTAGCTCTTTTTCTTCCAAATTCGAACTAGCAGAATCAATTTTCCGAATAATCTCATCAATTGATGAAAGCAGCTTTTTCCTTTTGATATCAAGCTCATTTCTTCTTCTACTTAATTCATCTAGGTGACCTTGTTTACTTTTTATATGTTCGATTAAATTACCTTCATAAGGTTGATCACAGAGAGGACACTTATCATATATTTTAAGAGACTCAAGAGCTTCTATACCTTTCTCGTATAAATCTAAAAGAATTAGTTTTGATACTTCCTCTTCATCTCGTTTAAACGTTATAAGGTCTCTCTGAAATTCAGAAATATTTGAGCGTATGTCTTCCACAGGATAGAATCGATTAATAATTCCTTGAATCTCTTTCCATAGCGAAAGTTTCTGGATCCTTTCTTCCTTTTCTACTTGCTCTCTTAATTTTTCAATGCTTGTCTCTACTTCAGCTAATTCTTTTACAGGTGCAATACCTTGACGATTGAGGATAGCATTTACGATTTTTATGAAATTCCCGATATCCTTAGGTCCCTCTCCAGAGACTTCTCGATACTCGTCTACAAGCCTATCTCTATCTCTTTGTAAACTTTCTAATTCTTGTTCTAGTCGTCCCGCACATGTCTGTAAATCATTTTGAATATTAAGTGCATTTGCAAAACCCGTAAACCGTGACAAGATTTCATACTTTTCCGCTTTCCGCTTATAAACAAATTCAGTTAGGTCTCTATATCTCAAATGGCAAGGATGTTGAATACGTTCCCTTAACTTTGATAGGTTACCTTCGATTTTTGGATGAGTAATTCGATTTGGATCATATTCCATCTTAATCTTTCCAATTTTGCCATCCGTAAATTCAACCTTTATGTATGCTTGTCCTTCACTCGCTTCTTTGTGAGGATAAGCTTGTGGGCCTGCTCCCTCTCGGGCAAGATACTCTATCTTACCAGAATATAGCCATTCCCATGCATCAACAATAGAGCTTTTTCCGCTACCATTCCGACCATAAATCATCATTGATAGAAGAGAATGTCCCTTTTTGAAGTCAAGTTCTAAAGGAGGTGTGTTTACACCACGAAATCCCGAAATGGTGATCCTTTGAACTTCTCCCATGTTAATTCTCACCTATATTTTTTTCTAATTGTTCAGATACCCAATTCATGAATTTATCGATATTAAACCTATCTTCAGAAATACATGCTCTTATTTCAGCAATTACCTCTTTTTTATATTTTCCTGAATTAATAGCTTCTTCAAACCATTTAATAGGAGCTCTCATCCAATCACCCCTAATATATTAAAGCTGCTATTTCACCTGACTTGTTCATATCCGACAACGTCGTATATACTTTCATTTTTTTATCCTCATAAAATCCTTGTTACTTACATGGGTATAAATTTCCGTGGTTTTTGAGCTTTTATGTCCTAATAGCTCTTGAATATATCTAAGATGCACCTCTTTCCAGTAAATGAGTAGCAAATGAGTGACGTAAGCTATGCGCACTAATTGTTTTCTTATTCTTGAATCTTTGAAAGTCTTCTCAAAAACTCGCTGAACAGTTCTGATGGTAACATTTCTTTCTTTATCAGGACCAGGGAATAGCCACCTGGAAGGATTATATTCTTTCTAATAAGGTTTTGGCCTCTAAGAAATCCTCCACATATAAAGGTCATAATATAACCGGCTTACCCTATACAGCCACTTCCAATATATTTTGTCCACCAAGGGGAACAAGGTTGCCACCGCAAAAGATTATTGAAGATTATCAGAAATCTAAATACTTAAAAAAATAGCAAGGCCTTAATCTAATCCAATTAAATATAATAAAGTCTAATAAAAAACTTGGCAAGGATTTAAAATTTTACAAGATTCCAATATTCTTCCATGCTACTAATATCTCAAATTGGCTTTACAAGGAAGAGATAATTATGTTAAGAAATTTGTAACTATTCAGCCACCAAGGCACAAAGACTCAAAGACCTGCCCGACGGACGGCAGGCGGGGAAGATGAATATAAATTGAATAACGGAGTTTTCATATTAATGAGCCTAAGGCTCATTAATTTCAATGTGCCACGCATTTAAAAAGGCTATTATAAAGAATAATTCTATAATCTTGGTGTCTGCCCGCCCGCCTCGCCTTAGGCGAGGCGGGCGGGTCTTGGTGCCTTTGTGGCAAGATACCTGAGTAGTTATAACAGGACAATGAAAAACAGAAAAGCTTTAATGGCAGGTAACTGGAAGATGAATCTCTCCCTTAGTGAGGCAAGTGATCTCCTTATCAGGATTAAAGGGGCTAAAATAGATTTTAGTAAGGTTGATGTACTTGTTGCACCCCCCTTTACTGCCATGCAATTGGCAACTGAACTACTTGCCGGGACAGATATCCTTATTGCAGGGCAGAATATGCACTGGGAGGCGGAAGGAGCCTTTACGGGTGAGATTTCTCCCCTGATGCTTAAGGAGGCAGGTTGCAGCCATATAATCCTTGGACACTCAGAGAGAAGAAAGCTCTTTTTTGAAACCAGTGAGATAATTGATAGGAAAGTGGATGCAGCAATTAAGGCAGGATTGATACCCATTGTATGCATTGGTGAGACATTAAAAGAGAGAGAGGAAAAAAAGACATTTGATATTATCAAAGACCAGTTAAATAAATCACTTAAGTTCTTTTCTCAGAAGGAAAGCCTGCCTGCTGAATTGATTCTGGCCTATGAACCTGTTTGGGCCATAGGCACAGGAAAAACAGCCACTTCTGAGGAGGCACAAGAGGTACATCTTTTTGTACGAAGGTGGCTGAGGGAAAATTTTGACAATGATACAGGCAAAGCTATTAGGATACTTTATGGTGGCAGTGTAAGGCCGGACAATATTAAAGAGCTAATGTTGGTGCCAGATATTGATGGTGCATTGATTGGAGGGGCAAGTTTAAATGCCAATTCATTCCTTTCCATCATCCAATTTTATGAGAGTTGATTTCCTCTTAAGCCTTTTATCTTATTTATCCATTTCACATAAAATACCTTCCTTCAAAGATTTCCTTAAATAAGATTAGCAGCAGTGGAATTATGACCTATGAAGTGAACCCCATAGACTGCACAAAATGTGATAGAGTATTAGACAGGATCATCCCCCCATAGAGGGAGAAAGGATAAAAAAAGTGCTAAGCTTCGAGTACCTTTTCTTCTCTTGAATAACCTCAGTTGCCGAATTCTAAGCTCTACAGTTCTTCATGTCTCAGGATCAGTATTGTGAGGCCAAAATTGACGGCTTCGTAAAAAGTCGGTTTCAGTGAATGTGTCCTTTCGACCCCTTCGCTTCTGTCATTCCGAGCGAAGCGAGGAATCTTAGTATTATGCTCAGGACAGGCTCCGGGAGAAATCTTATATTTTCAGCATGTTAGACCGAAAAGATTTCTCGCTTCGCTCGAAATGACAAGGTATGTGGACTTTTTACGAGTTTATCAGTATTGTGAGGCCAAAATTAAACTAGCATCATTTTTTTAAAACTTCATCCGCTTTGCCCTTCTCAAAATATATCTAAATTTAAGGTCTAATATCACATCTTTCTATTTTCTTGACAATGGGCATATCTTTCATTAAAATTCAAGTATATTAATTGATATAGTTAGAAAGGGGAAATTTTATGTCATTAAAAGTGGTTACAGCACTTAAAGCACGGCAAATATTTGGTACAATAATGAATGCGGTATCATTCAGGAACGACCAGTATATTGTGGAAAGAAAAGGGATGCCTATGGTGGCTATTATTCCTGTTAAGAAATTCATGCAAATGGATAAGGCAAGACAACGGTTTTTTAGTAATATGTCAAAAATTAGTGATTCTTTTATTAGAGAAGAACCCAATAAGCTCGACGATATTTTGGAAGAAGCCACACAGGCAGCTAAAAAAATCGAAATCTCTCAGGAATAAGTATTTGTGAAGATTGTTGTCGATGCCAACCTTTTTGCCAGCGGTCTAATCAAGCCGAATTCAAATCCCGGCAAGATTCTTGATCTGGTCAAACAAAATCAAGTGGAACTGATTTTATCTCCCTCTATTATAAAAGAAATAAAACGTATTTTATTGTATCCCGAAATTCAAAAGTACCATCGTAAAACCCCTCAGGAAATAGATGCATATTTTGAAGATATCTTAATGTTTGCATGGATTGTTGAAGGAAAAGAAATAGTTGATGTAATTAAAGATGATCCCGCAGATAATAGATATTTGGCATGTGCTTATGAAGGCGAAGCAGATCATATTGTTTCTGGAGACCATCACTTGTTAGACTTAGAAACTTATCAGGGAATTGATAGTATTAGTGCAAAGGCATTCCTAAATCTTTGGGAAATACAAGAGAAAACTTTAAAATAAATCCACACCATTTAAACTGAAGGAAGAGCAATTTGGATAGTTCAAGCAGACCATCTGATAAGGCCAGAGAGGTATTAAAAAAAGCAAGAAGATTTATCTTTCACGAGAAAAGAATTCCTTTTGCCTTCCTTTTTGGCTCTTATGCACAAGGAGGAGAAACTGTTCTTTCTGATATAGATATAGCAATCTATTTTAACGACATGGATGAAGATGAAAAGATAGTGTATGAACACAGATTATCCCTTGCATTTGATGAACAAGTTAATGTCATGAGACTTGAGGATGAGGATACATCTCCAGTAATACGGTTGAGAGCTATAGAAGGGATTCCGATTACTATAAAGGACGACGATTTTTTAAACCGTTTTATCCTTTCAATTATCCATCGAGCCTTTGAGGCCGAGATAGTGCTTGCAAGGATCCAGAAGATTTAATGATTGATCACAAAGCATATTCAATTCTAAGTTTTTTAAAGGAAGAGATCGAGTATTTTGAAGCTAAGGCAAAAGATATCACCTTCGAAGATTTTACTTCAAACAAGGATCTTAGAAAAATCCTGAATTCGACCCTAAATGAATTGGTCTTAGCCCTTGTTGACCTTGCTGGTGAATGTTTAAGAAAGGGTGGAAGAAGGGTCCCAACGACCTATAGGGAAATAATCCTCACCACTGGTGAAATACTTGGTGATATTGCCATAAAGGCTGGTCCTCTTGCTAAGTTAAGAAATGAAACTATACATGAATATATGAATTTGAATTGGAAAAATATTCAATATCTGAGGGCAAAGGGGCTAGGAATCATAAGAGAATACGTTGATATAGCAGAAAATATTCTGTTTACTCCTGATAATACTGGTAAAAAATCCTAATGAAAAAAGCACCTCACAAGACAAAATAAAATACATTATTATGTATCGACTAAAACAAGCCCTTCCTGGGGAGTAGCTTTTATACCCAATGTACTGTCTTAGACCGAGGTATCGCCCGCATAATGATCGGCGAAAAATCAAATAGTACCGAAGCGATTGATATCAACAATTTGCATCAACCAGAACCTCTTTCAAAAAGGGTTGTCAGGGGTGGAATATGGGTTTTTGCATTAAGGATTACCACTCGCGGGCTTGGTTTTATCCGAACAATAATCCTTGCTCGTTTGCTGGCTCCGGAAGACTTTGGACTTCTTGGGATAGCCACACTGTCTATAGCAAAACTTGATTGTATAGGAAATTCCTTTTTTTCACCCCCTCCCAAACCCTTCCCCTTGAAGGGGGAGGGCAGGGTGGGGGTGGTAACTAGATTTGCTCAGGGAATTCTATGGTAAAATCAGTATTTCACCATCAGTTTGGAGAGAGGTTGTTGAAGAAGTAAGTGGGAGATCAGGCAGTATAGAGGTTATGCAAGCGCATCAATCAGGGTGGATAGAGATTGTAGTTTAATTAGGAAATATATATATGGTATCATTTAAAATAAAATCCAGGCCCCTAAGAGTGATGGGAAGACAAGATATGGAATGGATTGCTAAACACCAAAAAGAAATAGACGTGCATAGTGGAAAATGGATTGCTGTCTGCAATGATGAAATAGTCGGAATTAGCAAAACGGCAAAGGATGCTTTACAACAAAGCAAAGAAAAAGGATTACATAAACCACACCTGACAATGGTGATGCGAAAAGATGAAGGCATGTATATCTTATGATTAAATTTAGGTACACTGAGGAGAGATAAGAAATTTCCCATTATCCCAATTACCCTTATCAGCTATGGGAAGCCTGTTAAGTGCTATTTTAAGGGTGACTCAAAGTGAACCCCAAGTGACGGAGGTAGAAATGCAAAAAGTAGCGATAAAGAGAGAAGCTAAGAAAACCTTAGATGAACTTTCAGAAGAAAAGCTGAGGGTTGCGATGGATTTCCTCGGTTACCTAAAAGGGAAAGAGGAAATGGAAGCAACGCTTGAAACCCTATCCAGTCATGAACTTATGGCCCAGATAGAAGAAGCCGAGACAGCGATTGAAAAGGGAAGGCTTGAGGAATTTATCCCATGGGAAGAGGTCAAGCGGGATGTATAAGCCTTTTCTTCATAAGAGAGCAACCAAATACTATAAAAGCCTTGATGATAAGACAGCAAGAAGGATAAACAAGTCCCGCTTTTTCCTTGACACACAAGCCAATTTTTTCCTATACTCGTCCCATCACAAAGCGATTTCTTACTGCGCCAGGTAAAGCCTGCGAGATCCAGTTCGTTGAGAGGCCAACCTGACAAAGTTAGCCGACCGTCAGAACCGAGTTTTGCATCTATGCGGATAGTCGTGTGGGTGAAGCGTAAACAGGGGGCAGCGCGAAGAGGAAGGTCCACTCACTGATCGACAAGCTCTACAGTCGGAAGAACTTGGAGCTTGCCTGGGACAAAGTGAAGAGAAACGGGGCTGATCACCTCACGATGCGATGAGGAAGGTCTGGCAGGAGCTTAACGTGGGGAACTTTTGGATCAGTGGCGGCCGAGTCCCGCAGTTGATCCGATTGGTATGTCACAATAAACATAGATACCGACCAGCTTGCTTGTCGGAGATCCATATTTTGTTAATACAGACCCCTTAACTTGTTAAGGAGGGTTCCTACTCACAATGGGATGCGACAACCCAGAATCCCCTGACAGATTCGATCAGTTAATAGAAGAGCTGAGGGCCTTTAGGCAGAAGGGCGAGGAAATCAATGAGACATTGAAGCAAATCCTCGATCCCTTGATGAAAATAGGGAGGTATTTAGAGGATCAGAGTAAGCTCTACTATCAGATACACGAGGAGAATCAGCACCTCCTTGAGCTGTTTCAAGGCCGTAAAAAAACACTCCCAGAGCCAACCCCGGTTATCGAGAAAGCCTCAGAAGAGCCCGTCAGCCAACCGCTGTCTGCTGATGAACTAACAGACCTAAGCCCTCGCTCTACGGACAGTATGCGATGGATAGCGGATGCTATTCTTTGGATTGCAGATAAAGGAAAGGGGTTAAAGGAAATCCTTGGAGGATTTAGATACGGTTTTGCATGGAAAAACACGTTTCTGTCTATAGCCATAGCCTTGATTATTTTTGGCCTTTCCATCATAGGGGTACTGACCTGGCTGGATGTCATCTTCTCCAATGTGCTCTATGCCTTCAGAGGTGAAAGAAAGCCTTCGGAGAGGATAGCCATAGTAGCTTTGGATGAACCCTCTATAGAAGCATTGAGCCCTTATGGAAAAGAGTGGCGGCGTTACCATAGAACCCTTATTGAAAACTTGGTGGATGATGGAACAAAGGTGATAGGCCTCGATTTTAGCTTCTCTAGGCCTACTCACTTTGATGAAGATTTTCTCGAAGGAATAAGATATGCTCGGGGGAAGGGGGTGGAGGTGGTAGTAGCAACTCAGTACCTGGACAGATACAATACCTTTACTCCCACTGCAAAGCCCATAGAGGATTCGGTGAGTGCCGTGGGACATGCCTATCTCAAGAAGGACAGGGTTACTAACTTGGTAAGGTGGGTGCCCATGTATTTAGAAGATTCTTCTACTCAAGGAAATGTAAAAACCCTTATCCCTTCCTTTGCCTCAAGAATAGCTATCTTTGCCGGGGCAGATCCAGGGGAAAGAAACAGTAATACCCTTGTCCCCATCAATTTTATCGGTAAAAGAGGCTCATTCAGGGCATTTTCTTATTCCCGGGTTTACGAGAAGGATTTTGACCCTGGTACCTTCAGAGAAAAGATAGTCTTAATAGGTAGTATCCTTGAGACCCATAAGGATTTTCATGATGTGCCAGGGCAGAGTCAAATGCCTGGGGTAGAGATTCAAGCCAATGCCGTCTATACCTTCCTTACAGGGAACATAATCAAGCCTGGAGTCCTTCCTTCCGGGGCTTTGATCCTATCTCTATGCCTCGTTGCCTCCATAATCTGCTCTTCCTATAGATCCTATTGGCGGGTCTCTATTTTGATCCTTGCCACCATTGGCTATTGGGTCTTAGCAATACAGTTTTTCCGAAGAGATCCACCCCTTGAATTAAGTCTTGCCTATCCCAGCTTAGCTTTGGCCCTTACCTGGGGAGCTATATCCCTGCAAGAGAAGATCTTTACCAGAAGGGAATTGACTAAGACCGTTGGCCTTCCTGAGAAGTTGCTAAAGAGGTTGGAGAGAGACCCTGATTTTCGTACAGGGGAGGCAAGAAAGCTTTTGACAGTCCTTGCATCAGATATTGTAAACTACTCAGTATTTTCCAGCCAAAATCCCCCTAAACATGTAAGGGAAATAATAAATGAGTACAACACCACCATTGAGAAGATAATCTATGCATGTGGTGGTTATGTAAACAAGTATATAGGGGATGCAGTGCTAGCCATATTTGGTTATCCTATGTCAGACAAAGATACAGTAAAAAGGGCAGTGGTGGCCGCCTATCAAATGCAGGAAGCCTTAAGAAAGTTGGTACAGAAATGGAAGAAAGAGAACAAGAATTGTTTTGAAAGAATCCGAATAGGTATAAATTATGGGTATGTTAATATAAGCTACCTGGGCAAGAGCAAGAGGCAGTTGGATGTCTTGGGTGATAATGTGGATCTGGCTGCCAGGCTAGAGAGCGCTGCTGGCAAGATTGAATGCAAGGCCCTTATGAGTCCCACGACTCATGAGCAGGTAAAGGATATTGTGGCGGCCAGAAGGGTGGATGTAGAACTTAAGAACCGCCCTGACGTGAAGGAGGCGTTTACACTGGACGATCTGTTGATAAGACATGAGGATTACCAGTTATGGTAAACACTCATGCCCCCAACTATTTTCAGGCCCATTTGTCATTGCGAGGGGCGGAGCAACGAAGCAATCTCTTGTTATTATGGCTGTTCCGAAATGTCCAAAAAATTCCCGACAAAAAGGAGAAGTCTGTAACTGTAAATGGAGGTATGTCATGAATAGATTAATTCTAATTGGTTTTTTATTGCTCGCTTTTATGGGATTTCATAACAAAGCTCAGGCAAAAACCCCCATTGCCACAATTGAGGGCATCGTCGAAGGAGATAAAAGGGTTGAGAAATCCTCTGATGGAAAGGCCTACATAGCCAATGAGGGACAGTGGGCAGATATAGAGCAGGGGATAAAAATATCCTCAGGGGATGAAATCAAGTCCGGTAGCTCTCAAATAATAGCCAAGTATTTAGACGGAAGCGGGGAAACCCTGATTCAATCAGGAAGCCATGTAAAATTTATCCAGCCCGAAGAAGGAGGAAAAACTGCTTTTCTAAAGCTGGGTGAAATATTTAACAAGATCAAAGGACATTTCGAGGTTGTTGGGTCGGGGATAAATGGTGTCGTAGAAGGTACAGAGTTTTACTCAGCAGTTAGAGGTAGAAAGACCACCTTCGTGGTTCTGGATGGTGCCGTAAGGGTTGGCAAAGGAAAAGATACGGTATTAGTAAAAAGGTTAGAGATAACAGAGGGAGGGCTGGAGGCTCCACCTTATACACCAAAAAGGGCCGATGAAAAGACCCTGAGATACATAATAAACTGGATAACCAAGATAAAAACCCTTGTGGTTACAAAGGTCTCCACAAAACCCTACTTCCCTTCAGAGGAGGAAAGAAATGAAGCCTTCAATAAATTTTCCTATGAAGTTGCCATAGACCCGGATAATGTGGAGGCTAATAAAGTCTTGGGCAACGTCTACATGGACTGGCAAGAGCACGAAAGGTCTTTATATTATTTTAGGAAGGCTATGTCCCTAGACCCAAAGGATGATATGAGCTTCAATAATGTGGGCCTAGTTTACAGTCAGATGGGTAAATGGGATGATGCTATAGAGCAGTTTGAGAAGGCAATAACATTGAACCCAAAAAGGGCTGAGACTTACAACAATTTGGCCATGGTTTACCACCAGATGGAAGAATATGATAAGGCCATTGGCTACTTCAAAAAGGCTATTCAGGTGGATAAGAATTTTGCTGTATCCTATAATAATCTAGGGACGACTTATTACAAGGCAGGAAGCCTTGGGGATGCCACAGCCTCATTTAGCAAGGCCATAGCTTTGAACCCCGAGTTTGCTTCACCCCACAATAACCTGGGAGTTGTTAATTATCACAAAGGAGAATATGCTAAGGCTAAGGAGGAGTTTGAAGAGGCCATAAGGCTTAATCCAAAAGATCCTGCCACTTACGAGAATCTGGGAAATGTTTATTATCAGCTCAGGCAATTCAATCAGGCAGAGGTTCAATACAAAAAGGCCGTAGAAGCCAATCCCTCTTATGCCTCGGCTTACGCCAGCCTGGGTAATGTCTACGTGGAATTCAAGCGATATGAACTAGCTATCTTTCAATACAGCAAAGCCATAGAGCTGAACCCAAAGGCTGATATGCCCCATTCAAACCTGGGAAATGTATACTATCAGAAGAAAGACTATGCCCAGGCCATGGAAGAATATAAAAACGCCGTGGAGTTAAATCCTTCATCTGCCATGGCCCATTTAAATCTAGGCAATGTATACTGGCAGCTTAAGGACTACAACCTTGCCTTAGAGGAATATGGGCAGGCATCCAGACTAAATCCTAAAGATTCCAGTCCTCATAAGAATATGGCCCATCTCTACACAGAGAAAGAAGACTATGAGGCAGCTATCAGGGAGTACAAAAGGGCAATAGAATTGGACTCAAAGGATCTAGCCTCCCACATAAACCTTGCATGGGTTTTCTATCTGGTAGGTAGATATGATGATGCCATAAATTTCAATAAGAAGGCCCTGAAGATCAATCCCGAACATCCAGGCCCCCAGTATAATTTAGCCCTTGCCTATCTGGGAAAAGGGGACTACAAGAAAGTCCTCGAAGAGTATGAGAAGGCCTTTGAGCTGGATAAAGATCTAAAGATTATAGATTATGCCATAGAGGACCTAAAACAGGAACTGAAGAAGAAGCCATCTTTTACAGGGGTTCATTTTGCCTTGGGGCTTTTATATAACAAGAAGGGGAATAGAAAGGATGAGGCCATAAGCCAGTTTGAAGAATATGCAGGGCTTAACCCTGAAGGAATATGGGTAAAAGAGGCAAGAGAGTATATGGTGGAATTGAGGAAGTAGAGGTTACTGAAGCTTGACCGAGGGGAGAGGGCCTTTGTGGAGGCCAGGCTTGCACTGAGCTATCATCCAAACAGCATCAATGCCGTGAACAACCTCGGGGCTTCCTTGAACGCATCGGGAAGGCCGGACAAGGCCATGGAGGCATATCAAAAGGCCCTCTTTATCAAACCAGATGCCAGCACTATTCGTTACAATCTGGGTAACACGTACTTATGATTAGGCAAAAGGGATGAGGCCGTTTCCGAATAAGGAGCCAAAGCTCGTCTGGAAGAGATTCTATCTCGCAACTGGAAGGGTAATTAAAAAGAGGAAAGAGGGCGGAAGAAAAATGGCCGGGCTTTCTATTTGGATATTATGGTGGCAAACAGTCCACCAAGGGAGAGGATAATAGTCACCCACATTATAATAATAAGGTTATATAATTGACATTATTTCGCTCCTTACCTCTTTTCTGAGCCCTTCCTGCCCCTGGATAAACTCTTTTCTCAGTACTTCCTTGCCCCTCTCTCAAGCTTATCTGTTCGGTCTCGATGTGATTTAGCCTTTCTGCCACCTGCCCGCCATCGCGAGCTCAGGCGAGGCGGGCGGGTCTGCTCCAGGATCCCCTCAACCTTTGCCATCCTGTCTTCCAGGTTCGTTTGTGGCATGTAAACCTCTTCTTCTTAAGGGTTCACAACAGCCGAGGTTCGTATGAAAATTTCTTCGCTTACCTGGCGGCCTCCTATTACCTGAACATTAACGAGCTTGGTAGTAGTTGTATCCGAGACATGGGTAACCTTTACGGCATGGATACCATGATGAGTGTCGAACTTAAAACCATCCGAATGGGTGCTGTCTGATAAGGGCGCAGCATTCTCGGTGCCGTTACTAGCGTAGTAAACCTCAACCGTTGTCCCCTGTGGATTCGGCACATCGTTTACAAAAACGGTTATCTGAAGTATGCCGTTTACCTCTACCGCTCCGTCAGTTGACAAATAGGGGAAGATTATGTTGTCACTTGTTGTGGAGAAATCTTTATCAGGACCCGGGCTCCTTATCTGGCCAGTTTTTACAACTCCATAATCATACGCGTTGCCCCAGCCGTCTGTCAGCTCTCCGGTATCCTTATCAAGGTATGGCCCCCTCCAGCCATAGCCCACGCTGTTCGTATGGAAGGCAAAACTGGATACACCACCAGGTTTGGCAACCAGATCGTCTGGACTAGAAGGAAGAGCGCCCACATCCCCAACATATCCGAAATCCCCTTTCTCGGGGTTGCCAAAGATGGCATTATAAATCTCCCTGATCTCCTGCCTTGTGGCCTTCTCCCGTCTGGATTCCAGATATTGAAATCCCATCGGTACCATGCCTGCAAGGAGTATAGTTATTATTGCAAGCACCACTACTATTTCAATTATAGTAAACCCTTTTTTTCCTAGCATCTTTTCTTCACCTATGGTTTAACGCTAATACCAGGTTGCACTCAAACATACTCTATAAAATGTCATTCCCGCGTAAGCGGGAATCCAGAAAATAAAGCAAAACAATGGATTCCTGCTTCCGCAGGAATGACAAATAATGGTTCTATTTAGATTGCAACTTAGTATAAGACATAAATCAATGCAAAATTAGCACTTAAAATCATTGTTAATTTTGCATTGCTAATTTATACATTGTTAGCTGAAATTTCTATACATTAAATTAAACCCTGGTGCCTTAAAGCTAAGGGATTACGTCTCCGCTTTGTGGATGACGGAAGACTACATTACTTTGAACCCCGCCTATTACTTCCACTGTAAAGAGATTTGTTGTAGTAGTCTCTTGTTCGTTCACAAAGGTGTACTCTACTGCGTGCAGACCGTGATGGGTAGTAAAGATGAACCCAATATCATCAAAGGCCGTCCCATAGGCACTCGTCTCCAAGGGCGTTGCCACTTCTGTACCGTTAGATGCATAGTAGACCTTTATGGTTGACTTTCTTGGATTAGGTATACCGCCGCCCTGCAGGTCTGCGTCTATGCTTGTGTTATCTATCAGTGCCGTAATGAGGAGTGTGGCATTCTTTTCTACCTTTTCACCCGAGGGTAGAAAGGGGAATACGATATCGTCCGATGTCCCGAAAGTCTTGTCAGGACCTGCGCTCTTTATCTGCCCTTCTGGAAGGCCGTCTGCCGTGGAATACTGTAATGCGTTTCCCCACCCATCCTCCAGGTCCTCAGATTCTAAATCCAGATAAGGCCCCCTCCAGCCGTAGCCTACGTTATTGGTATTGCTAGTAGAGAAGGCAGAGAGGCTAACTGGTTTGGATACCAGGTCACTCAGTGCGCTTGGGAAATCGCCTATATCCCCCAGAAAGCCAAAGTCCCCCAGTGCAGGGTCACCTACTATTGCCTTATGGATGGCCTTCATCCGCTCTATGGTTTCGCTTTCGGCCTCTGCCTTAAGTGACTGTGAGACAAGAGGGGCCGTTACCCCCACCAAGATACCCAGTAGGGCTAACACTACGATTATTTCTATAAGGGTAAAACCCTTTAGTCTCGCTATTTCTCTTTTTCTTTTCATTGCCACCGAAGTTAATCTGGTATCAAAATTATAACCAATGTGAGAACGCCACCCTGACAGTTGTATACACCCTGCTGGTTCTTTTTGTCTGCTCCTTCACCTCTACGGGAAAGCTCATAGGCGTGGGGGCCGTGGTGTGCGGTGTTGAAAGGCATGACATAAAAGGTATTGCCCGCACCATCGGTAAAGCTTATTTTATCTGTTGTTGGATTAAGGGTTATAGACGTCTGCTCCCCATTGGTCGTCGAATAAAGGATGTGATCTGCCCAACCAGGTATATTGGGGAAATCGCCCAATTTTCGAGGGCTGATATAGACTGCCCCGCTCTCCCAGATATATTCCGATTTTATGTCATCGTCTGTCCCGAGGGTCTTGTCCGCTCCCCTGCTTGTAATCTGAGCCCGCCTCCAGTTCACTGTGGGAGTTGAGGCATCATTGTCATGGTCTACGGCCACTGTCTCAATGGTATAGGTGTAATCATTTTCCCAGGCGTCCTTGAGATAGGAATCCTGGTAGACCTCCGGAACGTAGATACCGTTCCAGCCCATACCCACACTCATGAAATGTCTGGTACCGTTGTCCTCGTTATGGAAGGCGGTCTGAGTACCTATTGTGTTTAACTCCGATAGTGTGTTGGGCAGCCTCCCCATATCGCCTATAAAGCCGAAGGTCCTGAGCTTGGGATTCCCCCTTATCGCCTCTACTATAAGCTTAATCCCCTCTCTGGTCTCCTGCTCTTTCTCCTTTTCGAATGTCAAAAAGAGAGGGAGATTGGCAACGGCCAGAGTTATACCAAGAGCCGCAATAGCCAAGATAACTATCATTAAAATGAAACCTTTTTGGGTATTCATACCATTATCTCAAGGTGATTTGTGATCCTAACGTCATGCGTAAACCTTTAAGAGGTCCTGAACCTAAAGCTTGATCCTAATTTTTAGACATAGCCTAAATGGAACGATGTGTCAAAACAAAACTGCCAAAACTGCCAAATACCCACGTACCTATAACGGAAAGAACCCCAGCAGACCTTTTATTGCCTTTGGCCATTTTCCAGAATCTCTATGGTGTTTTTTAGTTGCTTGGCCCTGGGGTGGCTGGGGTTCAGTTCAAGGCTTTTCTTAAAATGAAAAAGGGCCCGATCCTTGTTATGCAAATGAGTTAAAAAGAAGGCCCCCACATCAAGATGAATATCGGGATCATTTGGCTTTAACCTCAAGGCCCGGAAATACGCATTCATTGCCTCCTTAAATAGCCCTTTCTCTTCATAAGTCTTACCCAGATCCCTGTATGCCTGAACAAAAGTCGGATTAATCTTAAGCGCCTTTTCATGCTCTTCTATTGCCTCATCAATGAGTCCTTTCTTCCGATAGGCATTTGCCAGGTTATGATGGGCTTCTGCATACCGGGTATCTTTATTAACGGCTTTTTTGTACCAGGCTATCGCATCATCCAGGGCTCCGGTAAGAAAGTATAAATGTCCCCTTAAGTTCCAGGTTTCGGCTGAATCGGGAGATGAGGCCTGTGATCTTTCATAATCTGCCTTTACCTTAAGATACGAGGCCTTTTTTTGCTCAAGCTCCTTTAACCGGTAGCGGGCCCGACTGTCCTCTGGATAGAGACTCAAGGCCTCTTTATACTCTCTACCTGCAAGGTGAAATTGGCCTTGCTCACTATAAGCAAGGCCAAGGTTCCCATGGGCATTGATGTCATTGGGATAGAGTCTGATTGCCTGAAGGTTATCTCTGGTAGATGCGGCAAAGTTATTGAGCTTATAATAGGCCTTTCCACGGCAAAAATAGGCCCAGTAACTCCAGGGATTAAGCTCGAGAGACCTTGTATATGCATTCAGGGAATCCCTGATTTTACCCCTGGCCTGGAGGATATTGGCTCTTTGCAGATGATAATCTGAGAAGAGCTGAAAATATGAAAGGAGGGCCATGGAGAATAGATAGATCAGAGAAAGGCTGAGAAAGGAGAGGGCAAATACCCTTATTTTGGATTTTCGATTTTGGATTTTCGATTGATTTTTCTGAGAATTGCGGATTTGCAATTGAGATTGTGGAATAATCCGAAACCTATTCGCCATTACCAGCCCTGCAATCAGCCAGAAGAACAGGGAGGTGGCAGGCATCTTCAAGGGAAAGCTGAAAAAGGATGTGATCATAAAACCTACAATGCTCCAGAGGAAAAAGGGCGAATACCTGATGTCAGGGGATTTCCAGCATATCCTGAGAAGGTAAAGAAGGATCCATAAGTAGAAGGCAAATCCCACGATCCCTATCTCGGATATCATCTGGAGGTAGTCATTGTGGGCATTTTGGAAATGAGTTTCACTACTTGAAACCTTATCTATCATCCGAGAACGGGTATATTTAGGATAGACCACCTTCCAGTTGTTTATACCTACTCCTGCTGGATGATCCCTGATCATATCGGTTGTATTGGCCCAGACGGCAAAGCGCGCCCCAACGCTTCCCCCACTAAGGTCTAATGCTGAGGCCACCCTCTCACTATACTTGACCTCAAGCTTTGTGGGCATAGGTAGAATATGGGGAAGGACAAGGTGGATGGATAGGAGAAAAATTAAAAGTGATGTCCGTTTCGGCGAAAGCCCCCAATTGAGGACTGGACATCCGGCCTTGAAGAAAAAAACCAGGCATGTCAGCCCGCCCAGGGTCAAGCCCAGCCAGGCCCCGCGGGAATTAGCATAGACCACATAGGCAACCATCTCAATGGTAGCAACCGCCCAGAGAAGCCTTACTTTCTGATTCTTGCTCTCAAGAAAAAGTGCTATGGAAAGGGGGATTATCATAATTACAAACTGGGCGGCCATGTTTTTGTTGCCAAAGGTGGCTGAAGGCCTGGCTACCTGATAGAGCCAATCAGGATTGAATGCGGTAAAGTACTGAAAGACACCAAGGATTGAGACTATCAAGCCAGCCACCACGGCTGCACCGCAGATATTTGAGATATCCCTCTCATCTTTCACATGGTTTATGACCAGAAAAAAGAGGAGGATATGGCTTGCCCGCCGCAAAACTTCATATGTACCCGCATAGGGATTTATGGCATTGAAAAGCGAGAAACTCAAGGCCAGAAGGTAGAGGAAAATTGGGAGGCCCAGGGGGGAGAAACGGATCTCCCATTGGCCTGAAGAGAGCTTCTCAAGGGCCCAGGCCAATAAAAGGAAAGAGATTATCACCCGGAGAAAGGCCTCCTTGGGAAGGGTGTACAAATTGGAAACCTGGGGCAGGAAAATCAGGGGAGTGAAAAAGACCAGGGCCAGAAACCCGTATCGAATATACCTTTCGGGATTTGTTTTCATGAAGATAAGCCCACCATAAGACTAGCAGTGCTCAAGGTACCTAAAAGTATACTTCAAGATCCAACCCATCCCTCTTTGGTCTTCTATTTGAATACTATGGTGGCAAATAGTCCACCAAAGGAGAAAATTATTGTCACCCACATTATGATAATAAGGTTATATAATGACCTTATTTCGCTCCTTACCTGTTTTCTCAGCCCTTCCTGTCCCTCTCTCAAGCTTATCTGTTCGGTCTCTATGTGATTCAGCCTTTCTGCCATCTGCTCCAGGATCCCCTCAACCTTTGCCATTCTCTCTTCCGGGTTCGTCTGTGGCATATAAACCTCCTTTCAAGATGCTCTAAACATACCACAAAATCTGTAGATGGCAAGGAGTTTTGGGAGGTGGTAGTAAACAAAGAAGAAAGAACAAGAAAAAAAAGGGGGTCGGGGTCTCTTCCCCCGATCCCCTATTCCGAGAGATCTATACCTTAATGCGAGGAAAATACGGGAACGGGGGCAATTGCCCCGTTCCCGTTACCAAAGGATCTATTTCAGTCGGAAACCGATGTCATCATCTTGCAGTCTAACATCTGTCGCTGTCGCACTTCCCGCACTTCCTGTCTCTTGATCAAAAGGAGTATCTATTTCCTTGT
This sequence comes from Desulfobacteraceae bacterium, assembly GCA_030615105.1. Lineage (GTDB taxonomy): Bacteria > Desulfobacterota > DSM-4660 > Desulfatiglandales > B25-G16 > JAUWNK01. Next base: position 19,538 of record JAUWZV010000005.1, read on the forward strand.
CCGGCCCCGCAGAAAGTACCCATACAGCGTCTGTGTCATTTTGGGCAAAATGTTGTATGTTGCAATAATACATGGTTCCCCAGGGATCTTTATTAAGGGCTGGTACGTATGGCCCTCTCCAAACAAAATCCTCAGTAGTGTCCAAAGATTCTCTTTCGTAACCAGGAATATTTGTAATGAGCTGATTATCAAGGGTGTCTTCCTTAGCACTGCCTACCCAATCCGCAATGAGAAGAGCTTGCGCTGCATCATCTCCATCCGCTGTTACAAGAACTTCAATAGCTACATCGTCCGTCAGCGGTATCCCTGTAGCAGTGGCAGCAGTATAAAAAGGATACCTTCCTGTATCCTTGATGAAACAAATAATGGCTGCACCTATCATATTCACTTCTTGCTGAGCTTTAATTTTTTTCCCTTCATCTATCTTTCCCTTTACGACGGGCAATGCCACTGCAGCCAAAGTAGCAGTAACTGCCACTACAGCAGCAACCTCAACCAGGGTGTAACCCTTTTTTCCTAAGCCTCTAAAACCATTTTTAATTATTTTTGCAAATTTACTTAACATTTCTTACCTCCTTCCTTTATTTAGCGTCCGCGGCGTGTTGTCCGTAGTCCGTTGCGATTGACCACTGACTACTGATCCGCCTGTGGCGGAACCACTGACAACTTACTTGATCCTATAGGTAATATCATCCCCACCTCCGCTGAAGGCGGTTATAGCTTGCTCGAAATCGGTGTCGATCAGCTCATTGGGCCCGGCAGAGAGCGCAAATACCGCCATTTCTGAACCAGGGGAGAGATACGAAGGCTGCAGGTACATCACGTTGACATAGTATTTATTGCCCCAGGGATCCTCGCTGATATTCTCCAGATAGGGCCCCATCCATTTTCTCTTTCCCGTGAGGGAATAACTAGGATCATTGGTGACAAGCTGGTCGTCCAGGGAATCCAGACCGGTGGAAGTATCATAGGTTGCACCTGTAGCCGCTGCTGCATCATCTCCTGCCTCAGAGGAGAGGACATCATAATCGTCGTCGGCTGGCTTGGTTGCAGTTCCAACCGCCCAGATAGGCCATTCCCTTAGATCCTTGCTGAAGGCCATGATCGCCGCTCCGATGACCTTCACATCGGCCTCGGCCCTCCTGATCTTGGCATCCTTAATGTATCCTATGATCATGGGTGAGATCACTGCCGACAGTACGGCGATCACCGCCAGGATCACAACGATTTCGATTAAGGTAAAGCCTTTTTTGTTGTGTAACATCTTCATATCGTTTTTACCTCCTTTCTTTTTGGTTATTCGTTAATTGATATTTCAAGCAATTATCATGCCAAAGAAGGTAAGATGTGCGGGGACAAGTTTACCCCTGCGTAAGCAGGGGCAGGAATGACACGCATTTATACTCACCTGTCATTCCCGCCCCTTTGTCATTCCCGCGAAAGCGGGAATCCAGGGGTAAACTCCAGCGGGAATCCAGTCATTAATACCCGAACTTTTTGAGAAGTTACGAGTGATAAAATATAACAGGTAGGAATTAAGAGGTAAAAAAGGCTGTCAGCCTGGAGTTTATTATTTTAAAAATTTTTTTGGCATCTTGCTTTTTCTACTATTAGTAGATTGGTGGAGGGGGTTTTGTGGGGATATGGGCTGTAGTTAGTTGAAAATAAAGGAGATTCTGGAAAATCTACTTGTGGGTGGATTTTACCTGGAAATCTACTAAAAGTAGAGTTATTGTTTTAACTCCTTCACATCTATCCCGTGCTTTTTTATCTTTTTCCAGAGGTTTTTTTCGGTAATACCCAGGAGCTTTGCCGCCTCAATCTGTATCCCTGAACACTTTTTGAGGGCATCCAAGATGAGCTGCCTTTCCACCTCCTCCACAGTTTCCCTTAATGAGGAATGTGGCTCCGGTATGCCAGAATCCAATCCCTGTCCTGATCTTTTAATGGAGAAGTCTATGATATTGGAGGTGATGATTGGTCCCTCCGCCAGCGTCCCTGCCCTCTCTATAATGTTTCTAAGTTCCCTGATATTGCCAGGCCATTGGTATTCCAGAAGGAGTTCCATGGCATCTCTGGATATCCCGTCTATATCTTTTCCCAACCTCAGACTGGCCTCGTGGATGAAATGGTTGGCCAACAAGGGAATGTCTTCCTTCCTCTCCCTCAATGGGGGAAGCTGAATGGGAAATACACTCAGGCGAAAGTAGAGATCATCCCGAAATTTTTTCTGTTTCATGGCCTCAGAGAGATCCTGGTTGGTGGCAGCGATCACCCTCACATCCACCTTCAGGGTATCGCTCCCACCCACCCTTTCCAGCTCTTTTTCCTCCAGCACCCTCAGAACCTTGGCCTGGGTGGCGAGGCTCATATCCCCAATCTCATCCATAAAGATGGTCCCCTGATCGGCCAGTTCGAATTTTCCTGCCCTTTTTCTTATGGCTCCGGTGAAGGCCCCCTTCTCGTGGCCAAAAAGCTCGCTCTCCAGGAGACCCTCGGGGATGGCAGCGCAGTTGAGCTTGACCAAGGGCCTGTACCTCCTCCGGCTAAGATGGTGGATGGTCTCTGCCACCAGTTCTTTTCCTGTCCCGGTATCCCCGGTAACTAATACTGTTAGTTCCGTGGAGGCCACCTTTTTGACAAGCCTCAAGACCTCATGCATTTTGTCGCTCTGCATGATGATGTTCTCGAATCGGTACCTCTCATCAAGCCTCTCCTGGAGCGCATGAAGCTCTCGCTGGAGGCGCCTTTTCTCCAGGGCGCGGTCAACGACCACTTCCATTTCTGCCAGCTTGAAGGGTTTGGTGAAGAAATCATAGGCCCCCATTTTTATGGCTTCCATGGCCACTTCCCTTGCACTCAGGGCAGTGATGACGATGATGGGCAGATGCGAGTCCAGTTCCTTGGCCCCGCTCATGGCCTCAAGCCCCGACATCCCCGGCAATCGGATGTCCATGAGGACCAGATCGGGATGGAGGATCTCGATTTTTTCGAGGGCCTCTTCCGCTGAGACCGCCTCTTCCACGTCATATCCCCTTTTCGTCAGGGCCTCGACGATCAAAAACCGCATATTTTCTTCGTCTTCTACAACCAGGATCTTCTCAGGCATCTCTACTCCTGTATCATCCAGGTTCACCTTGCTAGTCATCTTTGTCATTCCCGCCCCTGCTTCCGCAGGGGTAAACTTGTCCCCGCGAAAGCGGGGAGCGGGAATCCAGTGGATAAACCTCAATTTATTGACAAGTTACTAATTGACATGAAATAAGTCTTATTTTTCGATTCGCCGGGTTTAAAACCTTCGCCTTTCAGACGAATAGCTTTAGCTGAATTTTTAATCTAGGAATTAAACACTTTGTTCGTCATTCCGTAATTTCTCAATAATTACAGGTATGTACATTATGTGCCACATCTACTGGATACCCGCTTGCGCGGGTATGACAGGAGGGCGCTCTGGATTTGTCATTCCCGCGAAACTTGTCCTCGACTCCGATCGGGGAGTGGGAATCCAGTATTCATCTATTTAACTACACAGTCCAAAGTTCTGTCATTCCTGCGGAAGCAGGAATCCATAACCCCTTGATTTTCCTGGATACCCGCTTGCGCGGGTATGACAGGGGGCAGCTCTGGATTTGTCATTCCCGCGGGACTTGTGCTCCACTCCGATCGGGGAGCAGGAATCCAGTGTTCATATCAGGTCTTTGTATAAGTCTTTCCATTCAGGGTTAAATTTCTCAATCAGTTCTATTTTCCATTGCCTTTTCCATTTTTTCATCCTTTTTTCTCTCTCAATGGCACTGTAACTATCATTTGTCTGTTCATAATATACCAATCTATCAACGCCATATTCCTTTGTGAATCCTTCTACTAATCCATCCTTATGTTCATATACCCTTTTGACAAGGTCGTTGGTAACACCAATGTATAACGTACCGTTTCTTTTGCTTGCCAGTATATAGACATAATAATTCTTCATTTTTGATATCAAATAGGATTGTGGTCTGGATTCCTGCTCCCCGCTTTCGCGGGGACAAGTTTACCCCTGCGGAAGCAGGGGCAGGAATGACAACTTGCACTTGTGGTCTGGATTCCTGCTCCCTGCTTTCGCAGGAATGACAAACTAATCTATCATTAACCATTTGACCATTTGACCACTTGACTATTTAGCCATCTTCGAATGGCAACTCTATGCGAAATGTAGTTCCTTCCTTTGTATCGCTTTCTACCTCAATCGACCCCTGGTGGACAAGGATAATCCTCTGGGCCAGAAAGAGGCCAAACCCGCTGCCGCCTTTTTTGGAAGAATACGAGGGCAAAAAGATCGAATCTCTATTCTCTGGAGGGATATAGGAGTCAGTGTTATGGATTCGGATGGAGATGCCGAAAGGAACCCCCTCTGTGGTGACAGAAACCTGCCCTCCATCAGGTGTCGCCTGGAAGGCATTGATGATGAGGTTCACAAAGGTCTGGGTCAGTTTTTCGGGATCTGCCTTGATGTGAGGGAGGTCCTCTTCATATTTCTCTTGTACCGAAATGTTCTTGGCCTGAAATTCATGTTGGTTCAAAGCCAGGGCCTCCCGGAGAAGGTCATTGATGTTTACCGCGTCATTCAGATCCAATGCATCCAGGTGGAAGAGATCCAAAAGGTCCTCCGAGAGATGGGTGAGGCGGTCTATCTCCTGGATAGTTCGATCCACATAGGTTTTTCTTCGGTCCTCCGATGAAAATCCCTCCTGGATGAGCTCCAATAATCCTCGTATGGACCCCAGCGGGTTTTTGATCTCATGGGATAAGATGGATGTCAACGTTCCCAATCCAGCCAGGCTTTCAGCGCGCCTGATCTGGTCCCTGATGCGCCTCAATTCCTCCAGGTCTTTCAAGGAGATAATAATCCCCTTTTTCTCCTTCAAGGGGGAGATCCCAACCCATAAGGTGAGATCCTGCCCATTCGTATTTCTTATTTTGGTTTCCTGGGAAAGCAGAAATCCATCTCCCCTCAGGGCCCTATCCACTCTTTTCAGAAACGACTTATTTTGGGAATGATGGGGGATCACCTCCCAGTAAGGTCTGCTATCAAGATCTGATCCAAAGATCTCTTCAGCCTTCTTATTAACGCTGATGACGGTGCCTGAGGCCTCAAGGAAGATCAGGCCTTCCGGTAAGTTCTCCAGGATCTGGTGGTCTTTAAGGAACTGGTTGAGAGAGAAGGTCATTTGATTGAAGACCTGGGCCAAGTCGTCGATTTCACTATGCTGAGGGGGGAGGGAAGGTGAGGACAGGATTTCCTCACCTTTTTGTTTCATCTTCTTAAGGGGTCTTGTGATCCCAAGGGCCAACAGGATTCCGCCGAACAGAGCAACTCCGGACATAGTTAGAATCCACAGCGTAGTGGTGAGCATGGCCTCAGATTCTCCGAAGGGGGGCCTGGTTAAGAATAATGCCAGAATCCCCGAGCCGAAGGTAAAGAGAAACATAACGACCGGGATGGCGATGATCAGCCGGATGCGCGTTGCCCTGAATTGAGACAGAAATTCATCGTTTTTCATAGAGGGTCAGAACCTCCAGATGTCTCTTTACCTTTTGCACCAGGTTTAGCCGGTGGTCTGGGGCAAGGTCCAGAAATCTCCGGAAATGGAGGACGGCGTCCTTCCAGTTCCCATCATCCTCCAAGGTAAGGGCCAGATTGTAGTGGATAGGGCCATAGTTAGGGGCGATGGAAAGGGCTTTTGCGAATATTTTTTTGGCCCGATAAAGCTCCTTCTGCTTTCTGTAAATCAAACCCAGGTTATTGTATGTCTCCGGGTTTTTGGGGTTACAATCGATGGCGAGGTTGAATTCTACAATGGCCTTTTCATAATCCCCTTGGAGATAATAGGCAACGGCCAGATTGTGATGGGCTTTCTCATAGTTGGGATTGATGGAAAGGGCCTTTTGGTATTGGCTTATCGCCTCGTGCAATCTGCCAAGTTCTTTGTATACCATCCCAAGATTGTTGTAAGACTGGACATTCAATGGATCGAGATCCAGGGCCTTTTTGTATTCTTCCAGGGCATCGTCGAGTTTTCTGTTCTTATGAAAAAGAAGGCCCAGGTTGAAATGGGTGATGGCCTCCTGGCTGGGAATAGGTTGGATGATCACCTGCTCTTCTTTTGGCTTCTCCCGGATGGGCTCCACGGGTTTTGCTGGCGGTGTTGCTGATTTGGGGACGGCCTTTGTGACCTCCCTGGGCGCTTTATACCTTGATGGAGCAGTGACTTTTTTTTTCACCTTTGCACCAGAATCACTTTTCAAAGAGGGGGGGATGGAGACATATTTTAATCGTACCTCTTCAAGAGAGGTTAAGGTTAATTCTGGTTTCAATTCCTCCATTGGAACCTCTCTTATGGGGAGGATGACCATGGAGTCGGCGGTTTGGGAGACGGGGGTTGGTGGCTTATAGGCCACGGGTTTGTAAAGCGTGAAGAAGAGAGCCACAGCCATTGTCAATCCAAGGGGCAGGAAGAGCCTTCGAGGAGCGATCCATCTTTTGCGCCAACGGGGGAGCCAGGGAATGATGGTCCCCAGTCTTTTTTCCTGTTGTTTTTTTTCAATCTTTATCTGTTGAGTCCTTTTAAGGGCATCCAGGATGAGGCTCATTCGACCTTCCCCCTTACGTCTTCTGAGATAACAGTTTACCTACTTAATTATTTTGCCACCAAGGCACAAAGACACAAAGGAATTAAGGCTTTAGCCTTAAAACCCTAAAGGGCAAATTCCGTAACTTCTCAATAAGTTGGGGTAGATTATATTTGTGACTAAAGAATGGATTCCTGCTCCCCGCTTTCACGGGGACAAGTTTACCCCTGCGGAAGCAGGGGCAGGAATGACAGACAATTACACTCAATCGTCATTCCCGCGGAGGCGGGAATCCATAGCTATTACCCGTACTTATTGACAAGTTACTAAATTCCAGGTTAAATTCCTAATATTTTTGTGTTTCTTTGTGTCTTAGTGGCTTAGTGGCTGAGCTATTACCTTCTGAGATGGCCTTCATCACCTGGACAGAGTCCAGACCTTCTTTAGTCTTCAGTTCCCTCAGAACGTCCAGGGCCTCATCTTGTGTCTTGAACTTCCCGATCAAAACCCGGTGCCAGATACCCTTCCCCGGGATGTTCACCTTGGATATGTATACAGGGTGATTTAGATGCCTTAGCCCTTGAATCTCTTCCAAGGCCAGCTCTTGGGTGCGGAAAGATGCTACAAGGAGCGTGTAAGGGAGAGTCTTATCTGTGGAGTAAGCCTCTACCCTGGGTGTCTCCTTGGGGGCCTCTACTTCCTTTCTTTCGATATTTTTTGACTCATGTTTGGATAAGAGGGGTTTGAGGGGTTGTGTAAGCTTATCATGCAAGACAGAATAATAGAAGATCCACCCCAGCATGAGAAAGATCACCACCAAGAGGGTGACTTGAGTTACTCTCGAGAGGATGGATGGAATGGAGATGGCCTTTTCCTCATCCCGCAGGCTCTTTGCGGCCTGGAGGACCATTCCTGCTGTTATGTGGTACTTTTGTTTGGCATATCCGTTCAGCAGCGCCCTGTCGCAAATCAGATTGATGAGTCTCGGAATCCCCTGGGAGAAGCTGGCGATTTTCCTCAGGGAGATCCTGGAGAAAGATATCCTTCCCTCTGAACCCGCCACAGCCAACCGGTGGTAGATGTACCTGGGGGTCTCCTTTTTATCTAAGGGCTTAAGATGGTATCTTACCGAGATCCTCTGATCCAGTTGGCGAAGTTTGGGAAGCCTGAGCTTTTCTCGCAGTTCCGCTTGACCCACCAGCGCAATCTGAAGGAGCTTATCCTTTTCCGTCTCGAGATTGGAGAGGATGCGGATTTGTTCCAGCACCTGGAGGGAGAGGTTTTGAGCCTCATCGATGATGAGCACTGAGATCCCTCCGCTGGAGGCATGGCTAAGGAGAAATTTATTGAGCTCTTCCAGGAGCTCCAGTCTTGTCCCCCCAGAAGGGGTGAGGCCAAAATCGGTGAGGATGTACCTGAGAAGCTCCTCTTCGGAGAAGAAAGGATTGAGCAAGAGGGCCACGGAGGTCCTCTCATCCAGCCTATTCAGCAGGGCTCGGCAGATGGTGGTCTTACCGGTGCCTATCTCTCCGGTAATAAGTATGAACCCTTCTTTCTGGGCGATGCCATAGGCCAGATTCTCCAAGGCCTCCCGGTGCCTTGTGCTCAGGTAAAGGAACTTTGGGTCGGGTGTGAGCCCGAAGGGCTTCTCCTTCAGCCCGTAAAAATCCTCGTACATCTATTTCTCCAGATTGTAATACTTCAGCCACAAAGCCCGCCCTGGCGCGACATCCTTGCCTATATTACAATCGCTGTAATATTTCTCGAGCTTAAGCAACATAGCCTAAGCATTACAAGCCAGGTCTGGGCCAGGGACACTAAGACCCGCCCGCCTCGCCTAAGGCGAAGCCGATGGCAGGCAGGCACCAAGATTATAAACTTTCTAAAACAAACCTGGCCCTAATATCCCGCATATACAATTTTTTTCGCAATGGATTCTTCTCTTTTTGTTAAAGGTCTAAAATTCATATCCTTTCTTCGTGCCTTCGTGCCTTGGTGGCTGAACTGTTACTCCAGATTCAAACGCCTCCGCTCTTCCCAAGACAGGTCCTCTATCCTTTTTCCCGTGAGGATTGTGGGGGTGAGAAAGATCACGAGCTCGCTCTTCTGCACACTCCGCTCCGTCTTCCTGAATAGGTACCCCAGGATGGGGATATCTCCCAGGAGGGGAACCTTCGTCTTTATATCGCTCTCCTTCTCCTGGATAAGGCCAGCGGTAACCATAGTCTGTCCATCTCTTACCTTGACCACGGTACTGGTCTCTCGCACAGCAAGAACGGGGACTGTTAATTTCACGTCCTCACTCTCGAAGCTGGATTCTCCAACCTTCTCTGTAATGACGGGATGGATGTTCATGATGACATCTCCATCATGGCTTATTTGTGGAGTAACCTCCAAGACCACGCCCACATCCACTGTCTTGGAGGTTGCCTCTGTGGTCTTCTCCTTTGTGTCCGGGTCAACCGTGGTGCTGACATCAAAAAACACCTCTGACGTGACCACCTTGATGGCCGCCTTTTGGTTGTTCATAACGGAGATCTTGGGTGAGGACAGCATGTTCACCTTGCCCTGTTTGGACATGGCATCAAGGAGGATGGAAAAGTCTGTATCTGATAGCCCTATCTGGAAAATCCCCGTCCCTGGGCTTAAAGACTGGGCAAGAATCATCCCCCCGGTCAGGGTTCCTTTCAGGGCAAGCCCACTGATCTTGGTGAGGGCTGACCAATCCAGTCCCATCTGGTAGTCATCTGAAAGGATGATATCCACCACCCGGGCCTGAATCATCACCTGACGCTGTACTGAACCCTCAACCCGTTCTAGAAACTCGCCAACCCTTTTCAGATTGGATGGATAATCATTGACCACGACCAATCCGGCCATCTTATTTATGGTAACCTTTCCCCTTTCAGAGACGAGGCTTTTCAGGCCAGTCTCGATATCTCCCCATAGGTCCGATGAGTCTTCGCTGGATATGGTCCCACCGCCTTCACCACCCACACCGCTTACAGCGATGTGGGCAGTGAAGGCGCTAGTGCCTGTCCGCCTGGTGGTGATGTAATTGAGCGTGAAACCCTGGTCTCACGCCTGAGCCTTGAGATCCTGATAAAATGCTTCTCTATCTTATATTGAAGCCCCAAGGGGGTTAAAAGGGCATCCAGGGCCTCCATGGGAGGCACCCTTTTGACCTCTACAGTGGCCCTTCCTGAAACGTCGGGATCTAAGACGATATTGTAGCCAATGGATTTTGAAAAGGCCAGCAGGGCCTTGCGTATATCGGTATCCCGCAAGGAAAAACTTATGAGCCTTTCCGGCCCCTTCCTCTCTTCCATCAAGGGAACTACAAGCTCTTCCAACTTTTCTGGTGAAGGGGGTTGTTTAAGAGCTGGCTTGGGGACTTCCTTTGGAGGCCTTGCGCAGCCACCGAGTAGAGTAATGAACCCAAGAAAGATCAAAAACAGAAACGCCCATTTTTTAACCCTACTACGTAACTTATTTAATTCTAAGCAATATACTATGGTTTCGCCAAAGAAATGTCTGCTACATTTAGAGACGAAAGCCACAAATGACGTTGCAGGGTTAATCTTCAGCATCATCTCCCTCCTTCAATCTGAAAGGGATTGGAGAATGAGTCCAATCTGATTGTCCTCTGCTTACCATTTTTTTTAAGCATAACCCTGTCTGATCCGATCTTGGCAACAATCTCCTCCCCTATACGATCCCCCTCTTTCACGAATTGGCCATCCAGGAGGGCCCTTTTTGTTCCATCGACCGCCAAGATCATCTCAAGCTTCAATGGTGGCAGGGGCTTTTCCTCTTGAACGGGAGGCCTGGGCGATGGCGCAGGTGGTTGTGTCGAAGATTTTACGTTTTTCTCCTCCCCGGGCCGGAAGAACGGGTTTCGCTCCCACCCTTTGTCAAAGGGCCTTCGTTTCAGGGTCACAAATTTGTAATCGTCCTGGATTGATGGGTTTTCTGCCTCCAGGGGCCTCCTTGGGGCTTTCAATTTAGAAAAGAAATGAAAATTGTAAAGGCCCAATCCTATTAATAACACAGCGAAAAGGAGAATTGCAACCTGATTCTTCGTCATTTTTCCATCCCTATGGCCATGACCTGGAGTTCTGCGTAGATAAGGGGGAATGTCTTTCTCACCTCAAGTGAATCGACAACGGCCCCCACAGCAATGGTGTCTATTCCTTTCAGGAAATTGGCCAAATTGCGATAATGGCAATGGAATGATATTTTGATCAAAAAATCCCCCGTTTGTACTTTTGAATCGCTCGTTCTGGAGGAAGGGGTATTTCGTTCGTTTGAGAAGGAGACATCAGAGAGGCGATTGACCAGGGCAAGCCTGGCCAGCTCCTCCATGAGCTTAGGGAGTTTTATCTCAGTTGGTATGGTATCGATCTTTGCTTGCATGGCCTCCCATTTTCTCTTTTCCCCTGCCTTGGGGAGTTTTGTGTATCTCGCCAAATACTCTGCCTCCCGGAGATCCATTTCAATGTTTTTAACCTCCTTCTTGATCCTCTCCAAGGCCTTCATTTTTGGGGATAAGAAGAACAGGCAGAATGAGGCAAAAAGGGGCACCGAGATAGCTAAAATCTTAATACTGAAGGGGAGTTCTTTAATGCGATTCATATTCGATCTCCACTGCTGCCAATTCTCCTTTGAGTTGGAATTCCACCCGTAAAAGGCCTCTTTTATCGACCTTCCGGGCCCGAATCACCTTGACGCTGGCTGGCTCCACCACCACCTTCTCAAAGAGGGGTGAAGACTCTACTTGGGAATAAAATTGGGTGAAGATCTCCCGGCCCGCAAGTTCTTGATGGACGAGTATTTCACCTTTAATGTTCACGAGTATCTTTTCCTTCTCCCTTTTTATATTTAGGGACTGAAAGGCCATCTCCTTGGGAACAAGAAGGCTCAGCTCTCTCAGGGCCTCTGCCCAAAGGGTATGGTTATCAATCTCCATGAGTAAAGCCAGATTCTTCTCATACATGGTCCTCGACTGCTGGGCCGTTAAGTACGGCACCAACTTATTTAGCTCCTGCTTTCTCTCCAACAGAGTTCTTTTATTATGGGAAATAGCCCATGAAACGTATCCATAGCTTATGCCCATTACCAGTGCAAAGATAATCAGGACCACTATAGCGACCTTCTTTATGGCCGTCTCGCGTGACTTCTTTGCCATCTCGGGATCGGGCAGGTTGATGCAGTCTCTCGCCCTTCTCCCGGCCAAGCCGATAGGGATGGCGAACTCGGGCAATACACGACGAAACTCCTCCGCCCTTCCTTTAAGGGGGGAAAGGTCGAGGTTCGGGCAAAAGTGCTCGACCTTTACCCCCAGGGACTCTGACCAGCTTTTCTCTAACTCTTCAGCCCCCTCCCCGCTCAGAAAGACTTTTCTGATCTCCTCTCCCCTGAATTGATGCCGAAAGTAAAGGAGGGATCGGTTCATCTCGTTCAGCAGATCTCCACTCGGCCCTTCTGATCCGGTGAGTTCTCTGCAGAATGCCCACTTCCCGTCTCTGATAAAGATGGCATGAGCCTTTGACTCCCCCAAATAAACCAGGGCACTCGCGCCGCGCTCTGACCCCTGGATCAATTTCAAGGCGTTGAACAGGGAAAGCGGAACTGTGGTGATCAAATCCGGAGATAGACCGACATCTCGAAATAAGAGTGCCTTCTCCCTCACCGAACTCAAAGGGGCCGCGGTCAGCAGAACCATCTTTTTACCTTCTTCATCATCGCCAAGGACCTGCCACCCAAAAACCATTTCCTCTACCTGAGGTCCCAAGGCGTTTTTCAGCTCCCTTTCCGCCACCACCTTCATCTCTTTTTTGGGCATGGGGGGGAAGGATACAAGCTGGTGGGTGCTGTCATCCTCTATCGAGGCCCTTGCCTTTTTGGTCCTGACATCCATATGGGAAAGCACAGATATCAACTGCTGGGAGATATTCTCTGGATGGGAGGAGAAAAGGTCGAAAGAGGCGAAGCTGAAAACCTTTGGGGGAGTGGTTGAGGCATCAATCTCGGCCACTTTGATCCGGGATGACGTAACCTCGATTCCAAGATATCTTTCGCCCATTCTGGTTATTTCCCTATCATCCCTATGGATTTATATATGGGAAGATAGATAGAGAGAGCAACCACCATGACAACCAATGCCAGGAAGAGGATGAGAGCGGGTTCCATAGCGGAGAGCATCTTTTTCACGGTAGTTGGGACCTCCTGATCGTAATAATTAGAGACCTTGGTTAAAGAGTCACTCAGGGTGCCGCTGGATTCCCCGATGGAGATCATCCGGATGGTCATAGGGGGAAACTCTCCGCTTGTCCGAAGGCTATCGGTAAGTGATGATCCTGCCTGAACCTGGTCTCTAGCCCTTCTTAGTGCCTGGGCGATGACCTGGTTTCCCACCACTGTCTCCACAATGCTCAAGGCCTGGATGATCCCGATCCCGGCCTCTAAGAGAAGACTCAGGTAGTGAGCGAAGCGAGAGAGGCAGATCTTCCTGACAAGGTCACCGATTATGGGAAGCCTCAATTTCCACTTATCCAGGAATAGCCGTCCCCTTTCCGTAAGAGAGCCCAAGCGAAATCCCACGACGCCCCCAACAATACAAATCACAACAATGTACCAATACGACTCAAGAATATCACTAATGCCCAAAAGGACTCTGGTGGATAAGGGGAGAGGAATCTTCATTTGTAAAAGGATGCCAGAAATTCGGGGAAAGGCAAAGGCGAAGACAAGTGTAAGGAGTATGCCAATAGCCACAATCACGACGATGGGATATGTGGTAATCTTCTTGATGTTGGATCTAAGATCTTCTTGCCATTCTAAAAAACTCGCAAGCTCTCTCAAAACCCTCTCCACATTCCCAGAGGTTTCTCCAGCTTCAACCATATTAATATATGTCTCCCCGAATGCCTGGCGGTGTCGGGCCAGTGCCTCATGGATGAGAGCTCCTCCTTCCACATCCTCGATGATGCTTGCAATAATTTGTCCGAACTTTGTTCCCTTTCTCTGGCTAGCTAAATCTTGAAGTCCCTGAAGGATGGGAACGCCCGCTGATAGAATAGTGGCCAAATGGGATGAGAATTCTATGAGGTCGCTCCTTTTGATCTTTTGAGATCCAAAAAAGGCAGAAGAACTCTTTTTCTCCGATGCGGAGATCAAGTAGAGGTTTTTCTGTCTCAAGGTGGCGGCCAGTTGGTCCACTTCCTTAGCCGCTTGAATACCCTTGACCGTTCTCCCCAATTCATCCCGTGCTTTGTATGAAAATTCAGGCATCTCTAAGTATGTTGGACGCGGAAGACTTCATCTAAGGTCGTGATTCCCCGTTCAACCTTCTCCAACCCATCCCCCAGCATGGTTATCATCCCTTCTTCCTTGGCGGCCTCCTTAATGGCCTCGCTCTCTTTGCGTTCTATAATGAGCTTCTCAATCCTGGGGGTGACCGGGAGGAGCTCGAAGATCCCTATTCTTCCACGGTAGCCTGTGTAATTGCATCTTTCACAGCCCTTTCCCTTGTAGAGGGTTACTTTCCGCCCCTTCCACCCAATGCTCTGAAGAAGGTTCTCATCCGGTTTGGCGATCTCTTTGCAGTGCCTACAGATCACCCTTACTAACCTTTGGCTCAATACAGCGGTTAAGGAGGAGGCCATGAGGAAGGGTTCCAGGCCCATATCCAGGAGGCGGGCGATCGCACCTGAGGCGTCATTGGTGTGGAGGGTGCTGAAGACCAGGTGCCCGGTTAGAGCAGCCCTTATGGCCATTTCCATTGTCTCTGCATCCCGAATCTCCCCAACCAGGATGACATCCGGGTCCTGCCTTAATATCGATCTCAGGCCAGAGGCAAAGGTCAATCCCGCCCTGGGGTTTATCTGCGATTGTCGGACCAGAGGGAGGAGGTACTCCACAGGGTCCTCCAGAGTTATGATGTTTTTCTCCCTCGAGTTCAATTGAGATAGGGTGGAATAGAGGGTGGTTGTCTTCCCGGAACCGGTGGGTCCAGTAACCAGAACGATCCCGTTCTGTTTGCTAATGGCCTGTTTATACATGGAGAGTATTTGAGGAAAAAACCCCAGCTTCTCCAGCCCTAAGATCAGTCGCTCTTTGTCCAGGATGCGCATGACAATGTTCTCCCCAGACATGCCCGGAAAGATGGAAATCCTGAGATCGATCTTCTTATTGTCTAAAGGGAATTCGGCTCGGCCATCTTGAGGGATTCGGTTTTCGGATATATTGAGATTTGCCATGATCTTTATACGGGTAGTTAAGGCCGATTGGATCTCTTTGGGGAGGGAAGCGAATTGATTAAGGATCCCGTCGATCCGATATCGGACCCTGGTGGCCTTCTCTTCGGGCTCAATGTGTATATCCGTTGCCTCTGCTCTTATGGCCTGAAGGATGATTTTGTTGACCAGATCTATGACGGGTGCAAGATCGGCCAATCTCTCTCCATCTTCACTAGAGTCTATCCTCTCCGTTCTTTGGATGGCCTCTTCCAGAGAGGCCTCAAACTTCTCCGTGGGCCTCCTTTCTTCGGCCGAACCCTCTTCATAGAGCTCATCAAGAAACTTTATGATCTCGTTCTCTGAAGCGACCAACACCTCTACCTGACTCTTGGACATGGATCTTACTTCATCAATGACCTTCACATCGAAGGGGTTGGCCATAGCTATCTGGATGCGACCGTTATTTAGAGATAGAGGCAGGATCTTATGCTTTCTAGCGAAAGACAGGGGGATCAATTCCAAGGCCGCTGTGTCGATTTGGTAGGCTTGAAGGTCAATACGTGTGACTCCGGCCTGATTTGCCAGCGCAGAGGCGATATCCTTTTGGGATACGAACCCCAGCCGAACAAGGAGTTGACCCAAATGCTCTCCTGTCCTCCTCTGTTCACCAAGGGCCTGAAGCAATTGCTCCTTGGTGAGCTTACTGCTCTTTATCAATAGTTCACCTAACTTCATTGTGCATCTCTTATGGCCGATTTAAAAAAGCTGAGCGCCCTGGAGGTACGTAATAAAAAATTTTACTCTATATTTTATAATTGTACTGCCGTCTATTTGTAAAGAAATTCCAGGCTCATATCGACAATATATATTTTATCTCTTGTGGAGTTAATAATCAATATAAATCGCCAGGTGGGCAAATAAAAAATTTAGTGTCAGAGCTTTTAAAAATTAAAGGTCTGACACTCTTTTACTTTTGGAGGGCTTACAGGGAGTTTGTGGAAGAAAGGGCAGCCATTGGCACCTCATCTCCTTTTGATGCCCTTGTAGATGTATTTCTTTTAGGAGGGGAAGAGTTTATTTCCATGATCAAGGAACGGTCCAAAGGGCATCATCCCGATAGAGATAAATAAAAAAATGGCTGAAGATAAGGGGTTTTGTAAAAAGATTGAGGAAATTATTGAGGCCATCAATGAAGATTAAAAATTAAAGCTCTGACACCCTTTTACTTTTTGAATTCTCTTCACAATTCCTAGTGTTTGAATGCCCTCTGGCCGGTAAAAACCATGGTCACCTGGGGTTTGGCCTCATTACAGGCCTCAATTGATTCAAAGTCCCTAAGGGAGCCCCCTGGATGAACAATGGCCCTTATCCTCTCCTTTATAGCAACATCCACCCCATCCCTAAAAGGAAAGAATGCATCTGAGACCATGGTTGAACCTGTGAGCCCGCCGTGTTCTAAAGCAGTTGCTTTATCTATCTCCTCCTTTAAAGCAGCATCTTTCTTGCCTTTGTTTATTTCAGCTTCCAGTTCCTTATATGGAATGCTGTATTTTCTGAAACAGAGAGAATCCGCATACTTGGTATAGGCCTTGTAAATAGCTATCTCTGCCACACCTACCCTATCTTGCTCTCCTGTACCGATGCCAACTGTTACTCCATCCTTAACATAAATAACTGAATTGGATGTAATGCCTTGTTCCACCTGCCAGCCAAAGAGCATGTCGGCATATTCCTCTTTTGTAGGTTTCCTGGCAATTGTGTATGATTTACCTTTATATTCAGAGGATGCCAGTTTAAAATCATCTGGTGATTTTATCCTATTTATAGGAGATTGCTGGAGAATTATTCCCCCGTCAATAAGGCTTTTAAACTCAACAAAGCGTTTCTCCATATATTCAGATAGCCTATCAATCCTGCTGATCTTGATAATCCTGAGATTTGGGCTTTTGCTTAGTATAGGCATGGTCTTATTTTCAAATTCAGGTGCAACCACAACCTCGAGATAATTGTCACTAATTAATTTGGCTGTCTCTTTATCAATAGGCCTATTAAAGACTGCACAACCGCCGAAGGCTGCTATTCTATCTGCCATGTTTGCCCTTTGATAGGCATCGGCAACACTTGATCCATAGGCCACACCACAGGGGTTATTATGCTTAACAATTACTACAGCCGGCCCTAAGGAGAGGTATTTCAATATATTAAGGGCATTGTCTATGTCGGTTAGATTGATTTTTCCTGGATGTTTCCCGCTCTGGATCAATTGTTCTTCAGTTATGGCTGAAACCAGGCCTTTTCCTGGTTCAAGAAATTGACATTTCCCCAGTGTAAGATTCCCATTTATCAGCTCATAAAGGGCTGCTTCTTGGCCTGGATTTTCTCCATACCTGAGCCCTTTCTCAATCAATTCCCCTGAACTATCATCAGCTATCTTCCACGTTCTTTTTCTGAAAACAAGTTTTTGGTTGCCAAAATGGATTGTGATCTCAGATGGAAAATGATCATCCATCACCGTTCTATACAACTTTTTTAACTCATCAGACATGTCTTATTTCCTCGTTGCTGGTAACTTGTTACTGGCTGCTCGTTACTGCTTACTGCCTATTTCTTACTGTTTTATCCCTTTCTATATATGCGTATGCATTGTGGTTGTGAATGGATTCAAAATTTTCTGACTCAACTGCAAACCAGGTTATATTTGGATCATGATCAAGCTTTTTGGCTATATCCCTGACAATATCCTCAACAAATTTAGGATTTTGATATGCCTTTTCAGTTACATATTTCTCGTCCTCTCTTTTTAAAACAGAATAAACATCGCTGGAGGCACTCTCTTCTACCAGTTTTATGAGATCCTCTAACCATACAAATTTTTTGAATCTAACCTGCAATATAACCTCCCCCCTCTGGTTATGGGCGCTGAAATTGCTTATCTCTTTTGAGCACGGGCATAGGGTGGTAATAGGCACATTGATCATAACCACCAGATCTTTCCCTTTATTCAGACTACCTTTAAAGGTGCACTGATATTCCATCAGTCCCTGGCTATGGGAAACAGGAGAAGATTTCATTACAAAGTATGGAAAGGATATTTCTATATGTGCACTTTCAGCATCGAGCCGTTTTTTCATGGTCGAAAGGATTTCTGAGATGTTCTGAATAGAGATCATTCTGTTGTGTTCATTCAGGATCTCAACCAGCCGGCTCATATGTGTGCCTTTATAGTCCCTGGGAAGGTTAACGTACATGTTAATCAGGGCTACAGTCTGTTGGGTTTTTATTTCTTTGTCCCGAACCGTTATTGGATACCGGATGTCCTTTATCCCAACCTTGTCTATATCAATATCGCGATCATCTTTTTGATTTTGAATATCTATCATTGCTCTTTACTTCCTCTTGTTTTTGCTAAAACTAATATTATCTAATCTTCATAAAGTCAATAAAAAGATGTTTGTAACTAATCAGTTTCAGGTTCAAGGTTCAAAGTTCAGGGTTAGCTACTTTGCGCTCTTGATACCCACCTGCCAGATGGCGGGCAGGTCTGGACTTCCGTGCAAGACCGCTTGGCGTATCTCAAGAACCGGATGAACTCCGCATTCGTCTCGGAATCGAAACCTTCGGCAATATATCGCTTTTTAACCTTGAACCCCGCCTGCCAGATGGCGGGCAGGCGTGAACCTTAGAACTTTGAACCTGAGTAGTTACTTAATTATTTCATAATTTTCTTGATTTTTTAAGAGAAAATAAGGTATTAGAGGTATACAGTATTCGGGGCGTGGCGCAGTCTGGTAGCGCACCTGCTTTGGGAGCAGGGAGTCGGAGGTTCAAATCCTCTCGCCCCGACCATATTAATCTCATCCTGGTGAACCATCTTATGGTCACTCTATATGTACTTAAGGGTAAAAGCGGGAAGAGATATGTAGGCATGACAAATGACCTTGCTCTACGTCTGCGTGAACACCGTTCCAAGAGATCTAAAGGCGGACAATTAATAGACGATTTTATTGTGCTCCATTCAGAAGAATTCCCTGATTATAAAACAGCCAGAGGGCGGGAGATATTTCTAAAATCTGGACAAGGACGCAAATGGCTGGATGAATTTGAGGTACGCTCGGAGTCCGCCAAAGGCGGATAAAGCAATCCCTAAGAAGGGCTTGTGCGCCTCCGGCGCACTTGCCAGCCTCTGGCTGGTTCAAATCAGCCTGAGGCTGACAAGTCCTCTCGCCCCGACCACAGTCATTGTTCTGTTAGTTGATCATTTATAATTGAGGGATTTAGGAATTTAGGAATTATTACAACTTTAGATCACTTTAGGCACTTTAGATCACTTTGGTTTTGTTAAGATGGAAAATGTACTCCTTTTAAATATTACTTACGAACCTCTAAAGGTCATTAACTGGAAGAGGGCAATTATTATGCTCACCCTTGGTAAGGTTGAGGTGATTGAAGAGTATAACAGGGAGATCCATTCAGTAAGTTTTTCCATTAAATTGCCTGCGGTTATCAGGCTTTTAAGATTTGTAAGAAGACCAAACACACCAGTTAGATTTAGCAGACAGAATATCTATATTAGGGATGATCACAGGTGTCAGTACTGTGGAAGGCTATTCTCTCCAGTTGAGCTTACCTGGGATCACGTTATACCCAGGGCAAGGGGAGGTAAGACAGAGTGGGAAAATATTGTTACCTGTTGTATGGAATGCAATAGAAAGAAGGGCGGGAGGATCCCCTCAGATGCCTCGATGACCTTAATCAGGAAACCGAGCAGACCAGAATGGTTGCCAATTTTAAAGATCACATTAGGTTTTAAGCATATGCCCCAAACATGGAGGGACTATATTTACTGGAATGTGGAGTTAGAGGAGTAAGGGGCAATGAGTCGGGACCAATCAATTGAAGTAAATCTTCTGGATAGGCGATGATCATCATCCAGCATAGTAAATGTTAGATTGGTGAAAACCTTTTTGGAAATAGCCTGAATAGAGTTTGGGGGAATAACTTCGTCCTCTTTTCCATGAAAGACATAAACAGGAAGTATGAGTTTTTTCGATAGACATGGGGTAAATTCCGGGAGGTTAAGGGCCGGGGCAAGGAGGATGAGTTTTTTTACCCTGTCTGGATTTTGAAACACATATAAGGCAGCCATAAGCCCACCCAAAGAAGAGCCTATCATAATTATCCCTCTTTTATCTTTTAGGATATCGTTCAGTTTTAACATCCTGGCTGATATGTCACCTTCAAAGTCCGGTACAATCATTTCCGGAAAAAGGTCTCTAAAAAAGAGACCTTTTGTTCCCTGGCTGCTACTTTCTTGCCCGTGAATAAAGATAGTTGGGTTTTTTACTATTTTCCCCATGACCTTTTCCTGGCATCCAGGTCAAGGATCTTATTTTCCAGCTCAGCTATTCTTCTTTCAAGTTTCTCTATCCTCTTTTGCCTCTCTGTTTTGCCCTTTTTTCCCGTTATCTTCTTTTCAGCTTTTTGGGGGCCTGCTTCTTTGGCTATTCTATGAACGCTTGAGAGACTTACTCCACATTCTTTGGCTATCTTTCTCATGGGAAGTCCGCTTGCATAGGCTTCTATAACCTTTTGCTTTGTAGTTTCATTTATCTTTTTTCTTGCCATTTTTAACTCCTTTCAAGATTTAGGTGTTTTGGTTCCTTAAACAATTTAATAAGCCTAAGGCTTATTAATAAGCCTTAGGCTTATTAATTAAAGGTTTATCTCTGAGTCTTATTACTTTGCTAATATCAAGGGACTCAAAAATAGGGTATATACTGATCCTATCTCCCTCGCCAATAATGTGGTCAAAAGGAACTGATTTACTATTGACAAGAACAAGATCAACCTCCTCAGAAGGCACTCCCAGAGAGCAAATTGCCTCTTTGATAGTAGTTGGAACTTTTAGGGATAGGCTGAATGTTATTTTTCTTTTTTTTTCAGGCAGATAATCATTCAGCTCTTCATAAAGGCGGAAATATGCTATATAGCTCATGGAGGAAAACTTTTTGTTTAAATAATAGTTAATAGTTTGATAAAATAATAGGAAAATAATCTTATTAGGGGTTAGCCATGTTTAAGATAACATATTTTTATTTTCTTTTGCTACTCATTTTTTGCACAATATCCATAGGTGCATCTCGAAAAGACCTATTTACTGATCTTCGGGAGAGGATGGTCACCACCCAGATAATTGCCAGGGGGATAAAAGATCCAAAGGTTATTGAGGCTATGAGAAAGGTGCCTCGGCATCTGTTCGTGCCAGAAAACATAAGAGGACGCGCCTATGACGATAGACCTCTACCTATTGGAGAGGGCCAGACAATTTCGCAGCCATATATAGTGGCATTTATGACTGAGGTCTTAAATCTATCCTCAGTGGATAAGGCTCTGGAAATAGGAACAGGCTCTGGTTACCAGGCAGCTATTTTAGCAGAGATTGTAAAGGAGGTATATACAATAGAGATAAGGCCTCGCTTGGGTGAGACGGCTCGAGAGAGATTGAAGGAGATGGGATACAAAAACATTTTTGTAGAGATAGGAGATGGGTACAAAGGCTGGCCAGAAAAAGCGCCTTTTAATGCTGTAATAGTTACCTGTGCCCCTGAGAAGATTCCGAGACCACTTATTGATCAGCTTGCAGAGGGTGGAAGGATGATCATCCCTGTAGGAGAAGAGGGAAGCATACAGGAGCTGGTTCTTATGAAAAAAGAGAAGGGAATGATAATAAGAGAGGAGGTGATGAAGGTTCTTTTTGTCCCCATGATAACAGAGGAGGAGCTTAAGGCTCGATGATTACCTTGATTGAATCTTGAGCCCTTTCAACAAGGCTGAATCCTTCACCTGCTCTTTCCAGGGGAAAACGATGGGTTATCATATCCTGTACGATGATATTTTTTGACCTGATCAACTCTATCGCCTGACTTATATCTAAGGGAGAGCCGGCATAGGATGTGGTAATTGTTATTCCGTCATTCCAGATATCATATAAGGGCAGAGAAATATCGACCCCTGGCTCTGTAGGGGCGAAAATAAGGACAGTGCCTCCTCTATCAACGGTTTTACAGGCCATACGAATTGCCTCTATGACCCCAGCAGCAACTATTACTCTGTCAGCCAGACGCCCATTATTGGCCTCTTTAAGATGCTCGGGGATATTATCATCAGCCAGAAAAGCTGCCTTTGCCCCAAATTGTTCAGCAAATAACAGCCGTTTTTTATTTATGTCAGTTACCACTACAGAGCTTGCTCCTAAGGCCCTTGACAGCTTGAGATGGAGCAATCCTGCAATCCCTCCACCTATTATAAAGACTGTTTGGCCTGGCTGTATGTGAGCAGTTTTTTGCCCCCTTAGAACACAGGCCAGTGGCTCAATAAATGTTCCCTCTTCATAGGAAATTTCTTCAGGCAAGATGAAAACCCCCCGGTCAAGATTGATCCCTGGAACCCTGATGAATTCGGCAAAGCCTCCGGGGTCAAAGTTTGTTTTTCTTAAGGTGTCACATACCGTATAGTGGCCATTTAGGCAATAATGGCAAGTGTTACATGGGACATGGTGGGAGACAAAGACACGATCACCCACCTTATATTTTTTAATATTTTCCCCCACTTTAACTATCTCCCCTGTCATTTCATGACCGAGGACAATAGGGGCCTTTTTTATTCTATACCACTCAAGGACATCACTACCGCATATCCCACATGCATGCATCTGGACCAATAACTCATCTGCCCCTATTTTTGGCACAGGGATTTCTTCCAGTCTTATATCCCTGTTATTGTAATACATCGCACATTTCATAGTATTGGTTATTCGTTACTTGTTACTCGTTACTGGTTTGAACATAGCGCACCTTCGGTGCGGACCTGCCCGCCCCTACAAGTACTTAAAAAGGAAATTCCTATACAATCAAGTTTCGAGTTTCCAATTTCAAATAACGTCCCTCGTTGCTATTTACTGCATACTCCATACTACTTACTGCTTAGTTCTTGGTAAAGTTCCCGGGCCTCTTGGGGCGTTGCATTGTTGTGAATAATGATATTTAATGCCCTCATCATAGGGACTGGATGTGGGCTTTGCCAAACATTTCTCCCCAGATTCACCCCTATTGCTCCCTTTTGAATACCATCATAAACAAATTCAAATACCTCAAGCTCTGTCTCACATTTTGGGCCACCTGCAATAACAATAGGAACAGGACAACCTTCTGTTACAGTTTCAAAATCCTGGGGGCAGTAATATGTTTTTACAATCCTTGCTCCCAATTCAGCGGCAATTCGAGAGCTCAGGCTAAGATACCTGGCTTCCCTTTTTTCCAGTTCCTTACCCACTGCTGTTACGGCCATAACAGGAATGCCATATGGTTCACATTGATTAACAAGCTGGGCAAGGTTGGTCAATGTCTGCTTCTCATAATCAGAACCCACAAATATAGAGATACCAACGGCAGCAGCATTGAGCTTGATGATCTCGTCTATTGATGTGGTAAGGGTCTCATTAGCCAAGTCAGAGCCGATTATACTGGTGCCTCCGGAAACCCTCAGGATGATCGGGGTTTGGCAGTTGGGAGGAACTGATGAGCGTAGTATACCTCTGGTGACAAAGAGGCCGTCAGCATAGGGAAGGAGTCCTTTTATTGTCTCAGATGGTTTTTCCAGGCAACTGGTAGGACCCTGGAAATAGCCATGATCTATAGGCAAAAACTGGCAGCGGCCATCTTCCTTGATTAATCTGGAAAGTCTGTTTTCAATACCCCAGTCCATATAATCCTCCTTCTCTTAAAGCATGCAGTATGCAGAAAAAAAGTACGCAGTTATCTCCTTGTTGCCTACTGCTTACTCCTTACTGTCTACTCGGCTTAGTCTTCTCTTTTTCCTTGAATAAAATCCTCTGTGAGTCTATATGCCTCATCATCTGTATACTGTTTTGGGGGATGCTTCATAAAATATGCGGAGGGAGAATACAGGATGCCCCCTTTACCTCTCTCAAGAGCAAGCTTACAACATCTTATTGCATCAATCACTACCCCACCAGAGTTTGGAGAATCTTCCACAGAAAGTCGCAGCTCTAAGTTCATAGGGACA
>JAUWZV010000060.1 GCA_030615105.1 Desulfobacteraceae bacterium
AGCTTTGGTAGTTTTTCATTTCAAACCTCCCATATTTGAATGTTGATGATTTATATGGGAGGTTTTATTTCTACTGCCTCACACGGTCAAACCTTTTTGAGTCCCCCGGCAAAGCCGGGGGTTTACCTGTTCGATTATTAAAGTTTCACTATGTCCCAATATACATTAAGTTACTTAGGAGGGTGAGGGTGAAAGTCAATGGTATTACAACAGGTTATGTTCCCCCTCCCCTTTATCCCCTCCCACCAGGGGAGGGGAAATATGACTTTTTACGAATGCATCAAAGTTCAGAAGAAAAAAAAAGAAAAAGGTAAATCTCAAATTATTGCAGATAGATTTATCTGAAATGCCTTCAATTCTCAGATACTGAAAATAAAAAAGAATTGACATGAATTTTAATCACAAGTTAATATTCATCTTCCTGAAACACTGTTATTCCTCTTATAGCTAATTAATAGAAGGTTAAAAACTATGGCAGAAAAAAAGAGAAAGTATAGATACGCAGAGGCAGGTGTCGACATAGATGCTGGTAAAAAATTTGTAGAGTCTATAAAACCTATCCTAAGCAAGACATTTAAAGCAAATGTTATTAGCGACATAGGTGGCTATGCAGGTCTTTATTCCATTAATTTAGGAAATATAAAAAAACCTGTTCTTGTCTCCTCCACTGATGGAGTAGGTACGAAGTTAAAGATAGCCTTTATGCTTGATAAACATGACACCATTGGAATAGATCTGGTAGCCATGTGCGTTAATGATATCCTCGTACAGGGTGCAACCCCCCTCTTCCTCCTGGATTATCTTTCAATGGGCAAACTTAATCATGACACAGCAGTAGAGATAGTAAAGGGCATTAGCATAGGTTGCCAGGAGGCTAAATGTGCACTAATCGGCGGGGAGACGGCTGAAATGCCTGGATTTTATGCCAAAGGAGAATATGATCTTGCAGGGTTTGCTATAGGATTAGTAGATGTTGATCAGATAATTGACGGCAGTGAGATAGCTATTGGACACCGGTTGATCGGAATAGGTTCCAGTGGGCTTCACAGCAATGGCTATTCTTTAGTCAGAAAGATTTTTTTTGATTGGCTCAAGATGTCTGTAAACGATTATGTTGATGAATTTAGCCGTACAGTTGGTGAAGAATTACTCGAACCAACAAGGATTTATGTCAAGACCATAAACTCCCTGATAAAGAATTTTCAGATATTCGGCATTTCCCATATTACTGGTGGTGGAATAACAGAAAACCTCCCCAGGATCCTGCCCACTAATTGCCAGGCGGTAATCAGCCGATCATCTTGGACACCACAACCTATCTTCCAATTCATCAAGAAGGCCGGAAATATCACCGAAGGGGAGATGATTAGGACCTTCAACAATGGTATCGGTCTGATAATTATCATCGCTGAAAAGGATGCCCAGGATGTTATGCAACAAATTCAGGCAATGGGTGAAAGGGCTTACCAGATAGGATGGATCGAGGAAGGGGATCCGAAAAAATCTGCATTGAAATTTATCGATTGAGGTATAAGTGTTGCCTGTCTTGATAAGTAGTTGCCTGCTTGGTATTAAGTGCCGTTATGACGGTGGACACAGCCGGGTTGAAGAGATCATTAAAAGGGCTAAAGAGATGCAATTTATCCCTATCTGCCCTGAACAGTTTGGTGGTCTACCCACTCCCAGAGCACCCTCCAACATTGTTAAGGGTGATGGAAAGGGTGTGCTTGCTGGACATGCCAGGGTAATAAATTCTCTGGGAGAGGATGTGACAGAGGCCTTTATTAAAGGGGCTCAGGAGAGCCTTAAACTGGCAAGAATAATAGGCGCAAAAGAGGCCATTCTAAAAAATAAAAGTCCCGCTTGCGGCCTTAATACACCTTATTGTGAAATAGATACTGGACATGGTCTTGGCGTAACAGCAGCCCTCCTTCTCAGTGCTGGTATCGAGATAATTGAAATAAGCCCAGAGGAAAAGATAACGATTTGATTGAAAAAGTTAAAACCTTTATAGAGCTATTCTTTAAAAAGGCCCAGCTTGATTTAAGATTCTCCCAATGGGTATTATACTTTATAGTGCTCTTTCTTTTTCTTGATGCAGGAAATGCCTTGTGTAAAGACACCAGGGAAGATTGGGAGAAAAAATCAGGACCTATCTCTCTTGTAAACCAGGCCCCAATTCAACTCCTTTTTCTCCAGGCAGTCCCAGCTAAGGCCGAAACCCTTTCAAAAGGTCAAAACTCTTTAAGTTTTAATACTACCATTACAAATACCCTTCTTTCAGAAAAATCGGGAAACTATGAAGGCGTTGTAAATATGGAAATGATTAGGACATCCCTGGAGTTACAGTATGGTATTTTATCGGGTTTGGAAATAGGCATGTCTCTCCCCTTTGTTTACAGTTACCCTGGTGTTATGGATCATGCTATCCTGGATTTTGAAAAATTTTTCGCCAAGACAAGAACAATAAGGGAAAAGGAGGAGCCAGATACTTATGAATACTATGTTAAAAGGAACAACAAGTCCTTCATCTCAGGTAAGGGAAAAAGATGTTCAGGGATGGGTGACTTAGTTTTAAGGCTAAAGGGAAAGCTATGGGATGAAGGGGATATATTGCCTTGCCTTAGCACACGGTTAGCCTTTAAGTTTCCGACCGGGGATAAGGATAGGGCATTGGGAAGCGGAAAAATGGATTATGGTTTTGGCCTGCTACTACAAAAAGATATTAAAATATTAACCTTTTACCTCAATGCTGATGTGATCTTCCCAGGGGATGCCTATAAGGGTGAAAATGTGCCAATTACTGAGTTCTATACCGTTATGCTTGGAGCAGAGTATAAGGTTAGTTCACGATTCTCTATTCTGGCTCAGTTAAATTATATGACACGACCATTCAAAGATACAGGCTTGGAAATGCTGGATAGAAGGATATATGACCTTTTATTGGGTATAAATTATCTCACAGAAGACGGCATATTTATTCAAGGAGGAGGAATAGAAGATTTCAATGACTCTGAGAATGCCGGGGCTGATATTACCTTTTTTCTAAACGCGGGTAAAAACTTTTAAAAAATTTAAGCATATCGGTAAATGAAAAAACAATTTATTTTGGATTTTCTAATTCCTCTTTTGATACTAAGTTGTTTAACAATAGTTTTCTGGTTCACAAATGCGGATATAGCCCTTGAAGAATTATTTTACTCTTCAGAAAGCGGTTGGTTTCTAAATGATAAAAATCCCTGGCATTTTTTATATCACTATGGGAATGTTCCCGCATTCGTCCTGGCGTCATCTGCTATTATCGCATTCGCCTTGAGTTTTTTTTCCCGTAACCTATTGCCGTATAAAAAAATTTCGGTATTTTTAGTCTTTCTTCTTATCATTGGCCCTGGTATCATTGTTAATACAGTTTTTAAAAACTATTCGGGAAGACCTCGACCAGCACAAATTGAGAATTTTGGTGGCAAGGAAAAGTTTTTACCAGTTTGGCAAAAAGGAGTTTGCAGAGACTGTAAATCATTTCCCAGTGGTCATGCTGCAATAGGTTATTATTTATTCTCACCTTTCTTCTTTCTAAGAAGGGTTAAAAGAAGGTGGGCACTGTTTTTTTTATGTGCAGGCATTAGTTATGGAACACTTATGGGAATCGGAAGGATGATACAGGGCGGACATTTTGCCAGTGATGTGCTTTGGTCTGGAGGGTTTGTCTATCTGACAGGACTGACGCTTTATTTTGTCTTTCGATTTGATAAGGAAATTTTAGTGAAAAGTAAGGAATGACTTGTTAAAAATATATTCATTTCCTATAGATTTTTATAAAATTTTTTAATAGCATTTAAAGGCTTAACTCGAACATCTGCTCCACTATATCTTGCCCCCATTGCCTGACTTTATGCTCTTTACAGAGACTGAATCCCTCAAGTTCATACAGATAACGGGCAGGCTCCAGACCTTTGAAGGTCCACAAATATATTCTTTTGTATCCTACCTCTTTACAAAATTCTATCGATCTTCTCAATAATGTTTTTCCAATCCCCCTGCCCTGGAACCCTGGGGTAACAATAAACCACCGCACCCGAGCTCCTTCATTACCTGCCTGGTTTCCATCTATGGCAATGGCACCTGCAAACCCTCCTGCTATGGTAGCTACCCAGAATCCGTCTCTATTTTCCTGAAATCCCATCAGGAACTCTGAAAGCTCTCTTCCAACCTGGGTTTCAAAAGATACATCAAAACCCCAATTCTCGTAATAGTAGATTGCATGGAACTCGGTTATCTTGCCAACAACACCTGGGAAATAGCCAGTCAATTTTAACTCGCTCAATTGAAAACCTGCCACCACTGATATCTCCAAGAGTAAGAAATTGCATAAAAGTGAGAATAGTAGCTTGTGGGCAATAGTAAAGAGCTTTGAAAATGAAAAAGATGATATGGTTTAGAAAAAATTTATCATCTAAGATCTATCAGGCTTCCTTTAACAAATTACCCCTATCCATGAAGATAGGCCTTTGCCATTGTTTTTTCTTCTAAGATGGCATCAATTTTTGCCTGGATCTCCTCTCGTTCAGGATTATCCTCCCAGGCCTTCCAGTCCTCAAAGCTTTGCCAGGTGCTTATCACCATAAATTCATCTGGATCGCTTATCCCTTTTAATGTTTCACCGGAGATATATCCATTCTGGTTTATGGCCTTTGTCCGCAGCTCCATTAAAAGGGGAAGCAAATCCTTTTGTCTGCCTTTACCAACTTTCCTTGTAATTATAACCTTGATTGCCATTTTTCCCTCCTGAATCTTGTTATATAAAATTTGAGAGCCCTCTTGATCTTTAGACTAACAATACCCTGAGAATTTTTCAACATAGATTTTTAGTAACTGCTCAGGTTCAACGTTCCGGGGTTCACGCCTGCCCGCCGGACGGCAGGCGGGGTTCAAGGTTGATGAACCCGTAAAAAGTCGAAAACGCTCCCTCTCCCTTGATGGGAGAGGGTTGGGGTGAGGGTGAAAATCAATGATATTACAGCAGATTATCTTCCCCCTCCCCTTTATCCCCTCCCACCAGGGGAGGGGAAATGTGACTTTTCACGAGGTTATCAAGGTTAGAGTGATGAAAAACTGGTTCTATTCCTTGACGAATTCAGAGCTCATCCGGTTCCTTCAGTAGACCAGGCAGTCTTGCACACAAATCTGGAGCGAATTCTATGTCGTCCAATAAATATGATGAAAATCACAAGGCAATTAACCGTGAACCCTGAACCTAGCAACCTGAGTAGTTACAATTTTTATATAAATTTCTTGACAGGTTTAATAAGTGCATGGAATATAAATCTTTCACAAAAACAATTACCAGAGAAAAAATATGATAGGCATATCAAAATTATACTGCGGAACAGTTGAGCCATCTGATCCTATCAGATATGGCAGGTATTCAAAAAATTTACCAAGCCACTTACTTCAGTTCTCCTCTGACAAAAAACCGGTGGTTGTCTGGAATATTACCCGGGCCTGTAATTTAAACTGCATCCACTGTTATGCCAGGGCTGTTCATCGGAGTCGTGAGAGGGAATTAACCACAGAGGAAGGCTTCAATTTGCTCGATGATCTGGCCACCTTTGGGGTGCCAGTTATTCTCTTCTCTGGAGGGGAACCATTGCTGAGGCCTGATTTGACTGAGCTCGCCAGGTATGCTGTGGACAGGGGCATGAGAGCAGTTATCTCTACCAACGGCACCCTTATTGATGAAGAAAAGGCCTTGCTCTTAAAAGACGCTGGTGTCTCATATGTTGGCATAAGTCTTGATGGACTGGAAAAGGTAAATGATCACTTCAGGGGGATGAGAGGCGCTTTTCAAACGACCCTTAATGTGATAAAAAACTGCCAGAAAGCAGAACTCAAGGTAGGATTAAGATTCACCATAAACAAGTTAAATGCCGATCAGGTGCCAGGTATCTTTGATCTCGTGGAGGAGATGGAAATCGAGAGGATCTGCTTTTATCATCTTGTATACTCTGGCAGGGGATCGGATTTAATTGACCAAGACCTTTCACACGATGAAACCAGGAGAATAGTAGACCTTATCATGGACAGGACCAGGGATATGTATAATAAAGGATTAAAAAAAGAGGTCTTGACTGTAGACAATCATGCTGATGGCCCCTATCTCTATTTGAGGATGCTAAAGGAAAATAATCCACGGGTAGGAGAAGTCTTAGAACTTCTCAAGATGAATGGGGGAAATAGTTCAGGTGAAGGAATAGGTTGTGTAAGCTGGGATGGTCTGGTTTATGCAGATCAATTCTGGCGTCAACATTCCTTCGGCTGTGTTCTTATGCGACTCTTCAGTCAAATATGGTCCGACCTAACCAATCCTTTAATGGCACAACTGAAAGATAAACGCCGATATGTAAAGGGAAGATGCGCCAGTTGCAGGTGGCTTGATATATGTGCTGGTAACTTCCGTGCCAGGGCTGAGGCAGTAAGCGGGGACATATGGGGAGAGGACCCTGCCTGCTATTTAACAGATAAGGAGATAGGGTTAGCTTGAGGTGCCTCTGAGAATGAAAAAAACACTCCTATCCTTTCTTTCTTCCCTAAAATTAACTATCGCTCTTTTAATCATCATTGCTGTTGCCTCTATTCTTGGCACAGTTATTCCCCAGCAATATGGGGGAGGAGAAGCCTTTCGTCATCTCAGTCCCGGGTTGGTTAAGGCCTTCAGGTCTCTGCAACTCTTTGACATGTACCACTCTGTTTGGTTCATTATCCTGATGGGCCTCTTGTCCTTGAACCTTATAACTTGTTCCTTGAATAGATTTCCAACCTCTTGGAAGCTCTTCAAGAAAATACCCTCACTTGACAGGGGTAAACCTTTTGAAAAACTATCCCCTGATAGGATCCTTGTAATTGAAGGAAAACCCCATGAGGTTATTGGCAGGGGGGAAAATCTTCTAAAAAAAAGATACAAGAGGGTCAGAAAAAAAGACACTGCCAACAGTACTGTTTTCTACGGAGAAAAAGGGACATACTCCCATTTTGGTGTATATGTCATTCATTTAAGTATCTTAATAATCATTGCAGGAGCGATAATAAGCTCTTTGTTAGGCTTTAATGCCTATGTAAATATAGCTGAGGGGGAATCTACTAATACTGTCTATCTGGGAAGGCAAAAGGGGATTAAGAAATTAGATTTCACAGTGAGGTGTGATAAATTTTCTATTGCCTTATACAAAAATGGAATGCCTAAAGAGTATCGGTCAAATCTAAGCTTCCTCAAAGATAACAATGTTATTTTTCAGGGGCCTTTACTGGTCAATCATCCAATAACAGTTAATGGTATCAGGTTTTATCAGGCAAGCTATGGAACTATTCCAGGTGATCAGGTATACCTCACTATCAAAAAAGGCAATGATGAAGAAATTATAAGAAAGGTTAGGCTAAAAGATTCATTTTATCTGAAAGAAAAAAATGCAAAACTCACAATATTAAGGATAGAAGAGAATCTTATGTCCATGGGTCCGGCTGTGCTAATCAATATCCAATCACCTGAAGGCACTATGCGCTTCTGGGCATTCGAACACATAGAAAAAATTAAAGACCGCATCCCTGGGCTCTTTAAAAAGGTTCCAAAATTTAACCCTGGTCTCTTTAAACCTTACTATTTCACACTCAACAGAATAGAAAAAAAATATTATACTGGTCTCCAACTGAGCCGCGATCCAGGTGTCTCCACTGTGGCGATTGGCTCTTTTTTTATTATAATCGGCTTTTTTATCACCTTTTTCTCCTCCCATAAAAGGCTATGGGTACGGGTGGATGAGCAAGAAGGGAAGAGCAGGATATCAGTAGCAGCTACGAGCAATAAAGATCCTGTTGGTCTAAAGCGGGAAATTGAACATCTCCTAAGGCATTTCTCCTATATGAGAGGGTAGTATGATTATCAATACCACAATCCTTGGCTGGGTAACCTTTATCTATTTTGGTTCAGCCATTTTTTATATTTTCAGAATGGTCACAGGAAGAGAATTCTGGGGCCCTTTTGCCTCAATTATTGCCTTTACTGGGCTTATTGCCCAGACCGTTGGATTAATCCTTAGGTGGTTTGAGTCCTACAAGATGGGGATTGGACATGCACCACTTTCCAATCTCTATGAATCTCTCATCTTTTTCTCTTGGACCATAGTTCTGCTCTATCTGATTATAGAATGGCGTATCAAGAGCAGGAACCTTGGCGCCTTTGTGATTCCCTTTGCCTTCCTTTCGATGGCCTATGCCTCCTTTTCGCCAAATGTCAACAGCAGGATACAGCCATTGATTCCCGCTCTGCAAAGTAACTGGTTGATAAGCCATGTCATCACCTGCTTTTTTGGATATGCTGCATTTACCATAGCATGTGGCCTTGGATTCATGTACCTATTGAAGGGATTGGGGAAAGATGAGGACACAAGGCCTTTTTTTAGATTTTTACCGGGTAGAGAGATAGTAGATGAGCTTATCTATCATAGTATTGTTATTGGCTTTATCTTTTTAACACTGGGTATTATCACCGGTTCTGTTTGGGCTTACTCTGCATGGGGATCATACTGGAGCTGGGACCCAAAGGAGACATGGTCTTTGGTAACATGGTTTATCTACGCTGCAATGCTTCACTCCAGATTCGTTCGGGGTTGGAGAGGAAAAAGGATGGCCATAATGAGCCTAATCGGCTTTGCCTCTGTACTTTTCACCTATTTTGGTGTTAATTATCTTCCAGGATTACATAGTTATTTTTAAAAAAACCGTTGTAATTGAGGGATTTAGGAATTAGAAATTGTGGATTTAAAAGTTCAAAGATGAACACTGAAAGCTCAAACAAACCAATGGGAAATGCGGGATGTGATTTGAGATGTGAGATTGGTGCCTACCGTATATCACGTATAACTTTAGACACTTCTAACTTTAGCCCTGGCCCAGACCTGGCAAAACCTGACTTAGTAAAAATAAACCAGGATTGGTGATACATCAGAAGCAAGCGTATATTCAAATCATGTCGCACCAGAGCGGGCTCACTTTAGGCACTTACTATGATCAGATCCATATTTATCTGGATATTCATTGGGATAATAAATACCTTCATCTGGGCACTGATTGGGATCTTATTATCCCTCTTTTCCGCCACTGGTAGGATTACACATTTCTACTGTGCTGCCCCCTGGTCAAAGATTATTCTCTGGGGCTCCGGTGTTAGGGTGGAAATAAATGGGCTTGATGCAATACAAAAAGAAAAGACCTATATCTATATTCCAAATCATCTGAGTTTTTTTGATATATTCGCCCTGTTGGCATATCTCCCGGTTGATTTTAAATTCATACTTAAAGGGTCACTGATGCGGATTCCAATCCTTGGCTGGACAATGAGGAGAGCAAGATACATAAGCATTGACCGCTCCTCTCCGGCAAAGGCCAAAAGTACCTTTAAACAGGCAGTAGATAGGATTAGGAGCGGAGCTTCAATAGTAATATTTGCCGAAGGCACTCGTAGCAAGAATGGACATTTGCAACCATTGAAGAAAGGTGCATTTTACATTGCTATTGAATCAGGCGCTCCCATTGTTCCAGTAGCTATCAAAGGCACCCACAAGATTATGCCAAAGGGGAGCTTCAAGCTAAAAAAAGGATCAATCACAATTCAACTTGGCAGACCGATTTCAACAATCAATTACAACAAAAAAACTATGCCTGATCTCATAGAAAGAGTTACAGGGTGTTTGAGGGCAATGTTGGAAGAGGAGAATTGATTCTCACCTTCAGACAGATTCTGCTTTTTAAAGGGAAATGAAAAATTTAGGTATTACAAGAGTCTCTAAAAAAAGCCGGTTCATTTGAATTTGTCGGATTCAGATGCTATAAGTAAAAGACGATGAATATACTTATACGAAAAAGGATTACAAAAGCGCTGCTCCTCATTCTGTTAGTATTTGCTGTCGGCACGATCGGGTTTTACTACCTCCTTGACGGTCTTACATTTATTGATTCCCTTTATCTGACAGTAATTACGCTGGCGACCGTGGGATATGGTGATTTTACCCCCCACACGAATATGCCACCTGGGGGAAATCCTTATATTATCAAGCTTTTTGCCATCTTTATCATTTTATTTGGCATGAGCGCTCTTCTCTATGGCATCAGTGTCATGACCGAATACATTGTTTCAGGGGACATGCTACATGAGAGGCGCCGGAAAAGGATGCACAAGCTCATCTCTGCCCTTCGTGGCCATTACATTATCTGCGGAGCAGGAGAGACCAGCGTCTATATAATGCAGGAATTGAAAAAGACAGAACGTCCCTTTGTTGTCATTGAAAAATCAGAGGAACGTATCAGCCAGGTGCTGGAACAGTTTGAAAATCTTTTATATATTCATGGGGATGCTACCCATGATGAAATTTTACAGCAGGCCGGGCTTGAGCAAACTGTGGGTGTTATTGCAGCCCTTCCCGATGAAAAGGATAATCTGTTTGTTGTCATGTCGCTGAGCCAGAAGAAAAAGGAGAGCGGTGACCAATTCAGAATCGCGGCAAAGGTAACACATTTCGAAAAGATGGCCCCAAAGATCAGAAGTGCCGGTGCGGACTGCGTTATTTCCTCTGAATATATAAGCGCCCGGAGGATGGTATCCGAAATGTTCAGGCCTTCGGTGACAACCTTCCTGGATCGCATGCTTAAAGATGACCGTGCTGTCATGCGGATCGAAGAGGTAACAGTTGCACCCGGCTCTGCTTTTTCTGAAACAACACTCAAAGATTCACGTATTCCTGAGAGAACCGGCCTTGTCATTGTGGCAGTAAGAAAAGGCGGTACTGGCGGATTTATCCATAATCCCGGTGCCGATCAAAAGATTGACCCAGGCGATGTTCTCATCACCATGGGGGCTATGGATAAAATTCACGCCTTGCGAAAACTTGCACAGGGAAAATGAGGGATGACAGTGGATAAAAAATTTCAAGGTCATATTATTATCTGCGGCCTGGGAGCAACGGCCGTACAGATTATTGAAAAACTGGAATCCTACCTTGAAAAAAAGACCGTAGGAAAAGATACTATAATAGGCGAAGTGATTCTTCGTGATTATATCGTTATTGAAAGCTCCAGCGAAGCCATAGAGAAAATGAGAAGCAAATGGCAAAATATCCACTACCTTATCGGTGATGCAACGGATGATGATGTCCTTGAACAGGCCAATATCAGCGATGCCTATGGTATTTTCCCGGTCCTGTCGAGCGAAAAAGATAACCTCTATATCACCATGGCTGCCCGCCAGCTCAATCCACGGATCAGGATTGTTGCCCGTACAGCCGATATTTTCAATATCGGCAAGAAACTGTTTAAGGGTGGTGCCAACTCAGTGGTCTCGCCGAACTTTATCGGCGGGTTGCGCATTGTCTCAGAAATTGCAAGACACCATGTAACTGATTTTCTTGATGAAATGCTTCGCGATAAGAATACACAACTGAAGATGGCAGAGGTCGTTATCTCTCCGGATTCAGTGCTCTGCGGGCTTTCTTTAAAGGAGGCACGCCTGCCAGAACAATGCGGGCTTATGATTATTGCCATGAAAAAACGCGGTGATAAATTCTATACTTACAACCCATCCGCTGCTGCACGGATTGAGAATGCTGATACAGTAGTAGTATTGGGATATACGGATCAGATTGCTGAGTTGAGAAGGCAGGCACAAGGGGAAGGCTATAAGAAATCGGGGGTTTTTATTGTAGAATAATTATGCAGCTCTTCATCAATACCCCTGGTACCTTCATAACCCAAAAAGATGAATGCTTTCGCCTAAAACAGAAAGATAAGGTCTTCGATATATCTCCCCTGAAGGTGGAAAGCATTGTAATCTCCAACCAGGCCATGATCTCCAGTCAGGCAATCATCCTGGCCCTTGAGCACAATATAGATATTATCTTTATGGATACCTATGGCGATCCAATGGGGCGCGTCTGGTTTTCCAAGATGGGAAGCACTGCCCTTATCCGAAGAAGGCAACTGGAGGCCATGGCCAGTCCATTGGGACTTCACCTTGTCATTGACATGGTGAGCCAGAAACTCGATAACCAGATTCGTTTTCTAAAAAAGTTGATGCACGCGAGGCCCGGCAGGGAAGACTACTTTAATGCACATATCCAGAGCATTGAGAAGGCCAAAGCTGATTTTCCTTTCTCTGAAACCGACCTTGAGTCCACCCGAAACAGGCTTATGGGGCTTGAAGGGACCGCGGGAAGGAGTTATTTCGAATGTATATCTGGCTTGCTTCCTGAAAAGTATCAGTTCCAAAGCAGGTCTCGAAGACCGGCAAAAGACAAATTTAATGCATGTCTTAATTACTGCTATGGCATGCTATACCCTCTTGTTGAAAAGGCCTGTATCCTGTCTGGTCTGGACCCATATATCGGATTTTTACACACGGACAATTACAACAAAAAGTCCCTGGTATTTGATCTTATTGAGCCTTTTCGAATCTATGCCGAACAGGTCGTTGTCTATCTTTTTACAGGGAAAAAGATGTAAGGATGAATATTTTGACACCAAGAACAGAGCAGTCTCCTTAAATCAGTCCGGCAAACCAGTAGTAGTTGAAGCAATGAACAGGCATCTGGACGAAAGTGTTCGATACCGGGGAAAAAATGTCAAGCGCAGACATATTCTCCAGCACCAGGCCCATAGACTTGCCAACGTCCTCCTTTCGGATGAAGGTGAAAAGAGGCCAGATTGGCTTGAAATAAAGGAGTTTTAAATAAATTAACCGTTGATACTCATTGAATCATACAGAAAATAGATATTTTGGGCTTTAAGAATTATCTTTTTGGATGGTTCTGAATATGCCCGCAGGGCATGACGTCTAATAGTTCAGCTGAAGTCAGCGGAACTATTTGTCTGTGTCAGTCTGTGTGTGTCTGTGGCTAATCTAAAAGGAGAATCCGCATGTCCGTTCTTGTCTGGATTATTTACGATATTGTAAACGACAGGGTTCGCACCAAGGTGGCAAAGGAGTGTAAAAAATATGGCCTTGAAAGGGTTCAAAAGAGCGCCTTTTTGGGTAAACTCAAGACCAACCGCTTTGATGAGCTTGCAGAAAAATGCCTCAGCCTTATTGATGAAGAGGAGGACAGCGTTTATCTATTCCCCTTCTGTCAAGATGATTTTAGACGGATTAAGGTCCTGGGTCAGGGCTTTGATAAGAAGATGATAAATGATGAAATAATTTCTAAATTCTTTTGAAACAAGAACTACTTAATGGTGTATATCCTGAAAACCATAAAAGATATACTTGAAAGTATACAAAAAGAACTATCAAAGAAATTTAAAAACAATTTTAAATCGTTGATCCTCTATGGTTCATTGGCAAAAGGTAACGCCAATAGTGAATCCGATATTGACTTACTTGCCTTATTTAGCAAAGTAGGCAAGCAAACCAGTAAATCCATATATGATATTGCGAGAAGTGCTGATACAGAAAGAAGTATTACCATTGTACCAACCAGCCTTAAAGACTTTCAAAGGGAGAAACTGCCCCTTTATACAGCAGCAAAAAGAGAAGGAAGATTAATTTATGGTGATATAGACCTGTCCATAAATCCGGAACCTGCAAAGGTTAAGTATGCAGAGTTTTTCAGAAGATCTCATGAATTTGAATCACAGAAGATAAGGATTGCTGAGGAACTCCTGGAAAAAAATCTAAACTCAGGAATTGCAGAGTTTTGCTTCGTAGCATCAAAACACGCTATCCAGGCCGCCCTTGCCATGAATGGGGAAGGCTATTCAAGTAAAGTCTCCGTACTTTTACCGCTAACCAAAAAATATCTGGGAATAGAAATTGCTTCAGTATTCAGGAGCTTATTTGAGCTTTATAAAAAGTCAGAATATAGAATGGAATTTCTAACAGATGAAGAGGCAAAACTTGCCATAAAATATGCAGAGAAGATCATGGAAGTTTATCAGTTGAACACAAAAACAATAACCACTGATACTAATGCCGAAAGTAGGTTCAGACATCTGGAAAATTTGACATAATACTGCTCATTGGGCATAGGGATTTGCCCCTTTACCGTTCTTCTACTTGATATTTGATTTGGAAACCAAACTTATCAAGGGTTGTTGGATTTAAGGAGTTAAGGTGCTCACAG
>JAUWZV010000075.1 GCA_030615105.1 Desulfobacteraceae bacterium
TCTGTGAGCACCTTAACTCCTTAAATCCAACAACCCTTGATAAGTTTGGTTTCCAAATCAAATATCAAGTAGAAGAACGGTAAAGGGGCAAATCCCTATGCCCAATGAGCAGTATTATGTCAAATTTTCCAGATGTCTGAAAGTATGATAAAAGAGAAAAATTTTATTCAAAAAGAGGGCTTTAACTTTAAGTTCAACCCTGAGGCCTGCATAGAGTGCCCAGGGAGATGTTGTAATGGAAAGAGCGGCAATATCTCTGTAAACAGCAAAGAGATAGAGGCTATATCCAAATTCTTGGAAATTGATGTTTCTAAATTTATAGGGGAATATCTCATAAAAGTATCCTACAAATTCTCTATTAAAGAGATAAAAACAAACAAAAACTACGCCTGTATTTTTTTTGATAAAAAAAAGAACAAATGCTCTATCTATCCTGTCAGACCTAATCAGTGCAGGACATTTCCCTTTTGGAGTTATTTTAAAGATAAACCAAAAGAAGTGGCCAGGCAGTGTCCTGGGATATCATTGTGTGAAAAATAAATAGGAAACCCAACAAGGTAATTTATTCTTAGATTATTCCTGTAATTAAGACTGACAAAGCACTATGTTACTCGACAGCAAACCTTATACATTAGACCGCGTCGTGCGCATCGGCATAGCTGTAGGACTGTTATGTGGGCTAATCTGGCTCCTGGGTTATTTGACCGATGTCCTGATCCCCTTCGCCGTTGCTCTCCTTTTGGCCTACCTGATTAATCCACTGGTTCTTTTGGTCCAAAAAAAGCTCCCTAACCGTGTTGCTGCTGTGTTTATCAGTCTTTTTGCCATATTGGCCCTTGTAGTGCTTTTGGCCTGGCTCCTAATACCTATTATCGTGAATGAAGTAGCGCACATGGGCCGGATTCTGTCCGAGGTTGTCACCAAATCAGACTTGGCTGATAGGGCCGCTAAGCTTCTGCCGCCTGATCTCTGGCAGGCGGTCAAGGATTATGCGGCGAGAAAGGAGGTCCAGGACTTCTTTAGAACCGACAATTTCTGGAAGATTGCTGAAACAGTGGCTCGTAAGATCTTGCCCGGGGTGTGGGGACTCATCACCGGTACTGCGAGTTTTATCATGGGACTGGTAGGACTGGCCGTAATCGGTCTTTATCTGGTCTTTTTGCTCTTTGATTACCAGAAGGTCAGGCAGGGTTGGAAGGACTTGCTCCCTCCTGCTCACCGGGAAGGGGTCGTGGCCTTTGTTGGCGATTTCGACTCAGCCATGAATCGCTATTTCAGGGCCCAGGCTGCAGTGGCCTCCATTGTTGGAGTTTTATTCGCCATGGGCTTTTGTCTCGTTGGCCTGCCTATGGGTATTCTGCTGGGCCTGTTCATCGGGCTTTTAAATATGGTCCCCTATCTTCAGATAATCGGCCTCATACCAGCCTTCATGCTGGCCTTTGTTCATGTACTGGAGACCGGGAGCAGCTTGTGGGTAATCTTAGGGCTTACTGGCTTGATATTTGTTGTGGTTCAGATAATCCAGGATGCGTTATTGGTCCCCAAGATTATGGGCCGGGTAACAGGCTTAAGCCCGGCCATGATATTGCTGTCTATATCCATATGGGGGAAGTTGTTGGGAATCTTCGGGCTTCTAATCGCCCTGCCTATGACCTGCCTGCTTTTGGCTTACTACCGCCGCTTTTTGGTCTCTGCCAAGGCCAGAGATTCCACCCCACCCAGCCAACAGATTTAATAAATAAGTATCAAGTTTGGACATAAAATAGATTTCAATAATTCCTATCCATTCACTATTAAAAGACAGATTCAAAGGCAGCTTTTAAACTTTATAGACCAATTGAAAGGTGGAAGCCCTTATAGATAGTAGAGAAATCCATAAGGGCTTTTCTTTTCCTGCCCTTACAAGCTGTAACCTTTGAAATCCTTGACTGAAAAATGGATTCATTGTAGATTTATCCTGAAAATATTAGTCCTTAATCAAAGGTGTTTTATGAATTAAAAGTTAAGCCCCCATTTCTTACATAGAGAGGTGGGATTTTGGGCCTCAAAATATGGTAAATGTTATGATTACTGAATGAGGCCTACAATAAAATTTTGATTGTGGGTTTCAAATATGACAGTAACACGGAATTCTGGATAAATGTAATCAGGCATTAATAGTTTGCTATATCGAATCCATCGTTATTGGATAAAATTTATTCTTTATATTAGCTGTTAGGGCCAAAACAATAATCTTAGTGCAAATGTCGAACTATAAGAACATCGAGAAATTTCTTTCTCAGAAATCTAATAGAATTCAAAAATTGGCATTTAGGCCAATTATAATGAAGTGGATAAATTCTTCTTCGATGAAGGAATCACTTGAAATAATAGACAAGAAAGTGGCGCATCTTCTTCAGCAGTTTCAAGTTGGAGGCGAAAGCAAATTAATACAGTGGTTTTTAACCGACGATATGAACTTTGTTACAATCACCGCTGAAAGGTACATAATTGACTATTTGAAAACGAAAAATAGCAATATCGAGGATAATCTCAGGAAAGAAGGTATAGACGCCATCCTGCGCCTTGGAGATGAAAAGGTTGGTATTGAAGTAACTACTCTAAATGGGTTTTTCGCTGAATGGATTTTGATAGAAAGATTATCAGAGATGCTGAATTCTAAAAAGGTTATTGATGATAAAACTCTCAGAGTTACATATAACTACGAAAGGATTATGAGAGAGACGCAGCAAAATAGAATGCATCAATACCTTGAAAATATGAGTACTGCGATAGCAGCGGGCGATTATGAAACCCTCAAAACCTTGGAAGTTTCAATTGAAATTGAGCGCAGGTGGTCTGGTGTGATTTCGTGGGATCGGAGTAATGCTGATAATTTTCCATGGTTTAGGTATTTAACTGACGATTTGTTTACTAAACTATCTGATGTAAGCAAAAAAAGGCAGTTAATGAGTTATGAAAAAAATATTATTTTTATCGGTGTTAATCACATTGCCCCGTCTAATTGGGCTATACCATCTATCTTTGAAGAAATCGGCCATGGCGGCGCTTCGTATAGTGTGCAAATCAATGGTATTGAAAGTTTCTGGTACAAGATAATGCAAAATTGTCATTACATTAAAGGTATCTGCTTTTTTTGCATTTCGATAGATAAAGATGTACCTTTTTACCCTTTGAGAGTTCTCTGGAGTGATGAGAAAGAGATATTACCAATAAATTTGTAGTCACATCCTCAAACTAAATTTATGGAAAGATTGTGCCCTAACAATGGGCTGAACAAGGATGCTCGGAAAAAACGCCCGCGCACCTGTCAGCCCTGGCGTTGGGCGGCATGAAATCAGCTGCGGACACAGTTTCATAAAATAGAGGTGCAATGCAAAATACAAAAATATCACAACCGGCTTTTGAGCCTTGTTGTCTTGCTACCACGATTGGCAGCATGCCGCATACCGATGTGGCGCATGGAACCGCTCTGATGTTCGAGAATACACCGGAAATTGCATCTTGGGTGCAGTTTCCCAAGCGTGACCTGTATGAAAATATGATGATGCAGTTTACCGAAGGAATGCCAGCACTTGTTCAAGATGGGGATCGCACTTACTTTTCAACTTCTATTAGTGACTTTCCTGAACAATTTACCTTATTTTACGAACGTTATATGGCCGCAATCGAGGATGAAAATTCTGATGCGCTTGAAAAGTTTCGCCTTTCGCCACAATACGCAGCTGGTTTTTCCGAATTTATTGCTCGTCTACCTAAACAGATGTCATTGGGCAAAACGCTTATGCTTAAGGGGCAGGTTACTGGACCCTTCACTCTCGGCACCAACCTGTTGGACCAAAATGGTCGGTGCTCTTACTACGATGATCATCTTCGTGATGTGATCGTCAAGACGATAGTTTTGAAAGCACTTTGGCAGGTTGCTCGCTTAAGTGAATTCGGGCTTCCGGTTATGATCTTCCTCGATGAACCATCGTTGCTTGGATTTGGAAAACAGACCTTTCTCACGATAAGTCGAGAAGATGTCATTAAAGACATAAACGAGGTGGCAGCGGCTATCCATAGCCAAGGCGGTCTACCCGGAATTCATTGCGAGGAGAATACCGACTGGTCATTGCTAATGGAGACTGACTTGGACATTCTCGACTTCGATGCCTACGACCATCTGCAAGGCATCACCCTCTATCCTGCCGAACTCAGCGCTTTCTTTGATCGAGGCGGTTGTCTGGGCTGGGGTATCGTTCCTACCCTTGACAGAGAAGCCGCAGCAACTGAGACGATACCCTCGCTAATTGATCGTTTCGAGGAAGGTGTACACCACTTAGTAAGCAAGGGGTTCGACCGCGACCTACTTTTGCGACGAGCACTTATAACTCCAAGCTGTGGCGCCGGGGGTGTACTCTCAGTACCATTAGCTGAGCGCGTGCTGGATTTGTTACGCGGGCTGTCCATAGCCCTGCGCGAGCGATACAGTTTTGTATAGGTAGTCCACTGCGACAAGAGGCGCCGCCCAACAATATTTTGAAGATGGACGGGCTTATTTATGCGTTTTCAGAAATTTTTCAGCTCAAACGGGGTTATTTGTTGAATGTGGGCAGAATCATGATTAAGACACCCGCCCCTTAAAATCGCGTTAGGTTCCATCCCTGCCTTGACAGAACGCCCTGTTTATATCCCAAAAGAAATTGAAATTCATAAGGAGGCAAAAGTGAATTACCTCGCCTACAGGGCGGGGCTTCCCAATTTCTTTAAAAACAATCTCCTCCCCCTTGTCGCAGATCCCAGTCTCATAGGGAGCGGGGATGGCCTCCGGCTCGTAGAGCCTACGCCTCGGAGAGGGGAGGACAAAGGTGGGGGTGAAAATCCTTTCCCATTTTCCCCCTCCCCTAACCCCTCCCACCGAGGGAGGGGAACTGAAAGGATGCCATTCATCCCCGTGTACAGCACGGGGTATTCTGGCATGTTTTCATAAAGCTTAGGCTTAAGGAATAACCAAAAATTAAGAAGAAAGGGAAAGGCACTTTTTCCTCAGAAGATTTCTTTTCGGCCAAATTAGCGGTTGACAAAGGGCAAAGCTGACTATAATTTAGGTCATAATGAACATTAAAAGCCGCTTTGGCCTGATTTACGCTCCTCAAGTTAAAACGCACCTGCA
This sequence comes from Desulfobacteraceae bacterium, assembly GCA_030615105.1. Lineage (GTDB taxonomy): Bacteria > Desulfobacterota > DSM-4660 > Desulfatiglandales > B25-G16 > JAUWNK01. The sequence goes on from JAUWZV010000075.1 coordinate 5,156, forward strand.
AGCAATCGAACGGAGATATCATTCACTTATCCGTCGCACGATCGAGACCCAACTGCAATTTGAACCAAATGTAGAAACTCGAAACAGAAAGCCTCTGAAAAGACCCGTGGAACTGGGAGCGGATTGGGAGATCCGGTTTGGTCCCGATAATCGCTTTAAGGTGTTCTATTCTGTTGAACAAGAAAATCAGCAGGTGTTCATTCTTGCAATAAGTATTAAAAAGGGGAATCGTTTGATCATTGGTGGGGAGGAGATAAACCTATGAAAATTGCACCCATTGCCGAAATCAAAGCGCATTTTAGTGCTTATTTGAAGGAATCGGAGAAAGGGCCCATTATAGTTACCAAAAATGGCAAGCCGGTGGCAGTCTTATTGGGAGTAACAGATGAAGAAGAGATAGAGCGCTTGGTATTGGCCTATTCGCCCAAATTTCAAGCCGTTTTGGCTCGTGGTCGGCAGCAGATTCAAAAGACCGGCGGTATAGCGCATGAGGATTTCTGGAAAGAATTAGAAGCTGAAGCGGAATAGGCATTGTGCAAACTGAGCGGCGTGAGAATAAGGAACATTAATCGGCCCTCTAAAAAAGGACTGACAGGACATCTCCAGAGGAACTGGTTCAAGTTATTGAAAGCCTGAATGAAATAATGGGAATCTAACCAGCCGACCGCAATAATGCAGGGCGGCTGAGCTTGAGTGTAGAGAGAGGTTAAAATGGATTTAAAACTACTTCTAACAGTGTTTTCTACTGTATTTATCGCTGAATTGGGAGATAAGACCCAATTTGCAACACTACTTTATGCAGCGGGGCCAATAAACAATAAGCTGACAGTATTCATTGGCTCGGCCCTTGCGCTTGTCCTGGCATCAGGAATCGCAGTACTCGTTGGCACCTTTTTCACCCAACATATAAATTCCAAATATTTATCCTGGATAGCGGGCCTTGCGTTTATTGGTGTGGGTATCTGGGCAATCGCAAAGGCATAAGTGTGATAGGTGTTGGTAAATGAAATTACTATTTTGCCTTTTGGGTCTGGTCTTTATTGTTGAAGGATTACCTTATCTGGCATTTCCTGATAAGATGAAGAAATGGTTAGGCCAGATCCAGCAAGTTCCTGATAATCAATTAAGGATAGTTGGTTTTCTGGCCATATGTTTTGGTCTTCTCTTGACTTATCTCTTCAGGTAGTTAGTATCACAGAAATTCAACAATATATTGCATAGCTATTTATTAGTTCGGTTGAGAAGTTAGGGAAATGAAGGATGGAAGAGATGAGCGGAGCGAGCTAAGTTCAGATGTATTCTTTAGAAGATTATGATTATAACCTTCCTGACAAATTGATTGCCCAGGAACCGGCCCGGGAAAGGGATGAATCCCGTCTTATGTGTGTAAAAAGGTCTACAGGGGAATTCGGCGACTACTGTTTTTTCGATCTACCCTCGCTGCTCAGAGAGGGTGATCTATTGGTTGTGAATGACGCTAAGGTAGTGCCAGCCAGATTATATGGCCAAAAGGAAACTGGAGGGCAGGTAGAAATCCTGGTCCTTGAGCATCCAGCCAGGCCCCCTAAAATAGGGCAGGACATACGCTGGTGTCTAATGAAGGCATCAAAGAGACCAAAAACAGGAAGCAGTATACTTTTTCCAGATGGCCTGATAGGCATTGTTAAAGGGTTAGGTGAGGATGGGAGGGTTCAGCTCAGATTTGAAGGTAAACATAGCCTTGATTATGTCTTGAAAAAAAGAGGTTGCCTTCCTATGCCCCCTTATATTAAAAGAGTCAGCAATGATGGACGATCAGTTACGGACAGGGAAAGATATCAAACCATATTCTCCCGTTTTTCAGGAGCAGTGGCAGCACCTACCGCTGGTCTTCATTTTACCCATGACCTGCTCAAGTCTCTCCAATCCCAGGGGGTAGATATAGTTACTATAACCCTTCTGGTTGGACATGATACCTTTAGACCTGTAAGGGTAAAGGACATCAGGGAACATCGCTTAGGGAAAGAGCCATATTTTGTTGGTCATGATTCTGCCAGCTCTATTGAGAGAGTAAAAAAAGATGGTGGAAGGGTTATTGCTGTTGGTACCACAGTTGTCAGGACATTAGAGACTATATTCAATAGAAAAGGGGAAATAGTAGCTGATTCTGGAATTACTGATCTTTTGATCTATCCAGGATTTAATTTTCGCATTGTTGATGCCCTTATAACAAACTTTCATCTACCTCGCTCTTCACTTCTTCTTCTGGTAGCAGCCCTTGCTGGACTTGATTTGACCATGAAGGCCTACCGCTGGGCTGTGGAAAGCGGGTACAGGTTTTACAGTTACGGGGATGCAATGCTGATAACGTGAATAAAAGGAAAATACTAAACCCTAAATCCGAAATCCTAAATAATACCAAATATCAAAATACAAATGCTTCCGAGTTCCGTATTCCGAAACTCGGAATTCGGAAATAAAAACATGTTTGGAGTTTGGATCTTAAGAAGTTATTTTATGGTTTTGGATTTAGGACACCCGCCCGCCATCGCGAGCTCAGGCGAGGCGGGCGGGTATTAGGATTTAGGATTTCATCCAGTGGAATTTCGGGTTCTTAAAAGGTGTAAATCGAGCAAGGCCAGGCTCGGGGAGATAGTAACAGATCATGGCAGGCTTGAAACCCCTGTTTTTATGCCTGTTGGAACAGCAGGTGCAATCAAAGGGGTTTCTCCTGAGGAGGCAAGGGATGCAGGGGTTGAAATAATCCTCACCAATACATATCATCTTTACCTGAGGCCAGGCCATGAACTGATAGAGAAGCTCGGCGGCCTTCACAGCTTTATGAACTGGTCAGGACCTATATTAACTGATAGTGGAGGGTTTCAAACTTTTAGCCTTTCAAAACTCAGGACCATATCACCTGACGGGGTTACCTTCCGTTCTCATTTGGATGGCTCCACCCATTTTTTGGGTCCGGAAAAGGTTATGGAAATTCAGAGGGCCCTTGGGGCAGACATTATAATGACCTTAGATGAATGCGTAGCCTTTGGTGCTGACCACGATTATGTCCTTGCCTCAGTTAAGCTTACTGAACAATGGGCCCGGCAATGTCTGGAGAAAAGGAAAGACAATAGACAGGCCCTCTTCTGTGTTGTTCAAGGCGGAATATATCCTGAATTGAGAGAGATGAGTGCCAGAGGCCTTGTAAGTATGGGATTTGACGGCTATGCCTTAGGCGGTTTATCTGTTGGGGAAGATAAAGAAAAAAGAGAGCGAGTGATCAGATTGACAAGCGAATTTCTTCCAGAGGAAAAGCCAATCTATCTTATGGGGGCAGGAACACCGGAGGATATAATTGAGTCAGTAAAAATGGGTGTGGATATGTTTGATTGTGTAATACCTACTCGCAATGCCAGAAATGGTATGTTATTTACCAATAATGGAAAACTGATAATAAAAAATGCAAGGTATGCAGAAGATAGTTCTCCTATTGAAGAAGGGTGTGCTTGTTACACCTGCTCCAATTATTCGCGGGCCTATTTGAGACACCTGTTTCTTTCAAAGGAAATACTTTCTTTTAGATTGAATACCATTCATAATCTCTATTATTATGCTCGGCTAATGTCCGGGATAAGGCAGGCCATAAGAGAGGATAGACTGGCTGAATTTAGCCATGATTTTTATACAGGGAAAGCCGAATCTTTATAAATCTTAAAGAGAAATGGAGGAAGATAAATGTTTGATTTAGTTTACGCTATGGGCACTGGAGGTGCCGGAGGTGGTGGAGGAGGCGGTCTGGGTGCATTTTTACCCCTGATCATTATATTTGCCATTTTTTACTTTCTATTGATCAGGCCCCAGCAAAGAAAGGCCAAACAGCATAAGCAGGTTCTCGCCTCCCTGAAAAAGGGTGATAGGGTAGTTAGCTCCGGGGGTCTGCACGGTGTTATAACCGGCCTGAGTGACGAGGTAGTTACAATGGAAATATCCCCGAAAGTCAGGGTAAAGGTTACAAGAGGCTCCATATCAGGGGTAACATCCAGAAAGACAGAAACTCAGGGTTAAGGGGTAAATAGTGTCGAAAAAATTACAGTGGCGTGGATTGATTGTTCTAACGACGATTGTTGTTGCATTGATCTATTTAACTCCCACTATCAGTAAAACGCTCCCCTCTTGGTGGCCTAATATACTACCTGAGGAAAAGATTCACCTGGGACTTGATCTAAAAGGTGGTATGCATCTTGTGTTGGAGGTTCAGGCCCAGAAGGCTGTGGAAAGCCACCTTGAGAGAATGGTTGAGGATATAAAATACAGCCTCAGAAAAGCTAAGGTCAGGTATCAGGCGCTAAAAAGAATTGGCCCGGATAGGATTGGCTTGACCCTAATAAGAGGCGAGGACAGGAAGGCCGTTGAAGAGATGGTCGCAAACAATTTTTCAGACATTGCTGTTGAATCCGGATTGTTTAGCGAAAGTGATCTTAGTTTGGCGTTAGTCCTCTCTCATAAGGCCCAGCAGCATATCAAGCGGATGGCAGTGGACCAGGCAGTAGAAACAATAACTAACAGGATCGATCAGTTTGGTGTGGCCGAACCGGATATCCGGCCCCAGGGGAGGGATAGGATCTTAGTTCAACTTCCAGGGATAAAGGACCCTAAAAGGGCTCTTGATATTATAGGAAAAACTGCCCTTCTGGAATTCAAACTGGTAGACGAGGATAATAGCCTGGAAGAGGCATTGAGGGGAAATATACCACCAGGAGATGAGATCCTTTACCAGATAAAGGGGGTGGCTGGTTCTCAAAAAAAGATTCCCTTTCTTTTGAAAAAGAGGGCTGTTTTAACTGGTGAGTATCTGACCGATGCCAGGGTGCAGATAGATAGTCAATACAATGAGCCCTATGTCTCTATTTCATTTGATTCCCGTGGGGCAAGGCTTTTTGAGCAGATTACAGGGGCCAACATAAAGAAGAGATTGGCTATTGTCCTGGACAGTATCGTAAATAGTGCTCCGGTTATACAGGATAGAATTTCAGGTGGAAGGGCCCAGATAACAGGCAGGTTTTCCATGGAAGAGGCCAGGGATCTGGCCATTGTCCTGAGAGCAGGTGCCCTGCCAGCACCTGTTAAGATCATTGAAGAGAGAACAGTGGGCCCCTCCCTGGGGAGGGATTCCATTGATAAGGGGCTAAAATCAATGATAATCGGGGGACTGATTGTTATCCTCTTTATGGCTATTTACTATAGATTTGCAGGAATCCTTGCAGATCTGGCCCTTTTTTTAAATATCTTCTTTATCGCGGCAGGACTGGCATTTTTCGGTGCCACCTTAACACTGCCTGGCATAGCAGGCATCATCCTGATTATAGGCATGGCAATAGATGCCAATGTGCTTATATTTGAAAGGATCCGGGAAGAACTGAGATTGGGAAAAACCCCGCGTGCAGCAGTTGACGGTGGCTATAGCAAGGCCCTTGTAACTATACTTGATGCCAATATCACTACCCTGATCGCTGCCCTGGTTCTATTCCAGTTTGGAACCGGGCCGGTGAAGGGATTTGCTGTAACCTTAAGTATAGGTATTGTTGTCAGCCTTTTCACAGCCCTATTTATTACCAGACTAATCTTTGACTATCTCATCATTGAACGTGGAATGAAGAGAATAAGTATTTAATTGTGAATTGTGAATTTCGGAATTGAGGGATTTATACCAAGTTGCAATTATGTCATTGCGAGGAGCGAAGCGACGTGGCAATCTATCCTATTGAGATTACTTCACATTCGTTCGCAATGACCTCTATAAATAGTAGCCGTTTGAATGCAACTTGGTATTAGGGATTTAAAACAAATAAACACTATTGAAGAAATAAAAAATGGAATTTATAAAACCGGATATTAATATTGATTTCCTTGGGCAACGAAAGATAGCCCATCTTCTATCTGGGACTTTGATACTATTGGCTATCCTTCTTTTAATATTTCGGGGTGGGCCTAATTATGGTGTTGATTTCTCGGGCGGTATACTGGTTCAGGTAAGGTTCAATCATTCAATAACACCAGATGATATCAGGGGTGCATTAAAATCGATCGCCCTGGAAGATAGCATTATCCAGGAGTTCGGGGAAGAAGGGAAGTTTGAATATTTGATAAGGATTAACAGAACCGATATCGAGCTCAGTGGGCTATCTGATAAGGTCAAAAAATCTTTAGATAGCATGTTCGGGGAGGCGAATGTGGAGGTCAGGAGGGTGGAGATGGTGGGGCCAAAGGTGGGGAAAGATTTAAGAGAAAAGGCCCTTTTTGCTATCTTTTATGCACTCCTTTTTATGGTTATATATATATCTGGCAGGTTTGAATACAAGTGGACAATGAGTATAATTATGGCAGCCTCACTTGCCTTTGGAGTCTACATAATCTCGGCAATAGGAATGAGTATCCTCTGGCTTATTGCTGTTGCCCTCCTAATCACTATTGGACTATGCTGGTTCCTGCGCTTAGAATACGCCCTTGGTGCCATTATTGCCCTCTTTCATGATGTAATCATAACAGTAGGGGCCTTTGCCCTCACCAACCGGGAAGTAACATTAACAGTTTTAGCCGCGCTGCTCACCATAGTTGGCTACTCCCTGAATGATACAATTGTTGTCTTTGATAGGATCAGGGAAAATAACAGACGCTCCAGGGGTCGCAATTTTGCAAAGGTGATAAATCAGAGCATTAATGAGACATTGAGTAGAACCCTGCTTACATCCGCAACTACCCTCACTGTTGTTGTATCCCTTTTTCTATTAGCCGGTGGTGTGATCCATGATTTTGCCTTTGCCCTCTTAGTTGGTATACTGGTTGGAACCTATTCTTCTATTTACGTGGCAAGTCCTGTCCTTCTAATCTGGGCAGGCCAGTCATTGGAAGGAGGTACTGCCGGGATCAAGAGGCGAGGGAAAGGAAGCTAATTGTTTAAAGAAGAAACCCCGCGCTGGAAAAAGAGACGAAGGAAAAGGGCTATCTTCTTAGTGGTAGCTCTTTTTTTATCCGGATTTCTTTATCTTCTCATAGGTGGCTTTGGTAGCAATTATTTCAAGGTATCATTAAAGAGGCTGCTCCATCCAGTTCCTGTATTTAACCACTTAACAATTGAACACAATGGGGTTAAAAAAAGGCTCATCCCCGGTCAGATTCTCAACATTCATCCCCATGATAGCCTTAAGATTGTGAAGATAGATACATCAATCCCCTTTAATAGGGGAATAAGGCTATTTTCCGAGGGTTTTGATGTTAATGCCCTTCAAGAGGAGATAGTCATAG
>JAUWZV010000146.1 GCA_030615105.1 Desulfobacteraceae bacterium
GAAAGCCCTCGAACTTTATAGGCTTAAAAAGGAAAACAGGCTCCTCAGTGAGGCCCTTTCCGATCGCTATAAATATGAGAATATAATTGGCAAGAGTAAGCCCATGCTCAAGATTTATGATATGATTGGGAAAGTTGCCCAATCGAGGGTATCTGTAATGATCACAGGCCAATCTGGTACCGGCAAGGAACTTATCGCTAAGGCCATTCATTATAACAGCCCGAGGAAAAACAGGCCCTTTATCTCTATCAATTGCGGTGCATTGACTGAAACCTTGTTAGAAAGTGAACTTTTTGGTCATGAGAAGGGTGCCTTTACCGGGGCTGTTAGCATGACAAAGGGGCGATTTGAATTGGCTGATGGGGGAACCTTGTTTCTGGATGAGGTGGGCGAAATGCCACCTTCCCTTCAGGTAAAGCTTCTCAGGGTATTGCAGGAGATGGAATTTGAAAGGGTGGGGGGGACTAAAACCATTAAGGTGGATGTCAGAATTTTGACAGCCTCTAATCGCCAATTAAAAGAAGATGTAGACAGAGGGATATTCAGGGAGGATCTTTTTTATCGCCTGGATGTGGTTGAGATAAACGCACCACCTCTAATAGATAGGATCGAAGATATCCCCTTTCTCGTTGCACATTTTATAGAAAAACTCCAGCCATCCGAAAAGAGAGAAATAAAACTGGCCCCTGAGGTCTGGAAGGCCCTGTACAGCTACCACTGGCCTGGGAATATCAGGGAGCTGGAGAATACAATCGAAAGGGCATTAGTGATGAGTTCAGATGAAACTATAATCTTAGGAGATCTACCCGATTATTTGGTGAAAAAGGATGAGGAAAAGATAGACCTTGATAAAATTGTGCCACGAAACATAACATTAGCTGAGGCCCTTGAACAGATAGAGGGAAAACTTATTGTAAGAGCCCTTAAATCCACCAATAATGTGCAGTCCAAGGCAGCCGAAATGCTCGGCATCAGTCGACATGTGATGCATTATAAGATGAAGAAATATGGGATGCTAACTTAGATGTTAAAAAATTTTAACAAAAAATAAGTCAGTTATTTCAATATGTTAAACATACAATAAGCCTATTAGTGAGAGAAGATGTTAAAAAATTTTAACAAATCATAATTATAGCTATGGAAAGAAAAATCTGAGGATTGATAATTTTCAATAAATTTCAATTAGTTATCTTCTAATACGGGAAGTTTGAAAACTTGGCAAGAATATTGCAGCTTAATTTAATTAGATTAGATAAAAATTCTTTTCTCCTAACAAAAAACCAACCGCTTAATAGTGGTTGGTTTTTTGTTTAGTATCCAAGCCTTCTTAAAGAACGAGTATCACTGCTCCAATTTTTTTCTACCTTGACAAAAAGTTCCAAGTAGACTTTAAGTGAAAATATCCTTTCTATTTCAATCCTTGCATTTCTTCCAATCTTTTTAATCATTCTTCCATTTTTACCAATAATTATCCCTTTCTGTGATGCCTTTTCCACAAATATAGTTGCCATGACAGTAAGGAGATTCCTTTCCGTGTCTTCCTCTAAACTTTCAACAACCACAGCCGAAGAATAAGGCAATTCCTCTCTTGTCTCATGATATATCTTTTCCCTTATAATTTCGGCTATTAGAAATTCCTCAGACTTATCAGTGAGCATATCAGGAGGAAAAAATTGTGGCCCTGGAGAGAGTGTCTTTTTTAGCTCCTCTCTTAAGGTTTCCAACCCATCTCCATAAAGGGCGGATATAGGTATGATGGAGTCAAAACAATGAAGTTTGCTATATGATTCAATTATTGGCAGGAGGTTTTCTTTTCTGATTAGATCTATCTTGTTTATGGCCAGGATGGCAGGTTTATCTGTTTTTTTCAAGAGTCTTAAAATAATATTCATCTCATTATTATTAACACTTTCCTCTAATCCGACTATAAGAAGTATGATATCAACTTCCCCCAAAGAAGCTTTAGCGGATCTAACCATGCTTTTATGGAGCAAGGATCTCGTTTGATGGATGCCAGGGGTGTCTATGAATACCATCTGACAGCCTTCTCCATTATAAATCCCCAGGATCCTATTCCTGGTAGTTTGGGGCCTGGGTGATGTAATGGCTATTTTTTGCCCAAGGAACTTATTTAGAAGGGTAGATTTGCCAACGTTAGGAGGCCCGATTATGGCTATGAAACCAGATAAAAAACTCATGTTAACGTCTCGAAATTGTAACATCTCAATAAGTTCGGGTGGATTTTATAAGCCTGAGGCTTATTAATCCGTAAGGATTTTATAAAAGGCTTACGCCTAAACTCCAAAACACTATACAGCCCATTATCATTTGATCTCAAGCATTAATCCGGTTGTGAGCGCCCGAACTTATTGAGAAGTTACTCGAAATTTCTATAACTCATTGACATCATAGAGATTTGAGTGTCAATCAGTTTATGCCGTCCATTTAGGTTATTAGTTACCTGCCCTGTTGAATAGGGTTCCCTTTGGGAAATTCAACAGGGTAAATTATTAGTTATTCGAATAACAATTAACCAATAAATTCATCACTCCAATACTCCCTCCGTGGTGTAAGCCCTACCCTCTCTCCGAGCTGTAGGCTCTACGAGCCGGGAGCCGGCCTGTAAGCCCTACAGGCTGGAAGCGTGGCCGGATGCCAGTTGGGATAAATCCCATCAGCTCTTTATGTTTGTGCACCTAACTGAATTTACAAGGAGGTGGGCCTGCCTGGTAGGTTCAGGGATTCTATATATTGAACATGTTTCAAGAACAAATCTTATACAATCCTTTAGTATTACCCCATATCCCGGTGAAATAAAGATAGGCTTGACCCCTGCCCTTGTCCTAACCACGGCCCCGATAACCCTATTTTGATATCTGAGATAGACATAGTCACCTCTACGTTCCCCAACTGGATTAAATTCGCCAACGAGCCTGGATTTTGCGCAGCCAATAGTAGGCTTATTTGAAAGGACTCCCAGATGGGAGGCAAGGCCAAGGCCCATCGGGTGTGCAATACCCTGCCCATCACAGAAGATCAAATCTGGCTCTATATCTATCTTTCTAAGTGCGTCAATTAGAGCAGGAATTTCCCTGAAGCTTAAAAGGCCTGGGATATAGGGAAAGAAAACCTCCTTTTGAGACCATTTCTCTTCTATCTTAACTAATGAGGGAAAATCAAGAACAACCACCCCTGCCCAGACTGTATTAGCATCTTTTTCATAAGAGACATCTAACCCTGCAATATATTTAATTTTCTTATTTATTTTTTTTAAGATAACTTTATCTTTTAGGCTCTTCTGGATCTTTACTGCCTCCGCGTATGTCACATTCCAGGGATGTAAATCCGTGATATCCATCCTAAATCTTCTCTAAACTCGTATAGCCAAGGTGAAGCAACTTAATGCCCCTATCTTTAAAGATTACCTCTACCCTGTCCTCATCCAGAAATCTGGCTATCACCCCTGTACCAAAGGCTGGATGATTGATCCTGTCGCCTGGTTTCAGCCCTGATGAGTCCGCCGCAGGCGGTTCCATGGACTTGGTAAAAGGTCTTGATCTTAAAATTGCGTTACCAGGACCGACACCTGCCCGCCCATGCATGGCTGCGGTAAACGGGGTACTGGCAGGCGGGTAGGATGACATAAAGGGCTGGTGTTCAATGACATCTTGTGGCAGGGCCCTGATAAATGATGAAAGGCCCCTCTTGTAATTATCCATCCATCCTTCAGAATTACCAACTAACCCCTGCCCTGGATAGACCATGATGAGTTTATCCTTGGCCCGAGTGGCTGCAACATATAAAAGCCTGAGTTCTTCCTCAAGGCTCTCTGTATTTCTAAAGGATTTTCCAGGTGGAAAGCGTCCATCCACAAGCCAGATAATAAAAACTACCCTCCATTCAAGACCTTTAGCTGAATGTACAGTAGAGAGGGTTAGATAATCCTTTATATCAAAAGGCCTAACATCGACCGGACTTGCCGGAGGTTCAAGGGAGAGGTCATCCAAAAATGCCCTCAGGCTTTTATACCTGCTTGCCATTGAAATTAACTGCTCTAACTCCTGTTGCCTTCTTGGGAAGTCATCGAATTTTTCCCTTAAAAATGGATTGTAATATTCAAATGCAAGCCCTACCCCTTTCTCAGGCTTTAGACGTGGTGTGGAAAGTACACTCATGAGTTTAGCTAATTCAATGAGACCCTCTTTTTCCTTATTGCTCCCAGGCCATTTATCTACCTTAGCTGGCAATACATCCTCTTTTTTCATCCAATCTATTATTGCCTGACTCTTTCCTGGACCAATATTTTTTATTAACCGTAAGAGGCGGCCCCAGCTAAGAATGTCCTCCCTATTAATAATGACCCTTAGGTGGGCTAAGAGATCTTTGATGTGCGCAGACTCCATAAACTTAAATCCTCCGTATTTGGCAAAGGGTAGATTCCGGCGTGCAAGTTCAAGTTCTAATTCAAATGAATGATAGGCTGCTCTAAATAGAACAGCTATATCTCTCAGCGATAGTCCCTCATCCAATAGATTTTCTATAGCCCTGCATACATAAACTGCCTGATCACGTTCGGTTCCGGTGTCAATAGCCAATGGCACTTCATCACCACCCCTCCTTGTAAAGAGGCATTTGGTATACTTCTGGCTTGCCTGATCCATAAGGGCATTTGTCATAGTTAGTATGGACTGAGTGGATCTATAATTTTCTTCCAGTTTTATGATCCTTGTCTCTGGAAAGTAAACTGGAAAGTCAAACATATTTTTAAAATTGGCTCCTCTAAAAGAATAGATACACTGAGAATCATCACCTACAACCATAACATTTTTATGGGGAGAACCAAGATAGCGGACGATATCTGCCTGAATGGTATTTGTATCCTGATATTCGTCAACCATGATATATTTGTACCTATTGGCCAAAGTTAGCCTAATATCTTCATTTTCCTTCAAAATTAGTCTAAAGAAAAGGATAAGATCATCATAATCCATTAGATTGTTTTTTCTTTTGTATTCTTTGTAAATTTGAAGGAGGTGCTCTATCTGTGGAAGAATAGGTAGAAATTGAGGATACTCTGTCTCCATAATCTCGGCCAAGTGCTTCTCCATGTTGACCGCTTTGCTAAGAATATTTGAAATAGTGGAACTTCTTGGAAACCTCATGGGCCTTTCCTCTCCATCTACTTCAGGAATAAGGGCATGAGCTGCCTCCTCCATGTCTGATCTATCCATGATAGTAAAGGAGGGAGAAAAGCCGACCCTTTTTGCCTCTTCCCTTAAAACCCGCTGGGCAAGGGAATGGAATGTGCCACCAGATACCTCTCTGCATCTCCTGTCTGTTAGCTTTGCCGCCCTCTCAAGCATCTCTTTGGCTGCCTTTCTCGTAAAGGTTAGAAGAAGTATCTCCTTTGGTGGCACACCTCTTTCTACCAGCCAGGCGACCCTATAGACCAGAGTCCTGGTCTTTCCACTTCCAGCCCCTGCAATCACGAGGATCGGTCCATCAGGGGCTGTAACTGCAGATAACTGAACCTTGTTCAAGACTTTCTGGTATTGTATTTTACCGGACATCAATCCCTGATATACATACTTAAGTAAAAAGCGGGTCATATAAGGATAAAATAGGATATCATAGTTGCTTGAAAAAATATACCTATACCCTCTAAATCTCCGTCATGTTCTTATATACCAAGTTATGATAAGGTTTTATAGCTTTTCCCAGTTCATTGAATTGGGCTGGAGTAAAAAATTTGATAAGGTTATTCTTAATATGTAACAGGAGCCCACAGCTTGAGAGAATAACAAAAAGAGACAGCCTCGAACTAGTTTTTATATAGCTATAGAATCCCTTTAATAATTTGGATATTTGAAGACTCTTGAGATT
>JAUWZV010000046.1 GCA_030615105.1 Desulfobacteraceae bacterium
GCAGCTATTGGCATCCTTTTGGCCCTTGTAGCAAGAGAGAAGACTGGCAGGGGACAATATATCGATATATCCATGACCGACGGTATGGTTGGCCTTTTATCTGTACCTCTTTATATCTTTCAGAGAAATGGTATGGTTCCAAAGAGATCGGACACATTTCTCTCTCATCGATATGCATGCTATAATATCTATGAGACTGCTGACAGAAGATATATCTCCATTGGTGCTGTTGAAAACCGATTCTGGCAAAATCTGTGCGATGTTTTGGAGGTGCCAGAATATGGACCTTTGCAATATGACGATAGTCACCGGAAAGAGATACTGGCTTTTTGTCGGAAGGCCTTCAAGAAAAAGACTTTAGAGCAGTGGGTTGAAGAATTAAGGGATAAAGATGTCTGCTGGGGAAAGGTCCAGAACTTAGAAGAGGTATTGAATGACCCACTTTTTTTAGCCAGGGATATGGTCGGCGAGGTCAAGGATAATAAAGGAAAATCCGTAACAATACTGGGTATCCCTGTTAAACTCAGCGACACACCAGGATCTATCCGAACAGCACCGATCAGTTTTGGAGAAAGCACCAAAAAGATATTAGAGAAGCTTGGCTATACGGAAAGGGAGATTGAGGAGTTTAATGAAAAAAAGATAGTTTAGCATGAAAGTGCCTAAAATTATAAGTGTCTAAAGTGAGCTAAAATTATTAAACCTCAAGGCTGAAAGCTGAAAGTAAAAGATACACCAAAGTTTTATATCTGCCTTACTTTGAACTTTGATCCTTCAGATTTGAACTAATTTTTATACCTTGTCGTGACTATACATAGGTGTTAGTCTAAACGAAGCGACACATTAACCCTGGCCCAGTCCTGGCCTATAAGTTTAGTAGATTAATTTAAGCACATATTGACTTATAAACTTAGTAGGCTGATTAAGGCTCATAGCGCCAGGGCGGGCTTTAGGCATTTTAGGCACTTTAGCCCTGGCCCAGACCTGGCAAAACCTGCCTCAGCAAAGATAAACCAGGATTGGTGATACATCATAAGCAAGCGAATATTCAAATGACGTCGCACCAGGGCGGGCTCACTTATAACGTTTATATTTTATGTGGATAAAGGAACCTAACACAGTTACTGAGAGGATTGAATTTTTAGGCCGACCAGAACTATGTTCCTATCTCATTAAGGGGGATATTTATGCCTTGGTCGGTGGAGCTATGGCACATGTCATACCTGAGGTGCTGACTCAGCTTAATGATCTTAATGTAGATCTGGAGCGAATCAGGCATCTCATCATTCTTCATACCCATTATGATCACCTTGGTATGGCCCCATATCTTGCACGACATTGGCCATGGCTAAAGGTGGCTGTTTCCAAAGTTGGAGCAAGTATCCTAAAAAATCAAAAGGCCCTGAAGGCAATACAAGATTATAACAATTCGATGTTAAAGGCAAAAAACCAGATTGAGCAGATAGAACCACTAAATCTTATTAAAGAAGGCTTTCCTGTTCATCATATAATTTATGGTGGAATGGAACTTAACCTTGAAAATGGGGTCAAACTTCAGATCATTGATGCTCCTGGACATTCTGTGTGCAGCCTTGCTCTCTATTTCTCAAGAGAGTATACCCTATTTCCATCTGACAGCATTGGGACTCTGACAGAAGAGAGGGTCCTTCCTATGGGAAGTTCGAATTATGATGGTTTTCAAGAGAGCATTGATAGGCTCAGCAATCTTGGAGCAGAGATTATCTGCTTAGAGCACTTCGGTGCTTTGACACCTCCTGAGGGAAAAGAATTTTGCGAGAGAGCTAAAAAGGAAGCCAAAGATTTCAGAAAGGAAATGATAGATATCTATAAGGAAAAGGCAGACTTAAAGCTAACAGTAGAGGAGCTCGCAAAAGGATGTTATAGTGGGTTATCAAAGGTAGGACTTTTACCAGAGGATTTATTAAAGGATATCTTAAAAAGAATGGTTAAATTTGTTAACCAGATAGAATAAACAATAGTGTCAGTTGATAGTTGTCGGTCGACTACTGACAACTATAATGAATGACAAAAGAAAGTAGTCATTGCGAGGAACGATAGTGACGAAGCAATCCCATGAGATTGCTTCGCAGCGCTCGCAATGACAGGCTATTGAATGTCAACTTATTTAAGTCATTCACTATAAATACCGACATTAGCAAATAAATTATTT
The DNA here is from genome assembly GCA_030615105.1 of Desulfobacteraceae bacterium. Lineage (GTDB taxonomy): Bacteria > Desulfobacterota > DSM-4660 > Desulfatiglandales > B25-G16 > JAUWNK01. The sequence continues at coordinate 2,192 of JAUWZV010000046.1, forward strand.
TTTCATTTTATTTCTTTTTTTGCTTTTTTGTTTTCCGCTCCGACTCTTTGACTGACTCGCTCATTGTCTTTAACCTTTCCATGACCATGTAATTCAGGGTATTTTTTGGGTAATTTCCTTTTTTATCCCTTCTCCCTGCCTCGACGCCGGTTAGGATCTCAATCCCTTCATCCATATTTTCAATGGCATAGATGTGAAATTTACCCTTTTCCACAGCACTTATAACTTCTTTTTTGAGCATCAAATCGTTTATATTTCTTTTTGGAATAATAGTACCTTGCTTCCCGGTCAGACCTCTGGCCTTACAGACATCAAAAAAACCCTCTATCTTTCTGGTAACACCCCCAATAGGCTGACATTCTCCTAACTGGCTTACTGAACCAGTAACAGCAATCCCTTGATATATAGGTTTATTTGATATGCAGGATAGAATAGCAAAAAGTTCCGCAACCGAGGCGCTGTCTCCATCAACCATTCCATAGGTTTGCTCAAAGGTAACACTGGCCGAAAGGGCAAGGGGTTTGTCCAATGCATATTTATTTTTCAAATAACTTTCCATGATCAAGATACCTTTGGTGTGAATATTGCCGCTCATTTTGGCCTCTCGCTCAATATCTACTACCCCTTCCTTGCCAGGTGTAGCTGTAGCGGTTATCCTTATTGGTCTGGCAAACGTATAGTCACCTAAATCATAAATAGTTAAACCATTTACTTGGCCTACTACGTCCCCTTTTGTCTGGATATGGAGGGTCTCTTCCTCAATCATTTCCTGGATTTTCATCTCCATAAGATTTGATCTCTGTGTCTTTTCATCAATAGCCATCTCGATATCACTTAATTCAATAGACTTTCTACCCTTTTGCTTGGCCCAGAAGTTGGCCTCTACCACTAAATCTTTTATTTCTGGCAATTTCAGTGACATCTTTAGCTGATTTCCTACCAGTTCAGATGCATACTCTATTGTTCTGGCCAGACCTTCTTTTTCAATATCCAGTAAATCTTCTTCTTCACATACCTTAGCAATATAGAAGAGATAATTTTTAATCTGTTTTTTGGTCTTTTTTATATTATCATCAAGCTGGGCCTTGACCTTGAACATCTTTTTAAAATCGCTGTCGAAAGAATAAAGAAGATGATAAATGTAAGGATTACCTATCAGTATAACCTTGATATTTAGAGTAATAGGCATAGGTTTTAAGGTCTTTGTTGATATAAATCCTATCTCTTCTGCCAGGTCTTCAATCCTGATCTCCCTATTTTTGATTGCCCTCTTAAGGGCATTCCAAGATCCAAGGCTTCTCAATAAATCAATGGCCTTGATAATAAGATAACCGCCATTTGCCCGATGGAGTGCCCCGGGTTTTATCATGGTAAAATCTGTAAAAAGGGTACCAAATTGTGCCTGCTTCTCTATTCTGCCAAAGAGATTAGGATAGGTAGGGTTGGTTTCGATTATAACTGGAGCACCTTTTAATGTTGAGTTGTCAATCAAGACATTTACCTCGTAGCGGGTGAATGAGGGCTCGATTTGGGGCATAGAAAGTGGGCCTTGATGGATTGATGGTTTTTGCTTGAAATCATCTATGTTAAGGATAATGTCATCCTTCACCCCTTTAAGATAATCTAATACCTCTGGCAGGTCCTTATATTTTATCTCAAGCTCTTCTATTAGGTGTCCAACATGGTAAAGGGCTATCTTATTGTCAAGATCCTTAATCTTGTCTTTCAGTTTTCTATCCAGGTTCCTTATGCCCCTTAATGTTTCCTTCATCTCTTTCTGCAGTTCCTGGCTTACCTTCTGGAGCCTTTTTCTTTTTTTCTCTGGTAGGGTAGCTATAGTTTCGTCGTCCATAGGTTTGCCATCCTTTGATGGCATAATCATCATTCCCGCCTGACTGATATTTAGGACAAATCCCCCTTTGCTTACATTTTTTTCCAACAAGGAGATCAATTCGTTCCTCTTGGTATTAAAGGTTTTGGTTATGGCTTCCTTTTCTTTATTATAGTCCTCACTTTCAAAGACATCCTGAATCTCTGTCTTAACATCTTTTATAAACTCAGACATGTCCTTTTTTAATTTTAGGCCCATACCTTTTTTCAATTTAAAAAATTTAGGCGTATCTGGTTCCTGAAAATTATATACATAGCACCAGTCAGAGGGTGTGGGATCTTTTTTGGCTATTTTCTCAATGTATGTTTTGGCTATAAAGGTCAGACCAGTTCTCTCTGGTCCTGCTACATATAGATTGTAGTCATTTCTTGGCATCTTGAGCCCAAATGTAATGCCTTTGACCGCCTTATCTTGGGCTACCAGCAATTGCTTCTTTTTATTTATATCTCTGGTAGATTGAACTCCAAGAGAGTCTGGGTCACACAACCCCCGGAGCCTTTTTAGTGATATTTCCTTAGATCTTCCATCCATATCTTTACCCTTTTATTGTCTTACTATTACCAACTCTCTGAACTCCTTATCAACCCTTCCCTGAAATTGCAAGGCAATATTTAATTTGATTGACTTCAATTTTTGCGGATGATAGTTATTAAAAAATGAATGACAATTCATTTAGTTAAACAATTGTCTAAAGTGCCTGAAGTTGAAAGTGAGCTGAAGTTATGGATAGGATTGCTAATAATCCATTTGTTCACAACATTATACAACAATTTAAATGATACAATCTTTTTTTACAGATTAATATTTAAATTTTAGCCCACTTTAGGCATCTTAGCTCACTTGTTACTGTCAGAAGTTTTATAAAAAAATGGGAACTGATATGAAAAATGGAAATCAATTATCAGTAGGACAGGCGTCTCGCCTGTCATTAATTAAATGGAAGCGACATCTTCCTCATTATCAACTCTCTTCCGGTTACTATTTTATTACATTTGCTACACATGACAGATTCCTATTACAACCACAACAAAAAGATTGTGTCTTTAATGCCATTTGCTTTTTAGACAGTAAGAAATATGAACTTTATTCTGCTGTGGTATTGAATGACCATGCACATATGGTAGTAAATCCTATTGAAATATTACCTAAAATAATGCACAGCATAAAAAGCTTTACCCTGTTAGAATGCTCCGTCTACAAGCACGTGGATGGTATCCAGAATAGCATTTCACTTTTTCACACAGGGTATAATGCCCCGTATGAAATCTAACAGGGTTTACCGCCCATGAGATTAATGCGGCAGTTGAGCAGTGCCCGAAGGGCATCTGTCTCGAACTCCTGGTTCTCCCCGCAGCGGAGCGTAGGGGAAATCAGGAGTTTACTGCTCAACTGCCGCATTCCCCCCGGAGCGAAGCGAAGGGGGGAACAAGATGCTAAACAGAAATGGCAAGGTCTGGCAAAACGAAAGTTATGATAGGGTCATAAGAAACGAGAACGAATTTTTAGAGAAGCTGAACTATATTGCAAACAATCCTACCCGCCTGCTAACGCTTGAGCGTAGCGATGGCGGGCAGGTTAAGGCAAATTTGGTAAGGAAATATGAGGATTACAAATGGTTATACATAAAAGGGTGGATAAAAGACGAATTATAGACAGGCGAGACGCCTGTCCTACAGATAGGGAAGGCAAGCTCAATTAAAAAGGAGGTTCATTTATGATGAGGGTTATAAAAAGATGCGCTGTCATTGGAGCTGGTGTGATGGGAGCAACCATTGCCGCCCAACTGGCCAATGTAGGTATTGAGGCTGTTCTTCTTGATATTGTTCTCCCTGAACTGACTGATGATGAAAGGAAAAAGGGGCTCACCAGGGAGAGCAAGGAATTTAGAAATAAATTAGCCAATATTGGTATGCAGACAGCCCTTAAATCAAAACCAGCATCCTTCTATGTTCCAGAAAATGCTAGGCTGATCACCATTGGTAACATGGAGGACAATTTAGGGTGGTTAAGTGATGTGGATTGGATCATCGAAGTTGTTGTTGAACGGCTTGACATCAAAAAGATCGTTTTTGAAAAGATTGAATCAGTTTTGACATCGGGAACCATCGTTACTTCCAATACCTCAGGCATACCAGCTAAAGCAATGTGTGAAGATCGGTCGGAAAACTTTCGAAAGCATTTTGCCATTACTCATTTTTTCAACCCCCCCAGATATATGAAACTATTGGAAATCGTCCCGAGTCCTGATACGCTTCCAGAGGTTATTGAGATTCTGGTTGAGACGTGTGAGAAGGTACTGGGAAAAGGGATTGTCTATGCCAAGAATACCCCAAATTTTGTGGCCAACCGGATCGGGACCTATAGCATGTTTTGTGTCATCAAGACTATGGTGGACCTGGGGTTGACCATAGAGGCTGTTGACAAGCTTACTGGACCTGTGGTGGGCAATCCTAAGAGCGCATCCTTCAGGACAGCAGATCTGGTTGGTCTAGATACACTGCTTCACGTGGCAGACAATGTATACGAAGGAGCACATGACGATGAAAAACGGGAGATGTTCAAGCCCCCCGATTTCATTAACCAGATGATTGAAAAAAAGCTTCTTGGCGAAAAAGCAAAACAGGGTTTTTACAAGAAGAGCAAGGATAGCGAAGGGAAAAAAATAATTCTTTCCCTTGATTACAATACCCTGGAATATACTCCTCAGGAAAAGGTGAAGCTGGCATCATTGGAAGCGGCGGGAAACATTTCAGGGACAGCTGGAAAGATCAAGTCACTCTATTATTCTGAAGACCTCGCAGGGCAGTTCACCTTTCGTACTTTAACGGAAACCCTCATATATTCAGCTAACCGAATCCCTGAAATTGCTGACGACATCGTGAGCGTGGACAATGCCTTGAAATGGGGTTTTGCTCGTAAAATGGGCCCCTTTGAAACCTGGGATGCTATCGGGGTAAGCAAGTCTGCGGCAAAAATGAAAGATGCTGATTATGAGATCCCTTTATGGGTCCAGGAGATGCTTGATAGCGGAAAAGAGTCTTTTTACAAAAGAGAGGCGGGGGGGCTCTATTTCTATGATCTCACTTCAAAGGATTACAAGGAAGTTCCGATCAAGCCAGGAATCATTCTTTTGCCATCTCTCAAGGATCGGGAAAAGAAGGTTGCCGGGAACATAGGGGCCTCACTTATAGACATTGGCGATGGGGTGGTATGCCTGGAATTCCATACCAAAATGAATGCCATCACTGAAGACACAATCAATATGATTCTACAAACAGCCGATGTCGTGAGCAGGGATTTCGAAGGTCTAGTTATCGCCAACCACAGCAATAACTTCTCTGTAGGTGCTAACCTGCTTATGGTTCTGTTCGCAGCTCAGGAAGAGGAATGGGATGACCTGGAATGGGCTGTCAAATCGTTACAGGATGCGTTGATGAAGCTGAAATATCTGGACAAGCCCGTTGTGGCTGCGCCGGCTGGAATGGCCCTGGGCGGCGGGTGTGAAATCTGTATGGCTGCAGATCGCGTGCGCTATGCTGCTGAGACATATATGGGCCAAGTGGAAGTCGGAGTGGGCTTGATCCCCGCTGGAGGAGGATGCAAGGAGTTGTTTATCCGCAATACGGAAAGTCTGTTCGAGGTTCAGAAGGGCGGAATTTATCCGAAACAGATCGAGTTGATGCCCTTTGTGACCAGGGCCTTTGAGACCATTGCCATGGCCAAGGTCTCGACTTCCGGTCAAGAAGCGGTTAAGCTTGGATATCTGAGACCGACCGATAAGATGACAGTCAATAGAGATTATTTGATGGAAGATGCCAAAAAGACGGTTCTGGCCATGAGTATGGAGGGCTACACACCGCTCAGGCCTCTGGAAGAAATACGCGTGGCTGGGGAAAATACCTTTTCCATGATCAAACTCGCTCTGTGGACCATGCACGAGTCAGGCTACATCACCGAACACGATGTGACTGTTTCTGAAAAGGTGGGATATGTCCTGTGTGGCGGGAATGTCCTTGCAGATACCAAAGTTAGTGAGCAGTATCTCCTGGATCTGGAAAGGGAAGCCTTCGTGAGTCTCTGTGGTGATCCAAAGACACAGGCCAGAATTCAGCACATGCTGAGCACAGGTAAACCGCTCAGAAATTAATATAAAATTTTCTCATGAAAATTTTATAAGGGGAGGAAAATAAGATGAGAGAAGCTGTGGTTGTTGCTGCTTGCAGAACAGCAGTCGGAAGGGCCCCTCGCGGAATATTAAAGGATACACGCCCAGAATATATGGGCACTACTGTACTGGGTGATTTGATCAAAAGGGCAGGGGATCTGGATCCCATGCTCATTGATGATGTGATTATTGGATGCACTTTCCCTGAGGCAATCCAGGGGCTCAACTTAGGCCGCGTCCTGGTTATGTCCTTGGGCTGGCCAGATCGCATTCCAGGAATGACTGTAAACAGATTTTGCTCTTCAGGCCTTCAGGCTATCGCCATTGGCGCTGAAAAAATCATGTGTGGCTATGCCGATGTGGTGATCGGCGGTGGCGTGGAAAGCATGAGCCAGATCCCTATGGGAGGCAGCATGATGTATCCTAATCCTGCACTTGTAGATATGAGACCGGGTGCATTTACCGGGATGGGATTAACCGCAGAAAATGTAGTAGAACGGTATAATATAAGCCGAGATGAGCAGGATGAATTCGGGGCAAAGAGCCAGCAGAGGGCTGAGGCCGCTATCAAAGCAGGTCGCTTCAAGACCCAGATTGTCCCTTTGATGATCAAAAAGCAAAAGCAATTGCCTAACGGGCATTTTGAGTATGAAGAGATCATCTTTGATACAGACGAGGGTGTTCGCCCTGGCACGACCAAGGAGAGCATTTCTACAATTCGCCCGGCCTTCAAAGCCAATGGAACAGTGACTGCCGGCAATTCTTCCCAAACTAGCGATGCAGCAGCCGGGGTTGTCCTCATGTCTAAGGAGAAGGCCAAAGAACTGGGCTTGAAGCCTATGGCAACCTTTCGATACCATGTTGTGGAGGGCTGCCCACCGGAATATATGGGGGTGGGTCCTTCAGTGGCCATTCCCAAGGTGCTCAAGATTGCCGGCATGACACTTGATCAAATGCAGTTGATCGAGCTGAATGAGGCCTTTGCAGCTCAGGCCATCTATTGTATCAGGGAACTTGGGATCGATGAAGATATTACCAACGTGAATGGCGGTGCCATTGCATTAGGTCACCCATTAGGTTGCACAGGCGCTAAATTGACCACTCAGCTTATTTACGAAATGCAAGAGAGAAAACTTCAGTGGGGGTTGGTCTCCATGTGCATCGGGTTTGGCATGGGAGCCGCTGCTATCTTTGAGATAGAGGACTATTAATTGAGAAAGGAGTGATATAAATGGTAAAGGAAAAACTTTTTAAGGGCGGGGAATTCTTAATTACTGATGCCCTACCAGAGGAAGTATTTACACCTGAGGATTTTACCAAGGAACATCGCCTGATCGGCAAGTCAGCCGAGGAATTCGCTTTGGGTGAAATTGAGCCGAGAAGGGAGGAGCTTGAGGAGGTAAACCCGGAATTAATAAAGAGCCTGTTGAGAAAGGCAGGGGAACTCGGCTTCCTTTCCACAGATATCCCAGAGATTTATGGGGGAGCAGAACTGGATCATATTAGCTGTGTCCTGGTTATGGAGCGAATCATGCTTGGCATATCTGCATTTGATATATCCTATGGAGCGCATACAGGTATTGGGAGTCTCCCTATAGTCCTTTTTGGAACCCCGGAGCAAAAGAAAAAATATCTCCCAAAACTTTGTACCGGAGAGATGATAGGCGCATTTGCCCTAACAGAGTCGGAACACGGATCAGATGCACTTACTTCAGAAGCTACTGCAGTTTTATCCGAGGATGGCAAATATTACATCTTGAATGGCCAGAAGCAGTTCATCACCAACGCAGGCTTTGCTGATCTAATTCTTACCTATGCCCAGGTTGATGGAACAAAGTTTACCGGTTTTATTGTAGAGCGTAAATGGACCGGTGTCTCGGTGGACGAGGAAGAGAAAAAGATGGGAGTCCATGGCAGCTCTACCCGATCTGTCATCTTCCAGGATGTCAAGGTACCAATAGAAAATGTCTTGGGAGAGATCGGCCGCGGCCATGTGGTTGCCCTTAACACCCTCAATATTGGCAGATACAAGTTGGCTCCAGCCACGCTTGGGGGGGCCAAGCTTCTGATTTCCGAAGGTGTAAAATATGCCAAGAATAGAATCCAGTTTGGGAGGCCTATCTGCGAATTTGGCCTGATAAAACATAAGATTGCTGAGATGGTTATAAAAACATATGTTACTGAAAGCATGGTCTATCGCACAGCAGGTCTCCTGGATTTGGCCTTAGAGGGAATTGACCCGACTAAAGAGGATGCGGGCGAGAAGACAGGCGAGGCCCTCAGAAAATATGCCTTAGAGTGTTCTATAAATAAAAACTTCGGTTCGGAGGTGCTCGACTATGTGGCAGATGAATGTGTGCAGATCATGGGTGGTTATGGTTATATTCAGGATTACAAGGCAGAGGGCGCTTATAGGGATTCCAGAATCAACCGCATTTGGGAAGGTACCAATGAAATTAACCGCCTATTAATTGTGGATATGCTTATGAGATCTGCCTTGAAGGGAGAGCTTCCCCTTCTTGAGGAGATTAAAAAAGTGACAGGAGAGCTTCTCAGCTACAGGCCGGCGATGAGTGAAGAAGAGGGAATTCTTGAAAAAGAGCGGAAAATGGTTGGCATGGCAAAGAAAATGGGCCTCCTAACTGCTGGCGCTGCCACCCAAAAATACATGGATAGGCTTGGAAATGAACAGGAAATAGTTGCCCTGATAGCTGATATTATCATTGAGATCTTTGCCATGGAGAGTGCCTTTTTGAGGACATTGAAAAAGATTCAGAAGGAGGGCGAAGAGAAATCGAGAATACAAATTGCAGCAACCCAGGTCTATATCAATGATTCGTTTCCGCGGGTGGATATGATGGCAAGACAGCTCTTTGCTGCTATCTCTGAAGGTGAAGAGCTTAGAACCCAGTTAATGGGCCTAAAAAAATTGGCCCGCTATACCCCGATAAACACCATTGCCCTCAGGAGAAAGGTTGCAGATAGCATTATTGCTGCTGCCCGCTATAACCTAACTAAGACATAAAATTGGTCATTAGTCATTTATTATTGGTATCCCTAAGAACAGAAATTTGGAAAATCATAATCTTATATTTGTTGATCCTTTAGTGGCTGGCAAAACGAGATGAGATTTCGGTTGAGTCATATGGTTGCGGTTACGCAACTCGTATAGGCATTCGTAGAGCGGTTATAGATGCTGCCAATTGTATTACTTATCGCTTCCTTGGACCTGATTCAGTCAGCACAAGGAACATCGCAGCCGAGTGACGGTAGACGAAACGAGCATCGCAACCGAATAACTAATAACAATGAGAGATGAATCAAACTGTGATATGGCTAGAATTATCAACTAATGAGGACACCACCGATTATTTTCAGTTTCCAAATCTCTGAAGAACATAGTCAGGTCAGGCATTAATATTTGCAGGCAAAGGTTTGCTGGTTTTAAACAAGAAAGAAGTATGGATGAACGATTACAAAATATTTATATCAAATGACCAATATGAAATGTCAAATGACAAACCTTTAAAGACCTTGACACTCTTTGCTATTATATGGTAACAGGTGAATACTATAATTTAAAATAAAATAGGGGGATGGTCATGGCCAAGGATAATGACAATATAAAAGATCTAAGTGAGGGTGAGGATGAAGATCTCCTTGATTTAGACTTTGATGAGGATCTTTTAGGTGAAGAGGGAGAAGAAAAAGAGAAAAAATCAGAAGACACAGAAGAGGAAATTATAGAGCTTACTGATGTAGTTGAAGAGGGCCATGTACCTGAATCGGTTGAGGAAGATATAGAGGGCTTGGAAGATCTCTTGCTGGATGAAGAAGAAGTCGAAAAAGAAGAGGTTACAGCTGAAGCAGAGAGGAAGGTTGTGGAGGATGTTCTGCCAGAAAAAGACGAGGTAAAGGAAGAGGTTGATGAATCAGGTGAGGGCGAGGGCGAAGAAGAAATTGGCGAAGAAACAGTCCTTATGGAAAAGATGGAAGAGGCTGTTGGAGAGGAGCAAGAACCCTCTATAGATTTAGAAGAAGAAATTAAGTTAGATGAGGAACTTGAAGAACTCAAAGAATTAGTAGAAGAAGAGACAGGGGAGTTGGAAGAGCCATTATTGGAGGAAGCAGTTGAGAAGGAGGATCAAGTTAAGTTTGAAGCTGCTGAAGATATTTTGCCTGAAATGGCACCCGCTGAAGAAATAGTTGAGGAAGAAGGGGAGGAAGTCAAAGAGGAGGCTCCACCAATCTCAGAAGAAAAGATTGAGGCCATTCTAACAAAGGTAGTGTCCGATGTCCTAGACAGGGTAGCCAGAGAGGTTATACCTGAAGTAGCCGAAAAGATTATCAGGGAGGAGATAGATGTCTTAAAAAGGAGTATCACACCTGAGGAATAATATACATTAATTTCGTTTGAAATATATGGGCACAAAGGCACTACATGAAAGAAGTCTTAAATGTCATTGTGCCCATTTAATTATCTTTTCCATTTATTTTGAGTTTAAATCAATAAAGTAAGACAAAGGAGCACTCTTTAATGGAAAATAATGTCTTAGCCAAGACATACGAACCTAAGGAAGTGGAAGAAAAATGGTATCATTATTGGGAAAAAAATGATCTGTTTAAGGGTGATACCAAATCAGATAAATCTTCTTTTTCTATTGTCATTCCTCCACCAAATATAACCGGAAGCCTACACATGGGCCATGCCCTAAATAATACCCTCCAGGATATTCTGTGCAGATACAAAAGGATGAAGGGATATAATGTCCTGTGGCAACCCGGCACAGACCATGCAGGTATTGCCACCCAGAATGTGGTAGAGAAAGATCTTGCCTCAAAAAAAACTGATCGTCACCAGATTGGTAGGGAAAGGTTTGTTGAGTTGGTTTGGGAATGGCGGGAAAAGTATGGTGGAATGATTATTAATCAGCTTAAAAGGCTTGGGAGTTCCTGTGACTGGAGCCGAGAGAGGTTCACAATGGATAAGGGGCTTTCCAGGGCTGTAAGAGAGGTTTTTGTGCAGCTCTATGAGGAAAACTTAATTTACCGGGGAGATTATATCATAAACTGGTGTCCCAGGTGCCATACTGCACTGGCTGACCTTGAGGTAGAACATGAAGATATGGATAGCTTCCTCTATTATATCCACTATCCCTTTGAAAATAGGGAGGGATACCTAACTGTAGCCACAACAAGACCTGAAACACTTTTAGGTGATACTGCAGTGGCTGTGAACCCGGAAGATGAACGGTACAAAGACCTTTCTGGATCTCACGTCCTTTTGCCAGTATTGAATAAGCCCATACCGGTTATTTATGATAAATATGTAGATAAAGAATTCGGTACCGGCGCCCTGAAAATTACTCCCGCCCACGATCCAAATGATTTTGAAATTGGAAACACACATCAGCTTGAACGAATAAAGGTTATTGATGAGGACGGCAGAATGAATGAATTGGCCGGCCCTTACCAGGGTATGGATAGATTTCAATGCCGGGAAAAGATTCTGGATGATCTAAAAAAGTCTGGCTTACTTGAAAAGATCGATCCCTACCGCAATGCGGTAGGGCACTGTTACCGTTGCAAGACCATGATTGAACCCCTTCTGTCCAAACAGTGGTTTGTCAGGATAGGCCCTCTTGCCAAAAAGGCCTCTGCTGCAGTGAAGGATGGAAAAATAAGGATAATACCTTCCAATTGGGAAGGTGTCTATTTTGAGTGGATGAACAATATCAGGGATTGGTGCGTATCCAGGCAGATATGGTGGGGACACCGTATCCCGGTCTGGTATTGCCAGGAATGTGGAGAGGTTATAGTAGCCAAGGAAGACCCTAAAGAATGCCTTTCTTGCAAGAGTAAGAATCTCCAGCAAGAAACGGACGTGTTGGATACCTGGTTCAGTTCAGCTCTCTGGCCATTTTCTACTCTGGGTTGGCCTAATTCCACTGATGAACTCAAAACCTTCTATCCCACCTCGGTGCTTGTAACTGGTTTTGACATCCTATTTTTTTGGGTGGCAAGAATGATGATGATGGGTCTCCACTTTATGGGCGATGTCCCATTTAGAGACGTTTATATCCATGCCCTTGTCAAGGATGAACAGGGCCAGAAGATGAGTAAGAGTAAAGGAAATATAATTGATCCACTGGAGGTCTTAGATAGGTTCGGTACCGATGCCTTCAGATTTACCCTTTCGGTATTGGCTATCCAGGGAAGAGACATAAGGCTTTCAGAAGAAAGGATAGCCGGATACCGGAATTTTATTAATAAAATCTGGAATGCTGCCAGATTTTCCTTGATGAACCTAAAGGATTGTAAATCACCATCTATAGATAACAGTAATCTTACCCTATCTGACCGCTGGATTATGGCCAGGATAGGGAAGGTTGCAGAAGAGATGACCAGCTATATAGATGATTATAAATTTAATGATGCAGCAAGCACCTGTTACCAGTTTGTCTGGCATGAATTCTGTGACTGGTATCTGGAAATGGTAAAAATAGAGCTATATAGCAAGGATCAAAAGAGAAGGGAAGTTGCCCAGTCTGTAATGCAAATTCTGTTGAGCGGAGTGGTGAGGCTTCTTCATCCATTTGTGCCCTTTATTACCGAAGAGATCTGGCAAAGGCTCCCTAATACAGAAGGGAGTATCATGTTAGCCCAATTCCCTCAACCTACAGAATTTATCTATGATGAGGAATCAATTAAGGAGATGGATCTGCTTAAAGGAGTGATAACAGGTATTAGGAATGTAAGGGGAGAAATGAATATCCCCCCAAAAAAATATCTGAAGGTAGTCATTGATGTAAAGGAGTCAACAGAAAGAGAGATTCTTGAAAATAATATTGCCTATATTACGAGCCTGGCAAAGGTAGAATCTATTGATATTGTTTCAGATATTGCAAAACCTGATTCCTCTGCTACTTATGTTTTTGGTGATATCCAAGCCCATGTTCTTCTTAAGGGATTGATCAATTACGATGATGAGAGAAAGAGGATATATAAAGAAATAAAAAAGATAGATCATGAAATGAATTTGTCTCGAAAAAAATTGGCAAATAAGGATTTCTTATATCAGGCTCCTCCCCATATAGTAGAGAATGTCAAGGGAAAGGTGGAGCTTATGAGTGTCAAGTTAGAAAAATTAAGCCAAAACCTTACCATTCTTGAGGGACTCAAGTGAACGCGGGTTATCTTTCCCAAATCAACAAAATAATTGATATTGCCTTAAAGGAAGATCTGGGGCCAGGGGATATAACTACCTCGGCCATTATTGATCCATCCATAAAGGGAAAGGCGAGGCTATTAGCAAAGGAAGAGATAATACTGGCTGGAGTAGAAGTTTTTTCAAGCGTTTTCTCCCTACTTGATACTGAAATAGTAGTTGAATACAATTATCATGATGAAGATGTGGTGCCAAAAGGGGACCATATCTGTATTGTTAAAGGATCAATGAAAGGGATACTTTCAGGAGAAAGGACAGCCCTCAATTTCTTACAACACCTCTCAGGCATTGCTACCCTTACTAGGAGGTATGTTGAGAAAATAGATCCTTCCCAGGTGCGGGTGATAGATACCAGAAAGACAACCCCGGGATTACGGATGTTGGAAAAATATGCAGTCAGGATGGGAGGTGGGTTTAATCATCGCTTTGGCCTCTTTGACGGGATCTTGATTAAAGATAACCATATTGCCGTAGCCGGTTCTATATCCGAGGCCTTGGCAAAAATTAAAGGCAGGGTACCCCATACATTAAAGATCGAGGTGGAGGTAGATGATATCAAGGGGGTTAAAGAGGCTATCAGGGCAGGGGCAGATGCCATTCTTTTGGATAATATGTCTCTTGAAGAAATCAGGGAAGCCGTTTCTATCGCTGGAGGCAGGGTGCTTTTAGAGGCCTCTGGTGGGGTTACATTAGAGTCAATAGAGGGAATATCCCAGACAGGTATAAACCTGATTTCAGTTGGTGCCATTACTCATTCTGCGAGGTCTGTTGATATCAGCCTTGAGGTTATTTAAACCTAACTTGAGCGATTCTAATGTTTAAACCAGTAGGACAGACGTCTCGCCTGTCTTAAGAGGTGAAATCCAAGGACAGCCGAGACGGCTATCCTACCCATGTTTGGCCATCTTGGCATGCAATAATTGCTCAATTAAGATTAAATAAATAAATTTATGCAAGGAATAAAATTATGGATGAATTAATTGAGAAGGCTGCCAGGATTATCCTGGAATCAAAATTAACCATAGCCCTGACCGGTGCCGGTATCTCAGTGGAGTCAGGTATCCCGGATTTTAGAAGTAAGGGTGGTCTATGGGATAGGTTTGACCCGGAAGAATATGCCACTATTTATGCCTTTACTAAAACCCCGGAAAAGGTCTGGCTGATGTTGAAGGAAATGGAAGAGACTGTTGACAATGCTAAGCCGAATGAGGCACATATTGGCCTATCTGAATTAGAAAGGCTGGGTCTACTTCAGACCGTAATTACTCAAAATATAGACAATCTTCATCAGGAGGCTGGTTCCAGGGATGTTATCGAATATCATGGCAACTCCCGTTCCCTTACCTGTCTTCGGTGTAACAGGAAATATGATTACAAAGAGAAGAAAGGTGAGTATCCACCTAAATGCGAGTGTGGAAAGATACTTAAACCAGATGTTATCTTCTTTGGAGAGGCAATTCCTGTTAAAGCCATGGCAAGGAGCTCCCAGTTGGCCTCTACCTGCCAGGCCTTATTGATAATAGGTACTTCGGCTGTGGTCTCTCCCTTTAACATACTTCCAAGGCAGGCAAAGCAGGCCGGCTCTAAGATAATTGAGATAAATCTGGAAAAAACGGTACTTACTGGTCATATTACAGACATCTTCCTTCAGGGTAAAGCAAGTGAGCAGGTATCGCACGTTGTCTCAGCCGTCAAAGAGTTAAGAGACCTTTAAATCATCTCCCCTCTTATTAATCTCTCTCGTTTTTCTTTTACATTAGCGAGGCATGTTAAAAAAAGGCATCATGTGTTGATAAGACGCCCTTTATAACTGGATTATAGTGAATTAGAGCTTTTTGACGTTCTTGGCCTCAGGACCTCGCTCACTTTCTTGCACCTCAAAGCTCACCAGGTCACCATCATTGAGGCTCTTGAATCCAGGCGTATCAATGTAGGAGTAATGAACAAATATGTCCTGACCGTCTTCCTGCTCAATGAAGCCATATCCTTTTTTATCACTAAACCACTTTACTGTTCCTTGCGCCAAAGTGCTGGCCTCCTTTCTATAAAAAATTTTCTACTATGGTCCCAAGCTCCAGGTCGTCACTCTAACAAAAGGAAACAGTCCTTCAGAGCAAAACCGACCCGCAGATGTAGCCGGGCCATTCATGACACCATAAGACATAGCTTTGTCAAAGGCTGACCCCACATTCTGTTGAGTTTTAGAGGTACTGCCAGGCATGGGCACGAATCATTTCATTGGATCCGATATAGATCTGGATAATCTTTACATCCCGCATGATTTTTTCAACGCCATATTCCTTTGCATATCCATAAGATCCCATAAGCTCAACTGCATCTGATGCCACCTGCATAGCAGCATCCGTG
>JAUWZV010000077.1 GCA_030615105.1 Desulfobacteraceae bacterium
AAGAAGTAGTCCAAGAGACACTAAGACAAAAGTGTAAGTCCATTTCACACAGCATAAATGAACCTACCATCTTCTATGAGTATATGTATGATATCGCCAAATTAGCTCGGACTAAGGGCATCAAGAACCTCTTTCATACCAACGGGGCCATGAGGCCTGAACCTTTAAGGACGTTACTTAGATATATGGACGGGGTTACCGTTGACCTGAAGGCATTTGATGAAAAGTTCTATAGAAAGATTTCCTCTGCTAAACTTGAGCCGGTGCTTAATACCCTGAAAATTATCATAGAAGAAGGGGTGCATCTGGAGATCGTAAATTTGATTATCCCAACTTTAAACGATAATCTGAGTAAGATAAAGGAGATGTGTAACTGGATTAGAGGCAACCTGGGGGAAGATGTTCCCTTGCATTTTACTCGCTTCTCCCCGGCCTATAAGCTGACTAATTTACCCTATACACCGGTAAAGACCTTGGAGGCTGCAAGAAGAACCGCTCAAAAAGCAGGTTTGAAATACGTCTATATCGGCAACCTTCCCGGACATGAAGGCAATAATACATACTGCCCACAGTGCAAGGCGAGACTTATTCATCGTATTCATTTTATTGTAATAAGTAGCAATATAAAAGGGGGAAGATGCGGGTTCTGTCAATATAAGATACCTGGTATCTGGAATCTGGAAGAGCCTTGAGATGGACATTACACATTTTAGATAGCCTTTCCACAGTAAGGGCAGAATGTAAAATCCGGATCTATGCGTCTTTCACAGTGAGGGCACCTCTTTTCGCCTACTTTTCGATCAACATCCATCCTATAGCTATGTTCATCAAAGATGGTGTTACAGTTTTCACAGATTAAAAATGGGTTGCCTCTTTTAACAGCAAAGAGGGGGATGAAAAACAGGCTCAAATAATGATCCACCCTTTTTAGATAGGCCTCAAAATGGCTGCATGCAGGGCATGACCTTGGTTGCCTATCAACAGTGATAGTTTTAGGCTGAATCCCTCCAATAAAGAAAAACATTAGTGCTTTCCTTTTTTACCAACTGAAAATAAGGTTTAATCCAGCAAGATAACCATTTCTATTAAAAACATCTAATATACAAGGGTGATCTTGTAAAGAATTATTCCAGGAAACTATTTGTAATCAGTGAAAGCAGATATGATCCTCTTATAGATAGCTTACAGCATCACCTGGAAAGTGAACCCTTTCCTCTTTGCTGCCCGGGCGTACTTATTCACTTGATCTTTATGTTTTTTCTCTTTGACTTGCATTTCTCCAGGCATTGGGCTAAGAAAAAGCCTCATGAATCATATAAGAGCCATAGGATTTGATCTTTTCAACACCCTGATTACTGCGGATCCCAAAACCCTAAATGAGGCCATGAGCAGGCTGATCCACAGCCTGCAGGAAAGTGGTCTCAAACTTGGAAACGAGTCATTCAAAGAGGCCCACCATAAAGCCGCCGTGCAGTTTGTTGAAAAAGCCCGACGGGATGGGAGAGAGACCCACAACCGCTTTTGGATCAGTGCCGCATTGCATACTCAGGGATACAATGTCCCGCCCGATGACCCGCGAATTGCTGCAGCAGTTGATGCCTATTTTTCAGCCTTTTTCCATAATTGTTACCTTATCCCTGGCACAAAAGAGATGCTCGGAGCCCTGAAGGACCTGTACCGTCTCGGGTTACTTACTAATTTCACCCACGCACCCGCTGCCAGGGAGATCATTGATCGTGTAGAACTCACCCCTTACTTTGATGTAGTGCTCATATCCGGCGAGCTGGGCTTTCGCAAACCGCATCCTTTGGTCTTTCGCAAACTCATTGAGCGCCTGGGGGTGGAAAAAAATCAGATACTCTATGTCGGCGATGACCCTGGGCCCGATATCACTGGTGCCCAGAGGGCCGGGCTCCAGCCTGTCTGGACTACATATATTAGGGATAACAATCTGCCGTTTGTACCGGGTGTTCTCTCCAGGGTCGAAGAAGAGCCGGACGTAAAGGTGCTAAGGATTTCCACATGGAAAGATCTGCTCTCCCTATTGGACAAGGCATGAGGTTTTGAAAGGACTTACTCCTTTACTTTCTCTGCCATCTCTATGCATTTATTCATCACGAACTTTAAAAAAACATCGCAGGTGTTTTTCCAACCTTTATTTTGGGTATATCGGTTGAGGTCTTCCGGGTTGCTGAAATCACAGTGGCTTAGTGTTTTGCAATCTGTACTGCCGAACTCTTTCAAAAAGCCTTTATAAAGCTCACCTACAGCATGAATGGCTTTGTTTCTTTCGCTTTCATGCTCCTCTGGAATACCTTCTTTCCCCTGACCGCAGAGAAGCCCAATGGCTATGCTACTGCCAATCAGAAGGCCGCATGTGGTTTGTCCAGACGAGATGGCCCCCATATATCCCCCAGAAGCCCAAGAATACCCTTTTAGGGGCAAGTCCCACATGGCTTGCAAGCCTTGCAAGCTGGCTTCAGCTCAAGTATAAAGGTGCATTCTTTTATATGCCTTGGTCAAAACCTCCTCGAAAAAATCACGATCTTTTATCATGATCACCTCTCTTTATTTCAAAAAATATGAGTAAAATGTAAACTTAGCGTTACGATTCCAAAATAATATTGCTTATTGCATGTCATTGCTCGCCCCGTTAAATCAGGATCCCATAATTGCTCGCATATCCTGGAATTAGATATTTGGTATCTCAATTCGACAGATGATTACTTTTTAGTGTATTTAACAGGGCGAGGAGCGTAGCGGTTGCGAGACGTAGCCGAAGCAAACTCGGAGCTGGCTTTTCATAAAAGCCAAGGGCCATGGTCAAACCGTAAAAGAGATCCCTCGCTGCGCTCGGAACATGCTCCGCAATCTCAATAGAATTCCAAGTTATTAGAGATTGCTTCGCTTCGCTCGCAATGACTTCTTATGTTGCGATAAATTTAGGAAACGTTTTACTAGCCCTTTCTCTGTCTGAAAAAAGCTTCAAGGAAAATTTGCACATACATTTGCTCTCCTGAAGTGGTTGCCTTGCTATCTTAGACTATCTAATACTGTATCGTAGTTGTCAACAATGCTTCGTATTACTTCACTGGCGCTTTTGATTTCCTTTATCATACCGGCTATTGAACCGCAGTAAGATTCACCGTTGGCTAAGTCTCCTTCAAATTGCCCGGTTCGGGACCGGCTGCTGCCAATGAAGTCTATAAGTTCCTCAACCGAAGCCCCAGCAGCTTCCATCTCCAATATTTTATAGGCCAATTCGTTCTTTAATATTCTGGTTGGTCCAAACTTCCTGCCAGTAATGGTGGTGTCATTGTCATTAGCTTTTATTATTGCCTCCTTGAAGTTGGGATGAGCTATGCATTCATGGGTAACAACAAAGCGGGTGCCCATTTGCGCCCCATCAGCACCCAGTGCTAATGCGGCTACAACGCCCCTAACATCAGCAATGCCACCAGCAGCTATGACTGGAATTGACACAGAATCCACTACTTGAGGTATTAAGACAAAAGTAGATAGTTCATCTAATCCATTATGGCCGCCTGCTTCGCAGCCTTCTGCAATAACTCCATCTACCCCTCGCCTTTCGGCACTTTGTGCATGCCTCACTGAAGCCACCAGATGAAGGACTTTGATCCCGGCCTCTTTGAGTCGATCTGTGTATAACCCTGGACTACCTGCAGCTGTTACCACTACATCCACTCTCTCATCTATGGCTGTGGCAATTAGGTCTTCAATCTGAGGATTGTGTAACATAGGTAAATTGACCCCAAAAGGCTTGGCGGTTAGGCTTCTGGCTGTTTTTATCTGTCCTTTTAAATTATCTACTTGGTCACCGTTTCGGCTCATTCCAGCAGTGGGGCTGATTAGGCCTAAACCTCCAGCTTCAGAAACTGCTGCAGCTAATTCAGCGTTGGCGATCCATACCATGCCTCCCTGTATGATAGGGGACTCAATGCCCAGCAAGTTGCAAAGTCGTGTCTTTTTCATTACATTACCCTCTCTTTTAAATTATTACTCGTGTCATAAAATAGTTTATATTTTTGATTGTGCTTTATAACCCAGAACAGAATTAATTAATCAAACGTAGGGGCTTGATTCATCAAGCCCGGAAGAGGGTTCGACCCGCCCGCCTCGCCTTGCGTACTCGCATGGCGGGCAGGTAAATCGAACCCCTACATTTTTTATATTTTGGCTCCAATAAATAAAATCAAAAATGTAAACAATATCATTGTCTTATTAATAACTTCATTTCTATCACATTTACTAATCCTAACTCCCTTACCTTAATCCCAGTGCCTTACCACACCTACACTAAGTACTTCTCTTGATATTTGTGAATCTAAGAGCCATAGCAAGTGCTTTAATCGATGTTTCCAGGTCACAGAATACCGGGAAACCCAGTCCTTCCAGACGCTGCGTTAGTTCAGCAATTATAGATGAATCTGGACCGCCAATCCAGGTCACCAGCGGCTTCTGAAAATGCCCTTTAAGTTGCTCATAGGTCTCAACATATGATTTTATCATCTTCCCTTTTACATCCACCCATAAGACATTAAAGAGAGAATCCACATTTCCATCACTCATGACAGCGTTGAGAATTTTAGGGTAAAGGGCATAAAAATCTTTGATGGCCACGCTCGGTGGACCGATATCCACCGGAATCTTTCCCAATCCTGGAAAAATTCCGTCAAGCATTTCATCTGTTTCAGGGGCTAACTTTGTGACAAATAAGCCATATTTGGCTCCTTCGTCGGTGGCCAGCACACCTGCACCTCCAGTATAAGAGATAATAGCCAGGCGATTCCCCTTGGGCAAAGGCTGGGAGGCAAAAATTTTAGGCAATTCAAAAAGATCGCCGAATTTTTCAAGCCGTAGAATTCCTGCCTGTTTGCATGCTGCGTCAAAAATTTGATCATTAATAGCTAAGGACCCGGTATGGGAAGCTGATACCCGTGCTCCCTCCTGTGTCCTGCCCGATTTTAAGATCAGCAACGGCTTCCGGGAGGCCACCTGTTTGGAGATCTCCAGAAACCTTCGACCGTCTTGAATGTTTTCAAGGTGCATGCTGATGACGCTTGTCTTTGGATCCTCTTTCAAGTATTCCAACATGTCGCATTCGCCTATATCACATTTGTTCCCGAAATCACATATCTTGCTCACTCCGAATTGGAGGTCAGGATATGGAAATGCCTGTGGGTTTGTCATGCCCGTTTGCGAACAAATGGCCACCGGTCCCTCTCTGAGCTTGTGGTATCCGGATTCATAGGCACAGAGATTAAGACCATTTGAGGCATTCGCAATGCCTGCGGTGTTTGGACCGATTATGCGAATCCCGCTTTGTCTTGCAATATGGACTATCTCATTTTGCAGACGGACTCCTTCCTGGTCTCTCTCAGCAAAACCATCTGATATAACGATAACCGCCTTGACACCCTTTTCCGCACATTCTTTAATTACCTGGGGAACAGTTCGGGAATTTATCACAATGAGCACGAGGCCTATCTTCCTGCGGACTTCCCTAAGAGCAGAGTAAACCTTTAGGCCAAGCACTTCCTTATAGGCCGGATTGATGGGGTAGATTTGCCCGGCATAGCCGGAATCCAACAAGGACTTGATAACCACATACCCACCGAATATCCCCTCCTTGAGCGATCCGATAACAGCAACGCTCTGAGCTTCAAAAAAAGAGGATAGATCACTTTGGATAAAGGATTTTCTAAAATCACTATCAGGCATTTAATGTCTCCACCAATAATGGTTTTCTATGACAAGGATAGAATTGAATTGATAAACATTCCTTTTCGATCAGAAAAGCTTAGAGAAATGATGTCTGATACCAAGTTGCATTCAAACGGATACTATCTATAGAGGTCATTGCGAACGAATGTGAGGCAATCTCAATAGGATAGATTGCCACGTCGCTTCGCTCCTCGCAATGACATGATTGCAAATTGGTATGAGTGTTCCTTCTTCTTAACGATCTTTCATGAGAAGCACTTATCCCTTTGTCAGGGAGAGGAAATCTCCGGGAAAATAGGAAGTGCAGGCCATCACGTGAGTGATCGCATTCACGTCATATTCGTCGCCAGAGCGGTATTCCTCGAAAAACTCATTCAGGCGTACAGTACGGTCGCTGTATACGTCAATTGACTGGAGGCCGAGAGAGACCCCATAGTTCGTGAAGGCGAACTTTACCTCCGGGAGATACGGCTCTCGGCAGAAGTATCCGGGCGGATCTATCCACAACCGGTCGAGTACTTCCAGTGACCGCTCCCGCTGGACTTTAGCCCATGGCTCGTCTGAGAAGAAGTGCGTCATCCACAGCATCATGCCAAGCCCGAGATCCTGAGTAATGGTCATGTCCTGATAGGTTTTATGAACCAGTTGCTCCATATCCTTAATCTCCGAAGCCAAGAAATCCGCATCCAGCAGCCGGTAGACAACATATCCATGGAAATGGTCAAGACCACCAAGGCCATATCCTGGATAAGGGCTGCTTAGATCCTCACGCATCTTCCAAATTACACCTCGCCCAGGAATAACAAAAGCGGAATGAATTTCCTTAATGAGCTTCACTGCCAGATGGTGATATTCGGGATTAACTGTACCGAGCCGACCCAGTGCGTATATCCACATAGCCAGGTAGTGGAAGTACTGGCCATCCCGATCTGGTTCCTCACCAATTCGGATACCGCGCTGGCGACCGAGCACCTGGTTGACTTCTGATACCACCCACTCGGCCTCATCCAGGTATTGCCTTTCACCAAGCTCCCGGTAAAGGGAAACCAAAAGCACAACGCCGAATGCATCTGTCCAGAGGTACCGAAGACCGTTCGCCCAGATGCGTTGCTCACGCATCCAGTGCAACTTATTCAAGACCTTGGGTAAGTCCTTCAACATGGCAGTAAACTCCACTGGCATAAGTCTTTTTATTGCGTCTTGGAAAACCACGTCCTCTGAGCGTGGATTCTTTACTTTGCTACTTCATTATTAAATAAAAGTATAGCATGTAATAGCCGATATCCCTTGGTGCCTTGCCTCTTTAAGATATTTTTCCAGTTCTTCCAGTTCATTTAGATGGGCATGCCCGTCAATTAGTGGAAGATTTCGGTTCATTTTCTATCAACACCTCATCAGAGTAAGTCTCTGATTGTATTTACTATCTCCTGGAGCACTTCCCCTGCCTTTCCCCGGATTAACACATCACACCTCTCATCATATGGGGTCTGTGATAAATTGACAATGGCAAGAAAAGCACCACTCTGCTTGGCATAGGAAGGCATAAGTGCGGCTGGATGAACAAGCAGGGTTGATCCAACAACCAAAAAGAAATCACATTTTCGGGATAGGTCTATTGCTTTTTCGACTTCATCTGCAGGCATAGCTTGGCCGAATGAAATTGTATCCGATTTCATATAGCCGCCGCATTCACATTCCGGGGCCAGGTCTCCAGCTTCTATACGCTTTTGAGCCTCATGTATGGAAATAGTCTTTCCACAACTCATGCATCGTACTCTGCGGGTGTTGCCATGCAGTTCGATGACTTTCTCATCCGGAAGGCCAAATTCTTGGTGCAGACCATCGATGTTTTGGGTGATAACTGCTTCAAGCAAACCCATCTCATAGAATTTAACAAGCGACATATGGGCGGGGTTGGGTTTAGCTTGCACAAGATCGTGGTAGAGTTCCGCTTTACGCCGCCAGTATTCTATGCGAGCATTTTTTGAGGACATGAATTCGTCAAAATACACTGGACGGAATTTATCCCATATCCCACCTTTGCTGCGGTAGTCGGGGATTCCACTTTCTGTGGATATACCAGCACCGGTGAAGACAATGTTTTTGTCACCTTCTAAAATTCTTTGTGCAATGAGGGAGATTTTTTCGTTCATAAATAAAAAACCCCTTATCTCATTTTAGAGAAAAGGGTCTCTGAAAATTAAATTCATAGCCCTCCTTAGGGTTTGTAGGGAATATCTTGAAAAACATATAAAAATTATCTTGAAATCAAATAAACAGTCAAGGATATTCCTTTATATTAAATAAATTTGACAGATAAGATCAAATAGTGCAGTTTTAAGTTGAAATATCTAAAAAATCATATTAGTGAAGGTTATTAAACAATTTAATATTTAGATGAAAGGAGGAAAGAGCATGAACAAGGGGGATTTAGTCAAAGAGGTAGCCAAGGTAGTCTGTACCAAAAAGGAGGCTAAGGCAGCGGTGGATTGCGTTTTTTCATCCATTACCAAGGCATTAAAAAAGAAAGATGCGGTTACTCTGATTGGTTTCGGAACCTTCAAGGTGGGAAACAGAAAGGCCAGGAAAGGAAGGCATCCGCGAACCGGAGAAGAGATTAAAATCAAGGCAAAGAAGTTTGCCAAGTTCGTACCAGGGAAAGCCTTAAAGGATGCTGTGAAATAATCAGCATTCATAGGTATATTCATAAAGCCTCAATCAGGAGTAACATATCCTGATGGGGCTTTATTATTTGACCTGACCAAAACAAATCAGCGACTCGAATTCTCGGCCAGGCTCTTGGAAAAAAATGTTAAGGCAATAAATTTTGTTTTTTAGACTCAATCTGCCATTATTTCAAAGATAACCGTTCCCCCACCTGTAATCTCACAAGGGTCAAGGCACTGGAGATAGGCCCTGTCCTCTTTTGTTCCCGAAAGGCCCAGGGTCCGTGGATGAACCCCCTTAGACAGGGCCACGTAGTATGGCATGATAGAGGCCAGTGAGTGCATACATACTGGGGAGCTATTTTTGGTATCAAGGATATAGCCGTCTCGTATGAGAATTGTGTCTCCAGGACTGTAGGCCGGGCAGGTTCCTTTTATCTCTTTTACCTTAATAATAAGATCCATAGAAGGACTCCGATATTGGTTCACGTTTGATATTAAAAATATATAGTTCTTTCCACCTTCTGCCAATAATTTTTTAATACTCCTATCTAAATCTTGTCTAAAAGTTTACCCTGTTAGAATGCCCCGCTTGCCCCTTTAAATATGTTCACCAAAGATACAGATTAGATTTAAAGCCCTTATTTAACGGGGTGAAGAAGCACAGGGATGCTACCCAAAATGGAATTCCGCCCCGCCTGCTAACGCCCTGAGCGTAGCGATGGCGGGCAGGTTTTTTACCCCGTTAAATTTCCCGCCCCGTTCCGGGATTCGCTCGGAAAAGGTAACCCTATTTAGCTGGGTGAACACGGGGTATAATGCCCAGTGTGAAATCTAACAGGGTTTACTTGGACAACAGGTAAGCTCTAAAATCTTCCACCACATCCCCAAATAACAGATTATCGTACTTATAGACTCTACATAATATTCATATCGGCAACAAAAAGAAGACTTTTCACACTCATTTTCGAAAATAGGACGTTCAAGAAACTCGTGCCATCTCTTATTTTTTCAGCCTTATCTGCCCAATATTTGCCTAAAATTTCATCTTTTGCAATATTTACCAAATTTTAGTATAAGGTTTTTCATTTCCAGGGGTTGATGAAAAAGTAGAGTCTACTTAATATATAATGTTCGCAGAGAAAATACTTGACCTTGACGTACGCAAGGGATCATAGTATACGGCATGAATACTAAACTGACATTGCGAATGGACGAAACCGTTGTGCGGAAGGCCAAAATGGAGGCAGGGCGACGGGGCAAATCCGTATCCCGCATGGTAGCCGAATTCATCGAGTCGCTCAGTTCGCGACCGGTTGCGGAAAAGCCCTTGCCTCCGACCACGGCGTCACTCGTCGGTATTCTGAAGGGGCAGGAGGTCTCGGAAGATGATTACAAGGTGCATCTTCGGGAGAAGTACCTTTGAGAGTGATCGTGGATACGAACGTCGTGCTTGATGTGCTGCTTGAGCGTGAGCCTTTCGTAAAAGATGCCGTGGACGTATTTTGTCTTGTAGAGCAGTCTCGAATTGACGCTTTCCTTTGTGCTGCTACCATTACAAAGATCGACTACCTGCTTACCCAGTCCCTTCCAGCGTCTAAGGCGCGGGAGGCTCTGTGGAGACTTATCAGCCTATTTGAAATTGCCACCGTGAACAGGCCCGTGATCGAACGTGCGCTCGGCAGCAAGATCCCCGATTTCGAGGACGCAGTGCTGGACGAGGCCGGTCAACTGGCCGGGGTTGATTCTATTGTCACCAGAAACACGAAGGACTTCGCCGGGTCCGTCCTGAAGATCTTCGATCCTACCGAGCTCCTGGCTCAGTTCATCAATAGATAGCGACTGCGAACCAGACGCTGCAGCCGACCCTCCGACAAGCTCAGGGCGGCTCAGCTCTACGTGTTTCAAATTCATCCTCACCTTTGGGTTAGGGGCCATGGCCGTTCACTTAGTTGGATGGATTAAACAGACATGGTCATTGTCAGCTTTACTTATAGCTATAGCCGGGATTTCTCTGGTTATCGCAATTTTTATTATTCCGCTGGCCTTTGCGACTATGACCGCCATACGGTTAATCAAATAGAACTCGAAACTAATTCAGGAGGCAAACATGATTGCGCAACTTTCTGTGTATCCCATCGGCGAAGGCACAAGCCTCGGTCGGTTCGTTAAGAAAGGCGTTGCCGTTATAGAACGATCTGGCTATAAGTTCGAAGTTGGAGGTATGAGCACTGCCATTGAAGTGCCTGACCTGGACGCATTGTTCGAACTTGTCAAACAGGTGCACGCAGTTCAGGTGGCGGAAGGCGCCCGCCGAGTGATGATCGACTTGAAGGTGGATGACCGGCGGGATAAAAAAGCTACCATTGAGTCCAAGAAAGCCGCGGTAAAAGGAATATGATTATCGGGTGGTGGTGTTCAATCAGACTCGATCATGGGCGGAACTGAATGCCAGATGATATATGCACATGGTTGCCACGTCATACGGAAAAAATACCAGACTCGATCACCGGTGGATCTTCCACGTCAATGGCATGGACGATATCCTTATACATCCGTTTTTTCATCTCGACGATTACCTCTCTCCGCTTGTTTAAGCTTTTTGCAAAAGAGAGGGCCTCATTCATCAGGTCATCCATATGACAGGCCTTCATGACTATGTGATGCGCTTCGCACTCCTCGGCTGTGGCCCGTTTCCCGCTATACTGCATTTCCTCAAACTTGTATATGGGGATGGCCTTCTTGATGATGGCAATCATGCCGGGAAGAAACGGAATGCCAAGGTCTACCTCTGGAAAGGAAAAAAAGCCTCGGTCAGAACGCATAAAGCGAAAGTCAAAGGCACAGCTCATAATGGCTCCGCCAGCAAACGAATGGCCTGATATTGCGGCGATGGTGGGCATTGGATAAAGGAGGATCCGTTTGAAAAGCTTCATCATAGTATAGAAAAATGCCTTTGTGGTCTCCATATCATTTTTCTGAATAAAGGGCGCCAGCCAATCCAGGTCAATCCCGTTGCAGAAGATTTTTTCATGGGAGGAGGTAACAACCAGCGAATTGGCATCTGTATCATTTTCGATTTCATCTAAGACCTTGAGAAAGCCTTCTAAAAATGTAAGATTGAACCGGTTTTCACCATCGTTCATTGTAATAACAGCCACTTTTTCATCTAACGTGTATTCTAAAATTGCCATCTTCCGCTACTCCTTAATGATAGAGTTCCCTAAAAATAGCAGAAAGCTTGATTCTTATATCTGTACCAGAATAGACAAGGGCACTCCATCATAAATCGATGAAATGCCCTTTCTTCTTTTTAAAACAGTGAGCTAAACTACAGTGACATTTACTGCAGCGGGGCCTTTTTTCCCTTCCTCTATGTCAAAGGTAACCTTGTCGCCTTCATTAAGAGTCTTGAAGCCGGTTGCATTGATTCCTGAATGATGAACAAATACATCA
>JAUWZV010000139.1 GCA_030615105.1 Desulfobacteraceae bacterium
CCCTAAATTGAGTAAAGGGAGGACATTTTTTTGATCTGCATCGATGATATACTTGCTTCCCAACCTCGGAAAGAGATCCTTCAAGGTCTCAAGATATATACGTCTCCGGGTTACATCCTTTGCCTTTGAATACTCAGCATAGAGAGAAAGAAACCTTGCTGCATCGCCTTTGGCCCTGTTGACCCTGTCAAGGGCATACCCTTCAGCAGACTTGATAGTCTTTTCCGCATTTCCCTTAGCCGCTGGAATTGCCTTATTATATTCCTCCCTGGCCTGGTAAACCATCCTCTCCTTTTCTTGAGTTGCCTGATTGACCTCATTAAAGGATGGCTGAACCGGCGCAGGGACATTTGTCTTCTTCATCTCAATGGTGACTACATTTATACCGGTCTCTGCTTCATCTAATTCCTTTTGTAATAGCACCTTTGCCTGGTCGGCAATTTCCCCCCTCTTGCTGATAACCTCATTAATGCTTCTATCTCCCACTACCATTCTCATGGTGGCCTCAGTTAAATCCCTCAAGGTAGGAATTGCATTTCTGACCTTGAAGAGATATTTATAGGGATCCTTGATCCTGTACTGCACTATCCATGGAACCACGGCTACATTGAGATCACCGGTAAGCATAAGGGATTCATTGAGATAGGCAGTCTCCCTGGCATACTGAGTCCTGACACCCGCCTTTATAGTCCTCAGACCGAATTCTTCCTTGTAGACAAGTCTCACCTTTACCTTTGTTAATTTTTCTATCCCCCGTGGGAGTTTGAGATGTAGTCCTGGAGAGGTTGTTCTGATATATTTGCCAAACCTCTGTATTATACCCACCTCATTGACGCCAATGGTATAAAAGGATGAGGATAAAATAATCAAGATAATTATTGCTCCAATTATAAGCCAGAACCCAGGAAATTTGCCCTTAAAGGCCTTAAGTTTATTAAAGACATCATCCATTTGTGGTGGATTACCGCCCCTGCCTGTCTTTTGCTTTTGCAGCTTGTCCCAATCCCATGGCATAATTTGTTACCTCTCTTAAAAAATTATATTAAAAAATTATAATAGAAAAAAAGGGTTGCGTCAAGAAATAAAATAGATGATATTTATTATTTTTAAATTAAGGATGATGGTTTCGTAAAAAGTCATGGATCGTGGTCATTGCGAGGAGCAAAGTGACGAAGCAATCTAATAAATATATATACTCATGATACATGAGATTGCTTCTTCCGACTTGGTCGGAATCGCGATGACGTCTTTTTGATACTTTTTACGAGACCATCAAGGATAACAAATGAGGCGGGATAAAAAATCTTTTACCCTGTTAGAAAAAAAGTCTCGCCATTTATGGCGGGGTGAAAAAAGCAATAAATTTAAGCGGAGTTTATCCGCCCGGGGCGGACTAACAGGGTTTATCCATATAAGAGAGGTAATAGATAATATAACGTCAACCATACCCATAAATTTTGATGATATAAGGATCTGGAAACTCTGGGATGGTGTTGTTGGTAAAAAAATTGCGAGACATGCCCGGCCCTCTTGGATCAAAAAAGGGGTATTGCTGGTTAAGGTTACTGATAGCGTATGGCTACAGGAATTAGAGTTTATGGCTGAAACAATAAAAGACAGTCTTAATAGCAAGCTTCAAAGGGAGGCGATAAAAAAGATAAGGTTTAAAGTAGGGGCACCTCAGATTGAAAAATGACCTTGCCCAAAAATGGGGGGAAGGATCTTTAAACCAGATTTTCCATGTAATCTTCCTTCAATAATTGCAAGCTTGGCATAAGAGGATGAGTCCGGGAAGATGATCTGTAGTCTTTTAGGCTCTAATCCATTGATTCTCATCTTTGCGAAAACCTCTGTCAACCTATTTGCTGGATAAATCAAATTCAGTCTACCGCCTGGTTTGAGGAGTGCCTTGCCTGTAGCCAAGATATCATCTAAACTAACCTCTATCTCATGCCTGGCAATGGCCTTGTTAGGATCAGGATTAATCCGGCCGCTTTTTTCTTTCCTATAGGGTGGATTGCATACAACTACATTAGCAGATCCTGGGGTAATAGGTAGATGTCTGAGATCTCCCTGGATTATAGCAATTTTTTTTTCGAGCTCATTAAGCATAATGTTCCTCTTAGCCTGAAAGGCCAACTCTTCCTGAAGCTCAAGGCCAAAAATAAAGCCCACCTCCCTCTTTATAGCCAGAAAGAGGGAAATGATTCCACAGCCAGCACCGAGATCAACGACAAGATCCTCGATCTTGATTGAGACAAATTCGGCTAAAAGTAAGGCATCGACTGAGAATCTATAACCATGCCGAGGCTGAATAATCCTCAACCGCCCATTTAAAAAACTATCTAATGTCTCATTTTCTTTGATCTTCAACTTTATAATCCTTTACCCTAGCGAAGCTCTGCCTTCCCGGCACGGGACGGGCAAACCGACGAGCCACGAAGCCCGTAAGAAAATACTAAATTCGAATATCGAAATCGAAACAATTTCAAAATCCGAATATCAAATGCTTCCGAGTTCCGGATTCTCCCGAAGTGATCCCGATCCCATCGGGACGGGGCGAAACTCGGAATTCGGAAACAAAATATTTCTGGCATTGGTGGAATAATCATATGAAACTTTTGGGGATATCCTTCGTTTTGAATTTAGGATTTAGAACATTCGAATTTGTTTCGGCCTGCCCTGGCGCGACATGATGTGAATATAACCCTTTTTCTGCATGATTATGTTTTCCGTTGCTATAAATTAATTCCTTTTAAGCCAGGTCTGGGCCAGGGATTTAGTGCTTAGGCCCGCCCTGGCGCGAATAGCCAGGAACATTAACTTGTAAGTGCATTACTTCTGAATTGAAAGCTATATAACTGAATCCTTGTAAACCAGGTCTGGGCCAGGGATTTCGAATTTATAAAAAAATTGATTAAGCAAATAATCTAGATATTACACGAACTTACCTCTTTGAATGACTTATAGCCCTAGTTCATGGCGGTTAGTAATGAATAGTCTCATGGGGATCTATTTTATTGAATACCAGCCCAGTTATGATCTTTGGGTAAAAATAGGTGGATTTTCGGGGCATAAGAAGGGAGTTCCCGGTTACCTCCAGGACTTGCTCGATCTTGGTGGGATTAACGAGGAATACCATCTGATGGTTTCCAGAGAGCACCGAAGATAGAGCCTTATTAGTGTTGCTTTCATATTGAATTATCCTTTCATCATCCAGGTCTTCCCTTTTAATGCCGATTATCCGCTGGAATAAAAGGCGAGATAGGGCTAAGACATCAAGTTTTTTAAGTGAGGGGTGTACATCATCACCTATCTCTTGCCTGGCCCCTGGCTTCAAACACAGTAAATAATAAATTCCGGATCCGGAGTGATAAAAACCAATAGCGGTTTTATTGCGGTCATATTCTCTTAACTGATCAAGGAAAACCTTTTTTACTTTTTCCTGATCGTTATCTGAAAAGGGGAAGGGGACAACATCAAACCATTTGCGAGCAGATGAAAGAAATTTTATCAACTTGAAATCCTGGCAGGATTTAAATAAACGATGATAGGGCAGGATAGTCAGCCCCTTGTCATCTATATTGGTTAGATACATCATTACATACTCATGGGCCCTTTCAAAATGATAGCCTCCATACCTGGCTCTCATAATGTTTCTAAAGTTCCGAGCTGCTTCAAAGCGATGATGGCCATCAGCAATCACGATTGACTTTGATGACATCTCTAAAGCAATGTCCTTTAAAATTGAACCTATGTTGATCTCCCACATTTTATAATAATATCCGCCCCTTTCCCTGAAGGATATCATGGGAGGAGAATCCTTTATTTTCTTAAACTTGCTAACGATTACATTGGCTTTATCCTCATAGAGACCAAATACCGGGCTAAATTGGGCATTGCATGACCTCATCAGTTTCAGCCTATCTTCCCTGTGAAAGGAAAATGTTTTTTCGTGAGGAAGGATTACCAATGAATCGTTTTCTTCTATCCGGACCAGGGATATAAATCCCCAGCGAGTTCTTGTTTCCATTTTATTGGGTGATTCATATTCAATAGAAATAAGGTAAATAGAGGAAAATTGAGACCTGATGAGAATCTCATCTGATTCCCACCTATTAAAAAGATCTGCTGCCCTGGTATACCTATTATCCCAATCAGAATCACCGATTTTTCTCTTCCCCAGAGTAAGCCTGACAAAATTATAAGGATCTTTTTTGTAATACTCCTCCTGATCCCTATCCGAAATTACATCATAGGGTGGGGTTATTACCCTCTCAATATTTGTTATCTTATCGAAATTATAGGTTATCCCTCTGAAAGGAGCCACAATAGCCATATTTACATTTCCTTATGTTGACTTGATTGTATAGGGAATTCCTTTTTTGAGATTGCTTCGCTTTGCTCGCAATGACAAGATCTGCGACTCAATGTCATTGCGAGGAGCTATAGCGACGAAGCAATCTAAATTTATTGTGCTTTTAGTCTAAATTATTTTATTCTATAAATAAAATCCCGAATAGTAAAATTATTTGTAACTATCCAGCCACAAGTCACCAAGACACAAACAATTAAAAATTGACAATCGAACTTAGTGACTTAGGGTCTTGCCCCGCCCCGTTCCGGGTCGGGACGGGGGTGGCTGAATAGTAACAATTATTTAACAGAAAAGAATGCTGGGAAGCAGAAAAAAGTTTGATATCATAATAGAGGGGGGCACCCTTTTGACAATGGTTGATGGGGAAGAACCCCTGCATGATGTCAGGGTAATTATTTCTGGTGATAAAATCCAGGAAGTATCTGCCCGCCAAGATAGTCCCCTACCTGAAACAAATGAAATTATCAATTCCGAAGATTCCATTATCTTACCCGGACTGATAAACACCCACGGTCATTCTCCCATGACTATCTTCAGGGGTATAGCCGATGATCTTCCACTTAATAGTTGGCTATATGAGCATATATTTCCAGCCGAGGCGAAACATCTCAACCCGGATACAGTTTACTGGGCATCCCTTCTTGCCTGTTTGGAGATGATCGCATCAGGCACCACCACATTTGTTGATGGTTATTTCTTTGCTGACGAGATAATAAGGGCAACAGATAAGGCAGGAATACGGGCCCTTGTGGCTCAAGGTGTTCTTGATTTTCCTGCCCCTGGTGTACCTGATCCTAAAAAGAATCTGGATGTTGCTTTTGAATTTTTGGAAAGATGGATAAATTTTTCCGATCTCATTACACCAGGGATCTTCTGCCACAGCCCTCTTACGTGCTCAGCAGGCACTTTGCTTAAGGCACATGAGATCTCCAATAGATTCGACCTCCCCCTTCAGATACACCTGTCTGAAACTCAAGAAGAGGTTAAAGAAATAAAAAAAAGGGCAGGGCTAAGACCAGTCTTTTATTTAGATGATCTTGGTCTTTTAAATAGCCGTTTAATTGCTGCCCATGCCATTTACTTGAATGAAGAAGAGATTGATATTTTAGCAAAAAGGCATGTAAAAGTCGCCCATTGCCCGGAAAGCAATATGAAGCTTGGTTTGAGTATACCACCAGTAGTTAAAATGCTTAAAAAAGGAATAACCATGGGCCTTGGAACAGATGGTTGTGCCTCTAACAATAATCTTGACCTCTTTGGCGAGATGGATACCGCTGCAAAATTGGCCAAGATTTCTGATCTTGACCCAACCCTGCTTGATTCCAGAACCGTGCTTAAGATGGCTACTGTTGGAGGTGCTAAGGTAATTGGTTTGGAAAATAGATTGGGGACCATCGAGGCAGGAAAAAAGGCCGACATTATTATCGTTGATACAAACACCCCGCATATGACACCCATTTATAATCCATATTCACAGCTTGTATATTCTGCTACTGGAGGAGATGTCAGAGATGTAATCATAAATGGCAGGGTAGTATACAGAGATAGACAATTCACAACACTTGACAGAAATGATATTATGGCCAGAGTAAGACGACTCAGCCGGCGCATAGGTGGATGAAGCTACGAAATAGCCTCATATCTTAAGTTAACCAATTGACAATTGTCGATTGAAAATTTGCAATTGAAAGCTTAAATCCTTTTTTAATCGATTCCATTCTTTAGCAATCCGCAATCCAAAATCCGCAATCAGTTAGGTTTCAATCCTTGTTTTAGTGGATTCCTCTCTTTAACTTGAATGTTTGAAGTACTAGCCGGCACTGCTCATCATGTTTCAATCCTTGTTTTAGTGGATTCCTCTCTTTAACTCCATTTTCTTAAAATTTTATGCAAAATAGGGTACATACAATTTTTTTCATATCTACTTAACAGGATCTGACACCGGCGCTACGCTTCGGGGTTATTCATGGAAATAACTTTATATCTTAAAAAACAATTTTCCAATTTAGCCCCATATGTTGTAATTAAAGTTTCACTATGTCCCAATATACGTTAAGTTACTTAGGAGGGG
>JAUWZV010000031.1 GCA_030615105.1 Desulfobacteraceae bacterium
GTAATCTTACCACCTATTACCATCTTTAACAGATGGTACCTCTGCCTCTCTTTCTGACTCATTGCTATAATGTCCTTTCTCATAATGGGGACATTTTAACACAGCAGTTAGAGGGGACATTTTCATTAAGCTAACACAGTACCTTTTTTAAGAAAGATTAAAAATAAGTGAAATATTTAGGTAAGAGATTATCGCTGAGGTGGGGGGTAAGTAAAATGAAAGACATTAATGTATTACTGACATAGAACGATTTTTTTATGCCAGGAAATTAAAAAAAAGAATAAGAATTCAAATTAGGACAACACCGTTATAGGAGATTTCTTTCTATTGTTTTGTTTTTCCCGTATAATGAAAAGTTTAGTGGCAGGTTGGCCGCAGGCCTATCTGTCCACCGCAACGCCGGGTTGGGCATTGATTTTTTCTTTCCATTTCCCAGTTCTTAGGTTCTTTTGGATCTTTAGTTTTACTTTTTGTTCAAGTTCGTCATATTCTCCTTCAAAGGAACCACCATCAAAACCACAATCTTCGCATTTAAACTCATATCTTGGTGCAACTCTAAAAGCACTGGCAAATTGAGGGATGATTTGATAATCACATTTGGGGCAGAAGGGAGTAAAATCGTAGGGCAATCCATCTGCACCAACCCTCCATCTCCATTTCAGAGTATAGAAAATGTCAGAATTATACTCTCTAAACTTTAAAGAGTCGGCACTTTCATTTTTGCCAACAATTAAATCTTTCAAGTAAGCTATAATGACAATAAAAATAATGATAAAAGGAATGCTAAGAATTATGATTAGCCAGTTGTAAAGAGGAGTTTTGCCTGTAAAGAAATTCCATACATGTGAAAAAAGAATCCCAATTTTTGGCCACAATCCTGCGAAATAAGTAGCACCAATTCCAAGAAACGCAATTATCCCTGCAGCGATGACCTTACTCCAAACAGGATCTTTCCAGGCTTTTCTTATCATATTGATTCCAAATTAGATGCCAAACGCCCAGCTTCAGTTGCCGCTGTGGAGCGCTGCGAAATAGTGGTCAACTGCAAGCTGTTTAGCTGTCTTCCTTTGTATCTTGCTGTTTACTCTTCCATTCTTTGAAATCTCTAACACGCTCCTCGAACATTTCCTTGAACTCTTTTGGATTGAAGTAATCGATTATCATCTCATTAGATTTGTAGAAGAAAGAAATAAGCCTGATCCAACTATCAATATCGATATCGCCGTCTATCCTCCACAGCTTAATCTTTGAGTGGCTCTTGAATTCTTCAGGCATATATGAGTTTTTACGTTTTGGATAGCTATCTTGCAGGTAAACCTTAACAGACCCATCAATGTGACGGGTAATTCGCCGTAAAATGTCCCGCTCGCTATGCACATACTTGTTGAAGTAATAATGCTCGAAGCGGTAGCCGTCATCAGAAATTTCCTCTATTTGAAAGGTTTTGAGGCCATTGCGATAACTCCAAAAAAATTCAGTTCGATCAAGGCTGTTCGTTAACTCAAATAGAGAATCTTTGTTCCTTTTCACAATCGTTAGTCCTACGGCTTGAGGGTCATCTATCCCTTCCCGATCAAATGAAGGACCATACCAAGTGTCAAATTCCATAATCTGAGAGTAATACTTTTTTTGCATAATTCTACGATGATCTATCGCAACATAGAACTGGTTAATGTCTCTTGTCTTTCGGTAATACCTCAGGAACCTGCCGAGGAAATCAAAGTTAGGGTTTGAAGTGTATTCCCTTCGTAAGAGTTGGTGATAATGCAGAATATGATCTCGGTATTCAATTCCCCCATCGTGAAGTGTAAATCTGCTATCAATATGAAGAAATCCATCCTTATCTAACCTGTCAGCAAGCTCAAGGTAAATCTTCAACACTTCACTGGCAGCAGTGTCGTCTTCAATTACTTGTTTAAATGATAAATAGCTTCGTTGTATCTCGGAAACCACGTAATAGATGGCAATTCTCCTCAGTTGATCATCCTTCCCAAACTTGGGCCTTCGGCCAATCATCATTGTAATACCTGGAGGTAAGCTTTCTAACAGGCTTTCTATTTCTGCGTCCGAAGCCAATGACAAGTATCCGTCAGCTTCTTCAACAAGTTCTGTGAGCAAATCGGTGATAGGGTGCTGTTCAGCGTCAGAAAGGTAGTTCGGCAGAAAGATCGGAAAAATATTGTAGTGCTTAGATTTTTTTACCAAATCTTTCAGCTTTTTTTCATTGAGTGGCAAATAATGCATGAGTAACCTTTTCCTAGTTTGGGGAAAAACACCTAATGTCCGGCGCATAAGCGTCAGGGTGTTAGTACGGTCTATTTAATGCTTTCGTTTAACAGCTTTTCTCCGCTTCATGGCTCATGTAGCTTTCTATCCCGCACTTTCTTCCACAATCTTAATTTCTTCTTCCGTTAATCCATATAACTCATACACCAACTCATCAATTTGCCGGTCTTTGGTCTCGATTTGACGCTGGAGGACGGTTTTAGCCTGGGGTTCTTTGGCCTCTGCCAGTTTTTTGTGCAAGTCTAACATTTGTTCAACCAAATCGACCATTCTGTCGTAACGGGCTTTGTCGCGAGGATTAGAAAAGTCGATAGTACAGATAGGGAGCCGAGCCAGGTGTCCACGTTTTACCTGTGCAAGTGCCTCACCCTTTTCCGGATTGATAATTGTTTGATAAAACCAATTAAGTAACTTTGAGTTGAGAAGACCTAATAGATAGCATAGACCCATTGAACTATTCTTTGAGACAATAGTGTACATATTGTCTCGCACGATGAATTGTTCTCGATCTATCGTTGCCGTCAGCGAGTCACCCGTCTGCCGAATCACTATTTTAGCTTCAGCGTCATAATTGGCTGAATAGCGTGGTTCTGCTAACCAATCTCCAAAGCTTATCCAGTAGTTATTATTCCATAAAATTTGATATTTTTTAATAAGACTCCCCCGAAGTAAAGGACGAAAGGTTGAGTCACGCTTAGTTTCAGATACATAGGGCTTTTCTTGAAGAATTTTTCGTGTTTGCGGTGGCTTGCCTTTGCCAACCTGGAATGGTTTTGTTCCTTGTGTTATCATATATAATTGATCAAGGGTTGAATACTTATTGATTTTATCTCCAAGAGCCATAAATTCTGGTCGCTGGAAAATGTTAACAGGCTCTCCCTCTTTTGCCTTCCAGTATTCCTGAGGAATGAAATAACTGGTCGAAGTGCCTTGTTTTTTTTCGATTATAATATTGGTTTCGTGGGTACTTCTTGGCGTCTTATTTTTTAGAATTACAACTTGTGTGTCAACAGTTGCCTTCACGAAAACCGGATAATTATAATGGACTATGTTTAGTAATTCTAAAGAACCAAAAATATATTTGCGCAAAGCCATCGAATATAGGTTTAACAACCAAGTGTTAGGTATAATTAGGCCAATAAAACCGGATTGTTTCGTTAATTGGAAACTTCTTTCTAAAAAAAGGTGGTATGTGTCTAATTGATAGTTCTGAAGTTTATAATTTGTTGGAAAATAATCTGTCTCGTAATGGGACAGAAGACCTCCGTATGGAGGATTCCCAATAGCTGCGTCGAACCCACCATCTCCCATAATCTCTGAGAACTCGGCCTTCCAACCAAAGGCGTTGATGCGGTACATTTCTTCTTCATCGAGGAGGGACATCTGCTGGCCATCGTAAAAATCAGGGCCGATGAGGGAGTTGCCGCATTTGATGTTGTTTGCCAGGTCTGGCAGGGCACGTTTATGAAACAGGGCAAGCTGCTGGGCTATGGTCTGCTCATCCTCCCCTTCCAGCACTTTAAGTAAAAGGGAGAGTTTTGTCACTTCCACGGCTTGAGGGTCTATATCCACGCCGTAGATGTTGTTAAGGAGGATGCGCTTGCGCTCGTCTGTGGTCAATTTCCATTCGCCGGTATCTGTTTGGTAAAGGCGTGGGGTGCGTCCGGTGGCCCATTTTTCAGGGCCGTCCTTTATATATTCGTCCCTATGCCAGTCAAGCAGTAGTTGGTAAGCTCCCAGGAGAAAGGAACCAGATCCGCAGGCGGGATCAAGAATCTTTAGCTTGCTGACCGCACCGCGAGGGCCAGGCTTCTTACCCTCAACAAGCTTCCCCACCGTCTGCTTGACAATGTAATCCACGATATAGGTAGGAGTGTAGTAAACGCCACCTGCTTTTCTGACTTCAGGCTTGTCCTCAACAACGGCATGATGGGCGGGGGTAAGGCGAATGACTTTGCCGAGGAATTGTTCATATACCTGCCCTAAAATGTCGGCTGGAAGAACTGAGAATTCATAAGGGCTGTCCGGGTAGTAGAGATTCTTAAGGATATCTTTCAATACCCTGTCGTCGATACTCAGTTCGGGGGTGAGCTTATCAAGGCTGTCACCAGGCCGCTCTTTTTCAGGTCGAAAGTGAAAGAGCCCAGAGTTATATCGGTCGTCAGCCTGGCGGAAAAGCTGAAACAGGCGTTGGTAGATCCAGGTGCCGTTTTGCAGAGCCATCAGCTTGCCATAAAATTCAATGCCGCGGTCTTCGCAGATACGCAGGAAAATGATCCTGTCTATGGTTCGCTGGACAGAAAAGTTTAGTTCTCGTTGGGTCAGGTTAGGGTTTCTTAGGGCTATGTTACGGGCCAAGAGATCGCGCCAGCGTTCAATCTCTTGCAAAAAGGCAGAGTCAACCTCGGCTGTACCCCGCTTGGCCTTTTTTGACTCAACATATTTATCAAAGGAACCTTTGAGGATTGCCTCACGAGAGAAGATACCTGCTATTTCCTCCCATCGTTTTGTATAGTCGGTGTATGTGAGATATAGGATACGGGAATGAGAAGCCTTATCTATCTTGACCGGTTTGACACGGCAGTCATAGACTGCAAACTCCTCAAAATCAGTAAGGATACTGAGCGGCAACTTTGCGCTCCAGGCGTAGCGCCGTAATTGATATGCCGGATGGATATCGTACTTGATATCAACCGACGGCTTCTTTGCTTCTAAAAAGAATTTGCGGACACCTCCAATGCGAAAGCTATAATCAGGTGCCTTGGTGGCCCCACCTACCTTGATAGCGTCCTCATGGACTACTTCTTTATAGGCCTCGGCATAACCCTGTTTGTTTGTGATATCCCAGCCAAGCTCTTCAAATAAGGGATTTATAAACTCCAGACGCACCTGGGTTTCATTATATTGGCCCTGCTTGTAAGCCTCCAGGTTTCTGTCGAAACGTTCGATTAACTCAAGAATTTTGGTGGGAACAGTCATGATTTCTCCCAACCTGCTTTAACGAACAAGCTCGCCTGCCAGTGTGCAGCCAAAGCGGAACATTAGTGAGTTGCAGAGCCCGGTTCAGCAGAATCTATACCGTCCGGGAAGCTATCTCTTGGTACGAGAACTCCCACAATCCCGCATTGGCTTTTGCGTGCTCAATCGTCATGTTTACTAGATTACCATTGCGATCTAAGTCGACGTAAACATTTTCACTGATCTCTTTTGTTTCATACACTTCTTTGTCACTAAATTCTACATGAGCAGTATCCGTGTCCGGGAAATATTTTAATTTCATCCTTCATTCCTCCTTGAATGACCTATCAAAAAATGTATTATGCACAGTTTCGCCATCCTCTAATAAAATAACCCTTAAATACCTATTCACCTCCGTTATCTTGGCCCACTTTTTAATTCTTCCATCTGATTGGACTTCAACTTTTGCAGGGTTTTTGATTACAAATTCTATCCAGTCATCTTTAATCTGTGAGCGATCATGTCTTTTCCTCGTATATTTAAAGTATTGTGTTGTTTTCATTATTCAATATCACATATTTATGATTTCTTATCAATATTCACTGTCGAACACTTCGCTTTAGCGGCGTGAAAAGGCGCCAGTGTTTTTCACGTCCT
The DNA here is from genome assembly GCA_030615105.1 of Desulfobacteraceae bacterium. Taxonomy (GTDB): domain Bacteria; phylum Desulfobacterota; class DSM-4660; order Desulfatiglandales; family B25-G16; genus JAUWNK01. Next base: position 5,902 of record JAUWZV010000031.1, read on the forward strand.
TCTCAAACTACTGGCTATGCAGCCTTTCTAAGATACCCACTTCATAGAAATCTTGCGGTGTGACTGAACGCAATCCCTCAAGTACAAATTGATAAGATTCTGATACGGGATTCCTGTTTCCTCTGCCAATTGCTTGAAGTAATCAATTATGTCGACTCCCATTCGAATAGTGACCTGCTTCTTCAATTTTTTAGCATAGGGATTCTTACGTCCTTTCATTTTTGAAAAATCGTACTCTTTCCTCATTGTCTTCTCCCTGTATGTACTTTTTGTTCCTTTTTCGTTGCTTTCCTCGCAGATATGATCCTAATCTCGGAATCGTCCCTAAGTAAACAATAGGAGATAACCAAGATGCGGAGACGATAACTGAGCCCCAACATCAGAAATCTGTCCTCATCTTCCGAGTGATCGGGATCGAAAAATTCTATGGCATTTTCATCAAAAAACACTGTCTGTGCTTCTTCAAAAGAGACACCATGTTTCTTCTGGTTAGCTCTGTTTTTCCGGTTATCCCATGAAAAACTAAGAGATTTCATACATACATTGTAAATATATTGTAGTTATTCGTCAAGAGGATTTATAGAAAGGTCATGAGCTGCATACCATGGGTATTATAAGTCCTAAAAAACGTATTATTTTACGTCTCTGAAATGCAATATTTCCAAAATCGATAAGAAATGAAGAAGTTAGAGCCTTCATAAAAAGTATTGTGCCTTGGTAAATACGGCTTCCTGTCCATTTCCGTCAGCCGGCATAATATTTCAAGCCTTCAATGTGTGCAAATATCAGAAAAGCCCTCTCTTTCCTGGATCAAATCTTAAGGAGATTTAATACCAAGTTGCATTCAAACGGCTACTATTTATAGACGTCATTGCGAATCCGCCAAAGCTCTCTGGCGGATGAAGCAATCCCTGGCCCAGACCTGATTTGCCATGCTCGATTTTTAAGGCTTCCGTTTCCGAAATATTACAGCGCCAACAGCCTATTCCCGGCAAGTCGCACCAGGGCGGGCTCAATAGGATAGATTGCCACGTCGCCCGCCCGCCTCGCCTGAAGGCGAAGCCAATGGCGGGCAGGCTTCGCTCCTCGCAATGACATGATTGCAACTTGGTATAAGCAGAAGAAGCCTGTCATTCGGATTGCTAAACCCGAAATGCAAGGTATGTCTTTCTCTCTTTAGCCAGCTCTTCCACAAAATGCCAGCTCCCTCTTTCCACAAAGTCTGCTGTGAGATTGGTGCCGATTTTAATATTCTCCGGATGAGCAACATCAACACCCATAATCTGGGCACTAATCCTTGGACCTTCCTCCACCTCAACGATTCCGGCACAATAAGGGTTATCTCTGTCATAACCTGCCTCTATCATTGGTATAGGACCAACACCTATTACAGTAAAGGCAACAAGTTTCCCTTTCCCATTTAGCTCAACCCATTCTAATTCATCGCTGTTACATTCGATGCAAATGGGGCGTGGAGGCAACCATAATGCATTACATCTATTGCATTTGGAGGCCATTAGTTTCTTTTCTTTCAAGAAATTTTCAAATGAGGCAATAGTAAATGGTATATCTTTCATCTGTACTATCTCCTTTCATAGATCTGGACAACGGCTGTAGTCCCATGTGCCCCGATGTTATGAGTCAAGGTAAGATTAATATCCATATTTGTAATTTGTCTGGGGCCTGCTTCACCTCTCATCTGCTGGAATATCTCTACGATCTGTGCAGCACCGGTGGCGCCCACAGGATGTCCTTTGCACTTCAGTCCACCGGAAACATTGATTGGTTTTACACCGTCTCGAGCAGTCTTACCTTCCCCGGCTGCTGTAGCTGCTTCCTTGCCTTCCTTAAAGAAACCCAGATCAGCTATTGCCATTACCTCAGCAATGGTAAAACAATCATGAACCTCTGCTATTTTTATATCCCAGGGGCTGATGCCTGCCATCTCGTAAGCCTGCTGTGCCGCTATCTTGGCTGCAGGAACAGAAGTCAGGGTATCCCTGTCGTGGAGATTATGACCGCTGGCCTGTCCTGAGCCAATGATATAGAGAGGGTTATCAGTGAAGTTTTTGGCTATCTCCTCAGCCACCAGAAGGATACAGGCTGCCCCGTCTGTAATAGGGCAACAATCAAACAAGGTGTTTGGCCAGGCAATCACCGGATTATATCTCGGGTCATGAAGGAATTCCATTTCATCAGCCCAGCCTGGAATAGGCTTTCCCTTTTTTTCAGCCTGGGCAATACGCATATTCATAACATCTTTAATGGTCTTAGGAAAATGTGCCTTGGGGTTCAAGACTCCATTGCTGTGGTTCTTTATTGCTACCCTCAACAAATCGTCGTGAGTAGTTCCATACTTCTGCATGTGTGCAGTTGCCATGGAGGCATAAAGGCCGGGAAAGGTAAATCCGGCTGAACTTTCATAGGTTGTATCAGAACCACAGGCAAGGGCCATTGTTGTCCAGTTGGTAGGCAAGATACTCATCTTTTCTGTTCCGCCAACCAAAACTATATCATACATGCCTGAGGCTATCCCCATAATCCCATCTCTCACAGCTACTGAACTGCTTGCACATGCATCTTCAATTTTACGTGCTGGACAAGGAGTCAAACCTACTGCATCAGCACATAAAGCTCCCATCACTGATTGCGACTCCCACATCTCAGCTCCACAATTTCCCACATATAAGGATTCGATCTCCTTAGGATCAAACCCTCTATCCACAGAATTTCCCATATCCAGGAAGGCCTCCGCAAACAATTCGCGGTTGGTAACATCCGGTCGGATACCAAAGGGTGACATCCCGGCTCCAACCATAGCGACTCCTCTTCCAAGTCTCCTTTTTCTTTGAACCATTATTCCACCTCCAAAAAAATTAGCGATTATGTAAAAACTTGAAGTATTTCATACATATCATGTCCAGACTCGACACTCAATATCTCATTTATTGTCAACTTTTTGTCAACCTAAATAATCTTTTTATTGTCAACCACATGGTTAATGATTTGTTTCAGGGAAGGACTGAGGTTTTCGGTTTTTATGATCATATCAGGATGTGCATTTCTGAAGACTCTAAAAATCTCGTCAGCAAATCCCTGACCAATAGATTTGACGCCTTCAAAATCCAGTATTATTTCCCTGAATTTATCGAGCTTGGAAAGCAATCTTTTAGCCTCTGATCGTGAAATACAATCTTTTTTGAAAAGTTTTACCAGAACCCTGGTTTTCTCGAATCTATATTCAAATTCTTCTGGAGCAAACTCCGTGAAGAGTTTATCAAGTCTTCTTCCTGAACGCCTGCTGATACTGAAATCCACTTCAGTCCCTTTAATAAACTTTTTTTCTTCAACAAAAACATCTTTTTTCTGATTATCAAAAATAAGATTTATTTTATGAGACCTAAAAGAAACAATGTCAGCTGATTTTGAAGTAAAGAATATGCCTTCACCAGAATGTTTTTCCTTCATAGTGGTTGTTTTCCCCTTGATGAGCTCTCCGATAGCGGCATTTTCATCAAGTAGGTTAAATTTTGTAAAGATTGAATAGAAAATCCCTATTCCAAAGTCCCGAATACGAAAATTAAACCTGTATTGGTCAAGGCTAACCTCAACATGGGATTTTCTGGACTCAGAATGCTCTATAGCATTATTCAAGATTTCTGTGAATGCGTAATTACCTATATCCAAGGTATTTTTGCTTAGTTCGCTTTTAAGGTTTAGAAATGTCATTAATTCCCGAAACACCTTATGTTCTTCAATGCCTTGCAAAAAATATTCTTTCCCGAATCTTTTTACGGATTGGACTCTCCTTTTGGCAACAGGATACCTATAAACTACTCCCTTAGTAGTACCCTCTTTTGCTACTCTGCCATTCGATATTAATTCCTTTAGGTGTTTATTAATAGCCTGCCTGGATATCCCAAGGAATTCAGATAGCTCTTTACCAGTGACAGATTTCTTTTTCTCTAAATATTTGAGGATCTTTTCTTTTGTATTCATGACTCTATTCTATTAATTGTCAACTTATTGTCAATCTAAAAAATCTTTTTATTGTCAACCATATCATTGGACCGCGGGGATGACAGGAGTAAAGAAAAGAGCCTATGCTGGTTAGTTAATATACAGAAAACATTCTGTATAGTAACAAACTCATCGCCTCTTATAGAACTACTGAGTATCGTGAAATATTTTTGAACAAACTATTAAGCTTCAAGAAGAGAAAGGAGAGTGACTTGAAAAAGACCCTTTATCATCGAACCATTATTCCACCTCCAAAAAATTAGCGATTATGTAACAAATAAGTAATGTCTGTTGTCAGTTGTCTGTGGTCCGTTGCCAAATTAGTTGCCAATGAATCACAGATACTGAGCTATTAGAATCAAAACCAGGTTTTTATGAGTGTCCAAATACCCAAAACTGTAATTAAGATGCCGACGATATTATGCATTTTCTCTTTCTTTAAAACTTTTGTTGTAAATGCTCCAAATGGCGTTACAAGTATAGAGCCAAGCATTAAGGCTAAAATGAGTTCCCACTGAAACATTTTTGGGGAAAACATTTGGTGAAGGAAACTTGAAAACGGCATACTCAGTATCGGAGGTTGAAGTTCAATTACTGTTCTGCCAATCAAATATGTAAAAAAGGCAGATATACAAATTGGTGCCTCGGCTAATGTCGTGATTCCAATTGCTGCTTTGTGATCTTGTCCTGAAAGAATTTGTCCTCCGGTAACAACAGGGCCAAATCCTCCACCAGACACTCCCTTATTAAACGCGCTTAATATCCCAATAGCGATCATCTTTCTCATGGAAAATTTAAAAGAGAGGTTGAGGAGTATAATGCCTCCCATCACAATCACCAGTATTCCAATATAGGTTTTTAGTATGATTCTCGGGATGCTGATTGAGATAAGGGCTGCAAATACAGTTGCAATAATCCCGAAACCGCTGATGACGAAAACAATCTTCAAGTCCCTTGAATCATACTTAAATGAAACATTTTCAAATTGATGATGAAAAACCGAAGCCGATAAACCCCCAAATGCCTGTGAAAGTAAGACGGCAGGAATAGCAACTAACGGATCAAAGCCGATAATGATGAGGAAAGGTGCCAAAATTGTTCCATATCCCATGCCAAGTGATGAGTCAATAAATTCGCATACAAATGCTAAAACGAGTAAAAACAAAAACATTCCAACTGCTATTTCCATGAATTACTCCTTTCTAATGCTGACTATTGGTAACAAAAAATGTTCAATATAGCAATAAATTCATTGCCTCTTATAAGACTACTGAGTATCGTAAACTTATCTCCATTAGATACAATATGGCGCAAGAATGATTCCCTTGCTGTTATTGAAAAGCCCAAAAAAAAGCATGTTGATTTCTTATCTCTTCTTGACTACATTAGCATTAAAAAATTTGGGTCATCGTAGATTAGTGGAAATTTTCTTAATCCCACGTAGGGTGGCATTTTATAAGCCTTAGGCTTATTTACATGCCACCGCAATCCACAATGGATTTTCGGCGCACCTAACGCATTTTTCCCACTAATCCGCGTTGAGACATTTTTGCTATTAAAAGATGATCCCCCAACAAAGATGAAAAGCGCAAATAAAACACTCTACCTTGTAGATGGAAGTTTATATATACACAGGGCCTATCATGCAATTAGAGGCCTCTCTAATTCTAAAGGTCTGCCCACCAATGCCATATTAGGTTTTACAAAGATGCTAATGAAACTCCTTGACGATAAATCGCCTGATTATGTAGCTGTAGTCTTTGATGTGAAGGGACCTACCTTCAGGCATAAGATATTTAAAGATTACAAGGCCACCAGGCCCCCTATGCCGGAGGATCTGGTGGTACAGATTCCATATATTAAAGAGGTGGTTGCCGGATTAAATGTGCTTATTCTGGAAAAGCAAGGATATGAGGCAGATGATATTATTGGCACTATTGCAAAATTAGCAAGAAATCAGGGCCTTAATGTGGTTATTGTTAGTAGTGACAAGGACTTCAGACAGATCCTATCGGAAAATACGGTTATGTGGGACTCAATGAGTGAAAAACTGACGGATTATGCTGCTATAAAGCGGGATTATGGGATTGAGCCTGAACAGATTATTGAAGTAATGGCCCTTTCAGGAGACAAAACAGATAATATCCCCGGTATCCCTGGAGTTGGGGGAAAGACAGCCCTTAACCTGATCCAACAATTTAATTCAACCGAAGAGCTTTTTGAAAATACGGATAAAATAGCTAAGGACTCACTTAAGAAAAAGGTGGAGCAGTTTAAGGAGCAGGCCATTTTAAGCAAAAAACTGGTCACGATAAATAATTCTGTACCAATTGATATAACAATTGATGATTTAAGGTTTATGTCGCCCAAAAAAGACAGGCTGGCTGAGATATTCCGGGAACTGGAATTTAAATCACTTATTGATAAATTCTCTGAATCCCCTGAGCTAAGCAATAAAGACTATAGATTAATCCTGAAAATAGAAGAACTAAGATCTCTAATAGAAATCATAAGGGAGAAAGGGATAGTTTGTCTTGATACAGAAACCACCAGTAAAAGCTATCTCTATGCGGAACTGGTGGGTATATCATTCTGTGTCGAGCCAGGGATTGCATATTATCTACCCTTAGGTCATACATATAATACCGTGGGACCCCAGATAAATATTGACGAGGCCTTAACCATTCTAAAGGATATCTTCTGCGATAACGCCATAAAAAAGATAGGGCAAAATATCAAATATGATGCAGAGGTCTTGTGTAGATACGATATCAATCTAAAGGGAATGTTTTTTGATACAATGATTGCTTCATATGTTATTGATCCTACCTTGCGCCAACATAATCTGGATTATCTGGCACAGCACTATTTAAGCTACAAAATGGTAAGCTACAAGGATGTAACTGGCCATAATAAAGATAAAAATTTTGCCTTTGTTGATGTCAATAAGGCCAAGGAATATTCTTGCGAGGATTCAGAGATAACTCTCCTGTTAAAATCCATTTTGGAAAAAAGACTTAGAAATACTGATAATTATACCCTGTTTCAGGATCTGGAGATGAAGCTCATCCCGGTTCTAATGGATATGGAAATGACCGGGATAAAGATAGACGTGGATTTTTTTAAAGACATGTCAGGAAAATTCGCTGATGAGCTCTCCTCCATTGAACGCAAGATCTTTGATCTGGCCGGAGAAGAATTCAATATAAATTCCCCTCAGCAACTTGGCTATATCCTCTTTAAAAAGTTGAACCTGCCAGTTAAGAAAAAGACAAAGAAAAAGTCTGGGTACTCTACAGATGTTGAAGTACTAACCGAGCTTGCCAGCATTCATGAAATCCCGTCCCTTCTTTTGCGTTTTAGGTCCATTAGTAAGCTTAAATCTACTTATCTGGATGCCCTGGTGAACATGGTAAATCCACTCACCGGAAGGGTCCACACCTCTTACAATCAGACAGTGACTGCAACCGGTAGGTTAAGCAGCAGCAATCCGAATCTCCAGAACATACCTATCAGAACTGAAGAAGGAAGGGAGATAAGAAAAGGTTTTATAGCAGATGATGGTCAACTTCTCATGTCTGCTGATTACTCACAGATTGAGTTACGGGTATTTGCCCATTATTCAGATGACCCTGTTCTTCTTCGAGCCTTTGAGATGGGGGAGGACATACATACCAGGACAGCTGCAGAGGTATTTGATCTGGACCCGAAAATAGTGACACCGGATATGCGCCGGATGGCCAAAACTATCAATTTTGGGATCATCTATGGAATGGGGCCAGTGAAGCTATCCAAGGAACTCGGAATAAGCAGGAAGGTAGCGCAAGTTTATCTTGACAGCTATTTTGAAAGATATAAAGGGGTTAAGGATTTTAAAGAAAAGATACTATCCCAGGCAAGGCAAAATGGATACGTGACCACCCTTCTTAAAAGAAGGAGATATCTCCCGAATATAAACAGTGATAATGAAAGGTTAAAAAGCGAGGCAGAAAGGGCTGCTATTAATACGCCCATCCAGGGAACGGCCGCTGACCTTATAAAAATGGCTATGATAAACATTGCTTCAAAGTTAAAGAAAGAAAATTTAGGCACAAAGATGCTACTTCAGGTCCACGATGAGTTAGTCTTTGAGGTTCCCCAAGAGGAGCTGAATATTGCCACTAAATTAGTAAAAGATGAAATGGAGGGTGTTTATCCCTTGAACATTCCTCTTAAGGTAGATATAAACTGGGGTAAAAACTGGGGAGAGGCGCATTGAATTTGATACTGGATATAAGAATGTGAATTGTGATATGTGGGGATTTGCGAACTTTAGGCACTTTATCAGCCTGAGGCTGATTTAGATCACTTTTAACCCTGGCCCAGTCCTGGCCTAAAGACTTACTAGGCTTATTTTAGCATGTACTTGCTTATTGACTTAGTAGGCTGATTAAAGAATATAGCGCCAAGGCGGGCTTTAGGCACTTGAAGAGATGGAAAACTATTATATTGGCATTGACGCTGGTTCTGTAAGTGTAAACGCTGTTGTAATCAACAACAGAGGAGAATTAATTTTTGAGTTCCCTTACAGGAGACATTTTGGCGGAGTAGAGATATCTGTTTTTGAGATCGTCAGTGAGTTATACGACCAGTTTAGTTCTGAAAAAATAAGGGCCCTTGCCTTTACTGGAAATCACGGAAGAATAATAAGTGATAGGATAGATGGATTTTATGAGTTTGAATCTATTACTCAAATCCTTGGTGCTGTTTCTTTGCAGCCAGATGTACGGTCTATTATTAGCATGGGCGGACAGGATACCGCCTTGTTTATTCTCAGTCATAACGGGGACAAGTGGGAACTTGATGACTTCAACACAAATGGCCCCTGTGCCTCTGGTACAGGATCGTTTATTGATCAACAGGCAGAAAGATTGGCATCATCTATATACGGGAAAGAAGATACATCAGAGGCCCATATATCTGAGATCCTGGAAGATTTTATTACATTAGGCCTTGAAAGCAAAAACACCGCCAGGGTGGCCTGTAGATGCACAGTCTTTACCAAGTCAGATATGATCCACCTCCAGAATAAGGGTGAAAAACTCGCGGATATCATTGCTGGTTTACACGTTGGGAATGCATCCAACTACCTAAGTACCATTGTCTCTAACAGGGAGATGCCTAAACCTATACTATTTATCGGTGGCCTAACCATGAACGATCTTCAGGTAAAGGCATTCAGGGATCATTTTCCTGAACTCATTGTCCCTAAACATCCCACTTCTGTTGGTGCCTTAGGGGTTGCTCTTCAGGCCAAAGAATTAGGTATATCCAATAAGCCTGATTTAGAAGAACTTAAATCCATGGCGGAAAAGGGATCGTTTTCATTTTCATCAGCCCCGAGATTGAAACTGATTAAAACAGATTTTCCAGAAGACAATGAGGTAAAAGTTATCCCTAAGGCAAAGGGAAAAATCCCGGTTTTTTTAGGGATCGATGTAGGCTCCACTACTACCAAATATGCCCTTATCAATCAAGGCAGAGAAATCATTGACAAGGAATATCGCCAGACAATGGGCAAGCCTATTGAAGTAACACAAAATCTTTTGGGGATAGTACAAGAGAGATGTGGAGACCTGATGGATATCAAAGGGGTGGCAACTACAGGATCAGGGAGAATGGTAGTTGGCGATTTCCTCAATGCAGATCTGATTATCGATGAGATCACTGCTCACGCACGGGGCGCTGTTGAAATTAACCCTTCCATAGATACCATTTTTGAAATAGGGGGACAGGACAGCAAGTACATCTCTATCTCTAATACCCATCCACTTGACTTTGACATGAACAAGGTATGTGCAGCCGGAACAGGGAGCTTTCTGCACGAGCTGGCAAATAAGAATGGCATAAACATCGTTGAAGAATTCCAACAGCTTGCTCTATCATCAAAAAATCCCTTTAAACTGACCGAACGATGTACCGTATTTATGGAATCTGATCTTGTCTCTTATGCCCAAAAAGGTGGGCATAAAAATGATCTTATCGCCGGCCTCTGTTATGCCATTGTCTACAACTACCTGAATAGGGTAGTTGAAAACAAAAAGATAGGCGACAAAATCATGTTCCTGGGGGGTCCCTCCCTCAATAAGGCGATAGTGGCTGCCTTTGAGGCGGTACTGGGAAAGGGTATTTTGATACCTAAACACAGAGAGGTACTGGGTGGCTTCGGCGCTGCAATCAGTGTACAGGAAAAAATGGAGAAAGAAAAGAAAGAGATGTCTTCTTTCAGGGGGTTAGAGGAGACAATTCATGATAAATTAGAGTACAAGGAGGCAATATGCCATGCGGACCTCCAGTGCCATAATAAATGTAAACTGAAGATATATAATTTTAGTGGAAGAAAGAGTGTATGGGGAGGAGAGTGTGGCAGGTATGAGATAAGAGGCCAATATGGTGAGAAGAAAGTGGATTACTTCAAGCTAAGAGATGCTATCTGGGAAAAACATCTTAAAGGTCTCTATTACGATCTGGGGGATCGGGAAAAGGACACTGAGAAGGACACCAGAGCAATTATTGAAATTGACGGAAGGCCAACTGTGGGAATGCAGAAGGCATTGTATAATCACCAGTTAGCCCCTTTCTGGGCAAGCTTCTTTGATACACTTGGGTATCGGGTTGTCCTAACACCAAAAACCAACGATCGAATCTCAAAATTAGGAATAGAGTCAATGACAACTGAGACATGCTTTCCTGTCAAGGTCTCACATGGTCACGTCATAGATTTACTCGGTAAGACACAATACCTGTTTCTGCCAAACATTATTGATCTTCCTTCCGAGGTTGAAAATAAGAATAATTTTTATTGCCCCATGATTCAAGGAAATCAATACATGCTTAAGGCGGCATTGGGACTAAATGATAGCGAGATCTTAAATCCTACTGTCCACCTTAAATATAGCCCGGATCTATTAAGCATAGAATTGCATAAACAGATTGGTAAAAAATTGAAGGTATCCTTAAGTAAAATCAAAGAGGCGTTAGATATAGCATTTAGCAAGCAGCAGAACTTTGAAGATGAGTTATACACTCATGGTGCTGAAATCACATCCTCCCTGGGAGATAAGCAACCCCTGGTTCTTGTTACTGGCAGACCCTACAACCTCTTTGATGAAAGACTGAATTTGAGAATTGGACAGAATCTTTCTAAAATAGGCATAACAGCCCTTCCTGTGGATTTTATAGATATCAGGGGCGTGGATTTATCTGACTTCCCAAATATGTACTGGGCCTATGGTTGCCAGGTATTAAAGGCTGCGAAACTCATAAAGGTGACGTCCAACTTCTTTGGCCTCCATCTTACTAACTTTAGCTGTGGCCCAGATTCTTTTAACGAGCACTTCTATAAATTCATAATGGGAGACAAGCCTTATCTCATCCTGGAATTGGATGAACACACCGCAGTGGCAGGTGTTATGACAAGGCTCGAGGCATTCAAAAATGTAATACAATCTGTTCAAAAAATGGAATCCACACAAACTCAAAACACAAAAGTTACTGCTATAGGGTCTTAAAAATGGAAAAAGTTACTCAATTAGACACCTTTCGAGTCATATCAGAGCGGGTTGGACGATTTGATGTTCAGGGAAAGACATTCCTGATTCCAGAGATGAACAGAATAGGTGGTCATCTTCTGGCAGGGGTCTTCCGCGGCTTTGGAATAAATTCTAAAGTTATGGAAACATATGAAGGTCTCGATCTGGGAAAAAAATTCACCTCTGGTAAAGAGTGCTTTCCCTGTGTAGTAACCCTTGGGGATATTCTCTTATTCATGAAAAAGGAAAGAGAGAAGCTCGGAGAGAGATTTGATCCTGAAAACTATGTTTACTTTATGCCAGGGGCGGATGGTCCTTGCAGGTTTGGTATGTATAACAAATATCACAGGATAATCCTTGATTCCATGCCTGGTTTGGACAAGGTGAAGATTGCAGCACTCAATTCAGATGACGCCTATGATCTTGCTGGATTGATTCCAAAAGAAAAGATGCAAGATTTTAGGAAGGCGGCCTATCTTTCCATTGTCGTAGGAGATATACTTGATAGACTCCTTTGGAGAATTAGACCATATGAGAAATTGGAAGGCGAGACCGACAAATTTATTGCTCAGGCAATGGAGCGGATGACCAAATCTTTTACCAAACATTCACCTAAAAAAGATTTCTCTCCTGTTCTCGGGGATTTAATAGAAATTGTGAAGGAAGGAAAAGAGATTATCGACCCTAAAATTCCAAGAAAACCTCTCATAGGTGTGATTGGAGAAATCTATGTGAGGACACACGTTAAATCTAACCAGGATACCATTAGAATACTTGAAAAATATGGTGCTGAGGCAATTAACGCCTCCGTTGGTGAATGGATAAACTATACAACCTATGATCAGGTAAGATTAGCAAAGATTGCCCTAAGATTAAACCTTAAAAGATTACGGCTAAAAGAGGTAAAGGAATCTATTCTAAGATATCTAAAACACAATCTCAGCCTCTTTTACCAGTACATGCAACAGAGAAAGGTGTACCGGATGGTATGGAAATATATCGATATTGAGGAAGACCATAAGATAGGTCATCTCGAAAGGGTCCTAAAAAAGAACAATACATACTCCTTTGAGGTTGGCACTGAGGCCTGTCTTAGTATCTCATCAGCCATGGAACTTGCACACCAAGGATACAACGGGATCGTAAACATATTTCCCTTTACCTGCATGCCAAGCAATCTCACTTCCTCTGTTGCCAAGCCCTTAATGGCCGAGTTAAATGTTCCCTACATTGATGTCTCATATGATGGCTCATTTCTACCTGGCAGGGAGGCAGCCTTAAGGACATTTATGTACCAAGCCTATCAACACTTTAAAATACAGGGTAGACCTTAAATGTCATTTAAAATGCTTATAAATGCGGTAGAACCTGAAGAATACCGGGTTGCCATACTAAAGGATGGTGACCTGGATGAATTCTACATTGAGACCTCAACAAAAGAAGAGGCAAAAGGAAATATCTATAAAGCAGTCGTATCCAGGATTGAACGCAGTTTGCAGGCCTGCTTCATAGATTATGGCGGAGAAAAAAATGGTTTCTTGCAGATGGGAGAGATACATCCCGAATATTTTGAATCTCAAGGGGAAGTTCCTGACACAAAAGCACCTATTCATATAGAAAATGCACTTAAAAAAGGAAGGGAGCTTCTGGTCCAGGTAACCAAAGAGACAGTAGGAAGAAAAGGAGCCTATCTTACCACCTATATATCGTTGGCAGGCCGCTATCTTGTTTTAACCCCAGGTAGAACTACAGGTGGTATTTCCCATCAAATAGAGGATGAAAAGGAAAGACAAAGGCTGAAATCCCTTATGAATCAACTAAAGCTGCCTGAAGGAGTAGGTTATATTGTAAGAACTGCAGCTTCGGGACAGAAAAAGCGGGTAATAGCCCGGGAGTTGAATAATTTCTTAAGAATGTGGCAGGATATCAAGAAAAAGGCCGAAAACAAACCTACCCCTTCCATTATATTTAAAGAACAGGATCTTGGTCTTAGGACCCTTAGGGATCATTTTAGCGCTGAGGTAGATGAGGTCCTGGTTGATGACAGAGAAACCTGGCAAAAAATAAAGGATTTTATGAGGATTATCTCTCCAAGACATCAAAGAAGGGTAAAGCTTTACAAGGAGAAGAAACCGATATTTTCCGAATACGGAATTGAAAAACAGATCGAACAGATATATAGTAATAGGGTACCTTTAAAAAGTGGGGGTTCAATTGTTATTGACTCCACTGAGGCCCTGATTGCAATTGATGTAAATAGCGGAAGATCTACAAGGGCCAAAGGTGTAGAGCATACAGCCTTTAAAACCAATCTGGAAGCAGCCAGGGAGATAGCAAAGCAATTAAGACTTAGGGATATCGGTGGTTTGGTAGTAATCGACTTCATTGACATGAAAGACCCCAAGCATGAACGAGAATTGATAAAACAGGTAAAGGAGGAAGTCAAAAGAGACAGGGCAAAGATAAATATCTCCTATCTATCAAAATTTGGATTAATGGAACTTTCCAGGCAGCGTTTGACACCATCAATAGAATCAAAGAGCTACCAGATCTGTGAATTCTGCCAGGGAAGAGGAATAGTTAGGTCTGTGGAGGCTTCCTCAGTTTCTTTCTTGCGCCAGATATGGCTGGGCGCTTCAAAAGGAAATATTGAGAGGGTCACCGGGGTACTGCCAAGCAAGGTGGCCAGCTATCTTTTAAATAAAAAAAGAACAGAATTAGCTGAACTTGAAAAACGCTATGAGGTCAGCGTAGAAATTCAAGGAAATCCTGACCTTCCTCTATGGGGGGGTAATCTAGAGTTTATTGAGAGAAGGGAGGTAAAAGAGGCCTAAGATTTATGCGCCTGTAGCTCAGCTGGATAGAGCAGCGGACTTCTAATCCGCAGGTCGGGGGTTCGAGTCCCTCCAGGCGCGCCAGAACCAGCAAGGGTTTAGTCATTTTGGCTAAATCCTTTTTTTGTATTTGCTACCATTTTGCCCCTCATCTGCCCCTATCTCTGGAAACAAAAGGATACAAAAAGTTAACGCAATTTCACTTAATTCTATTGAATGGGGAATACTATTTGATCTTCACTCCCATCCTTGATAGACTTGATGAAATTATTTTACAGAATAGGGTCTGATCTGACAGAAATACTTCAATATTTGATTCCTAATTAAGGGTGCCATGGCCAGAACACGAAAACCCGTTTCTCACAAAGTTAAATTATCAAGCTGGATCTGAATTAGATGTTCTTATGTAATTAGCAACAAGAATTATAGCCATGGGGGGCTGTAACTCCTTGGAATATCATCACTTGTTTATGTAACGGTTATGTAACTGATAACTTGATTATGAAGCAATGGGAAAAACAAGCATTAGCGCTGTTGGATAAAAGCCTAAATCCAGTTCCCCAGGAATTGAACGAACTGGACTGGAAATCAAACCTCTCCACCAAGAACGAAAAATTAGCCCAGCATCTTTCCGCTTTTTCAAATTATGTGGGGGGCGGATTTTTGGTCTATGGTGTAAGTGGTTCTGGTGTGCCTAAAGGGTTGCCAAACAAAGATTACACCAAAATCATTGCGAAATTAGGTAATATTGCCAGAGATGGTCTTGAGCCAGCCATTGCTATTAAACATACCATTCAGATATTCAAGGGGATTCCACTTTTATTTGTCTTTATTTCTGAATCACACCATCAACCTGTTCATTTACGTGGCAAAACAATATATGATTCGTTTGTTCGCTCGGCCAGTCAAACACGGAAAATGACCAAACAGGAAGTTAGCCGATGCATCGCCCAATCAAGCAATATTAGTTTTGAGGAAGAGTTGGCTGCTACCAATATGTCTACTGATGAAGTTTTACAGAAACTTGACTTTACAAAATATTTCGACCTGATGAACCAAAATCTTCCTGATAATAAATCTGCTATTCTGGAGAAAATGGCAGCAGATAGGCTGGTTGTTCTAAATGATGAGGACTATCAAATAACCAATCTGGGTGCAATATTATTTGCTAAAAATTTGAATGATTTCCCCAGATTAAAAAGAAAAGCGGTCCGGGTGATTATTTATGAAGGAACAAACAGGTTAAGGACGATCAAAGAACAACAATCTGCAAAGGGATATGCCTGTGGCTTTGAAGGCTTGGTGGAGTATATCAATGACCAACTTCCCACTAACGAGGTCATTGGGGAAGCATTGAGACGTGAAGTGAAAATATATCCTGAAATTGCCATTCGTGAATTGGTTGCCAATAGTTTAATACACCAGGACTTCTATGCGATTGGTACGGATCCAATGGTTGAAATATTTTCAGACAGAATTGAGGTTACTAATCCAGGTAGACCATTGATCAACACACTGAGATTTATCGACTATCCTCCTCAATCCCGGAATGAAATTTTAGCTTCATTTATGAGAAGGATAAACATCTGCGAAGAAAGAGGTAGTGGTATTGATAAGGCAATAACCAGCGTTGAAATGTTCCAGTTACCCGCCCCTGATTTTATTGCAACTGAAAATCACTTAAAAGCCATTCTTTATGCGCCAAGACCATTATCAAAAATGGACAAAGATAATCGAATCAGAGCCTGTTACCAGCACTGCTGTTTAAAATATGTCTCCGGTGGCGAGAAGATGAGCAACGGCTCATTAAGAGAACGTTTTAATATTTCTGACAAAAATTATCCGATGGCATCGAGAATAATATCTGAAACCCTTGAAGCAGGCTTGATCAAACCTGCTGATCCTAATAGTAAATCAAGAAAATATTCGCTATATATTCCATTTTGGGCATAAGAATGAGAGCGAAATAGTTCCCATGAAAAGAGCCTAAAAATAATCCCTTCCTCAG